>NZ_LT896716.1:3390752-3690752 GCF_900187405.1 Geobacter sp. DSM 9736
TTTTCCCGATCCTACCGACCGGGCGACTCAGGAGTCAGACAGGAATTTTGAGCTTCGGATCCGGGACAGGGAGCGAAAGCTTATCAACAAGATCAAAGAGGCCCTGGAGAGGATTGATGACGGAACTTTCGGCATCTGTGAGTTATGCGGCGAGGAGATCAGCGAAGGAAGACTTAAGGCAAGGGCCGTGACGACACTCTGTATCGACTGTAAAATTGAAGAGGAACGAAAAGAAAAGTTCCGCTAAGCTTAAAGCACCAACTTTCGCCCATCCCCCTGCGCTCCGGAGCTTTGATGGCTGTTCAGGACAGATATAACCTGCTGAGCAGGGTGGTACGAATAGCCAATTCCGCCAGACTTTCCTATCCCGCGCGCCTCAAATCCCTTGTGGAATTTCTTTCCCAGTACTTTCAATTTCCTTCCCTTTCTCTCTACATCCTGGATAAGGAGCATCGTTACCTTGTAAACAAGGTTACATCAGGATTTCCCCGCTCTGTCGCTGATTGTCGTATTCCACTTGGAGAGGGCATTGCAGGCCGATGTGCCGGTGAAAGCACTCTGCTGATAATGGCAGAGTCGCAATCCCATGAGGATGAATCCCGGCACGGCGATCCACTTGTGGCAGCAGTGCCGGTGCGGGAGGAAGGAGTCCTGTGGGGGGTCCTGACTTTTGGGCTTCAGAGCGCGGCTGAGTTCAGGGATGAAGACGTTGAGGCATTGCAGGACGCCCTTGTGGTGATGGCAGGGCTTATCCACGGCGTGCGCAACGCGGAGAATTCCGACAGCAGGATACGTAACCTTACGACGCTCAATCAGCTAGGCCAGCTGCTGAACAGGTCGATTCCTCTCCCTTCGCTGGTTCCGTTGGTTCTTGATACCTGCTGTGAGTTCACAGAGGCTTGTTGCATCGTGCTGCGACTTCTCCCCGAAAGCGGGATGCCTGCCGGAAGTTATCGGAAGTGCAGCCGTGGAATAAGCCAGTTACTTCCTTCTTTGCTCGACATAGAAGAGGCTGCGTCCAGACGGGTCGTGAATGACATGGTCCCGCTGCTTGTGTGCGATATCATAGATGAAGCGGACCTGCCTCCTTCTTACGTCACTGTCCCCCTTAAATTCGAGGAGAAAATGCTGGGGACGCTGACCTTCTTCGGCAAGAGGCAGGAACATCGGCAATACGTCAACTATGATGAGGAGGACAGAGAACTTTTAGAAAGCATCGGGATGCTGATATCGAATGCCTTTGCGGGAGCAACGCATTATCAGCAGCTTGTCTCCCTTTCGGAAGAGAACGAAAAAAAGCTGAAGGAAGGTTTTCTTCTCTATCGGATCAGCAATACCATGTTGTCTACCATCCGTCTCAACAAGCTCATCCACCTCATCCTTACAGCCCTTACATCCGGGCTAAATCCATTTTTCGACCGTGCGATGCTGTTTCTGATCAACGAACGAGCAGGCATAATGCAGGGAATGCTGGGAGTAACACGTGAAACGGCCCAAGGACTCCTCAATCCTGTGAGCGATCTTGAGGATATCCAGGCGAGCAGGTGGGATATTTCCGAGGAGGCAATGGCATGGCAGAGAGATTCGGAATTCAGCAGTCTTGTGCGAGCCAGTCGTCTTGAGCTGAACCGTGCTCTAAACGTTGCTTCTCGCGCTGTGCTCGACAAGAAGCCTATTTTCGTGCCTGATGTCACGAAGGAAAAGCGGGTCGATAGGGATTTCATCCAGCGTTTTTCCATTAAGTCATTTGCGGTTGCGCCGCTTATGGCAAAGGATCAAGTAGTAGGTGTCGTGATTGTGGATAATGCCTTAGGCGGCAGGGAGATCAGCCGTGACGACCTGCGCTTTCTGCAGCTCTTTACTAATCAAGCGGGGATGGCCATAGAGAACTCGATGCTTTATAACCGCATTGAAGATACGAACCGAAATTTGAGGGAGGCCCAGGAACGTCTTATTCAGGGCGAGAGGCTCGCAACTATCGGGGAAATGGCGGCTGGCATAGCTCATGAGCTGAAAAGCCCGCTGGTTTCAATCGGAGGGTTTGCGCGGCGACTTGAAAGGAAGCTTCCTGCCGGATCGGTTGAGCTTGAATATGCGGATACGATAGTTCGGGAGGTCCAGCGTCTTGAGAAGATGCTAAATGACATCCTGTCATTCACTAAGAAGACAACAATCTGTTATACCCACTGCAACATAACTGACATCATCGAAGAGTGCTTGGCCATCGTCGCCATGGCTTTCGAAGAATTTAATATAAAGGTGATTAAGCAGTATCCGAGGAGGGTGATTGTATTTCTCGGAGACTGCCAGCAATTAAAGCAGGTTTTTCTCAATCTCTTCATAAATGCACAGGAGGCAATGAAGAGTGGCGGCACGCTAAAAATTTCAGTGTCATCGGCGACTCTCAACGGTGCATCGGCTGTGTCGGTCAAAATTACCGACTCAGGGGGGGGGATTGCGTTGGAGGCCCTCCACAACATCTTCAATCCGTTCTATACGACTAAGGAGACAGGTACAGGACTTGGGCTTCCAATTGCCAATCGCATTGTCACGAACCATGGAGGGAAAATTCAGGTCAATAACAAGGTGGGGATAGGTGTGGAATTCAACATCATTCTCCCGCGTAACATCTGATGCCAATTTTTGCTTTTCAATCTGGTTTCGTTTGCGGTATAAGTACGGGGAGTCGGGGAAGATAGATTTATGTTAATTATTGGGGATGTAGCTCAGCTGGGAGAGCGATGCGTTCGCAACGCATAGGTCGACGGTTCGATCCCGTTCATCTCCACCATCAACAGAAAGGGGGCAAGGAAGCCCCCTTTTTCTATTGCACGATGTTCAGCGCAGGAAGCGGTCAATGCCTGTTTTAAACGCCCTCACCATCGATGTCGAAGACTGGTATCATGTTTGTGATGTGCCGGGAATACCTGTCATCCCGGATGCGGAAAAGCGGGTAAGAAGAAATGTTGAGCTCATACTGGACATGCTCCGTGCCGTTCAGGTTCGGGCTACCTTCTTCATACTCGGGAGCGTGGCGCAGGATGAGCCGGATCTTGTTCCCAAAATCGTAGCGGAGGGGCATGAAATCGCTTCTCACGGCTGGTCCCATACGTTGGTTTCAAAATTGACCCCTGAAGCCTTTCGCTCTGAAATCGTTGCCACGGCGGACATCCTTGAACGCCAAGGAGGCAGGAGACCTTCCGGTTTCCGGGCGCCACAATGGTCTTTATGCAGGTCCTCTACGTCCTGGGCTTTCAGCATATTGCGCGAAGAGGGGTTCCGTTACGATTCGAGTCTAAACCCTCTCCCTTTTGTGGGAAACCCCTGCGGTCCTCGGCAGCCGTTCGGGTTGGACACGGCAGCGGGGCGTCTTGTCGAGTTTCCTCCTCTCGTTATGCCGACCTGCCTCGGCAACCTGCCGGTAGGGGGGGGCTGGGGGTTCAGGTTTTTCCCCTATGCTTTAGTGAAGAGAGCTATAAATCGTTTAAACAATGCAGGATACCCTGCCGTTCTATATCTACATCCGCGGGAGATAGACCCGGCAGGGCCGAGGCTCGGCCTTTCCCCTGTAAAAAAATTCGCTGCCTACGGACCTCGTTCCGATGCGTCGGAGCGCCTCAGGAAAATTTTTCTCGATTTTTCGTTTACCTCTCTCGATCAGTTGGTACAGTCTTGCAATACTGTGTAGTTATTCCTGCATATAACGCTGTCCGTACGCTTGCGGCAGTGGTAAGCGAAGTCCTTGAATGTGGGATAGCTGTGGTGGTGATCGATGACGGTTCCACCGACGGCACTGCCGATACCGTAAGGGATCTGCCGGTACAGGTCGTTACGCATGAGGAGAACCTGGGGAAGGGTGCGGCGCTTCGTTCCGGGTTTGCCTGGGCTCTCGCTCATGGGTACGAAGGCGTCGTTACGCTTGATGCCGACGGGCAGCATGATCCGACAGCAATAGTCAAGCTGGCACTGGAGGCAGAGCGGTTGGAGGCAGATATTCTCATCGGTTCCCGCTATGCCCAATTCAACGAGATGGCGGGATTGCGGGCGTGGTGGAACAGGTTCGGAGTCTGGTGCATGCGCAAGCGGACCGGCTTTGAGATAACCGACAGTCAGTCGGGCTTCCGGTGGTATTCCGCACGTCTCCTTCGTCAGCTTACGCTTCAATCGAATGGGTACCAACTTGAGATGGAGATTCTCATGAAAGCCTGGCGGCATGGCTTCTTCATAGCTTCGCTGCCTGTCCCTGCGCGGGTAGCGGATGGGAGGGGTACCAGCCATTTCCGTCCTGTGCGGGATACGTGGCGTATCTGCAAAATCTTTCTTCGGAATATGTAGGCTTGCCTGTCTATGCCGGTTTTGATGAAGCACTTTTGTCTTGCACTCCTAACCCTGCAACTCTAAGATTAGAAATTCCGGAAAGCTCCGCCAGAGGAAGCCAATGCTGCAGAGCCTCAAAGATTATTCCAGCGAAAAAGTAGTGTCCCTTCTCCTGTCGCTCGCGACAAGCGCTTCCAATGAGACCCTTGCCCGAATGACTCATATCATGGAGTTCATCGCGAAAAAGGAGTATTACAAGGAGCGCATCCGCTGGATCAGACAGCTCATACGGGAAAATCACCCGTCCATTGCGTTTCCCTTGCGTATATTGCGGGAACTTCATCCGAACCAGCGTGACAAATGGATCACCAACCTCGCCGTCAATCACCTCCTGTCGGGGACAAACCAGCGGAAGGCATGGGCGGATCGGGAGGGGTACTATCCGCCTTCCACCGTAGTCATAAGTCCCACGATGAAATGCAATCTTTCCTGTTACGGCTGCTATGCGGGAGACTACCGCAACACGCTGGAACTCTCCCTTGATGAAATAGACTCGGTTCTCATGCAGGTGAAGGAGATGGGAGTCTATTTTGCGGTAGTTTCGGGTGGAGAGCCGTTCTTCAAGCAGGATATCTTCGAGATTTTCAAAAAGCATAACGACATGGCCTTCCTTGTTTTCACCCATGGTGGGCTTGTGGATGAGGCGGTGGTAGAGAAGCTGATCGAGGTGGGGAACGTCATGCCCGCCTTCTCCCTCGAGGGGTACGAGGCGGAGACGGACGAACGGCGTGGCCGCGGGCATTTTGCCAAGGTGATGCATGCGATGGACCTTTTGCGGGAAAACGGACTCTCCTTCTGCGGCTCCTTTACACAAACCAGCAGAAATACCGGCATCGTCACGAGCGATGAGTACATCGACATGCTGGTTGAAAAAGGCTGTTTTGCGTTGTGGCTCTTTACATACGTACCGGTGGGGCGTGAGCCCGATATCGAGCTTATGGCCAAACCGGAGCAGCGAGACTACCTGCGTCGCCGGGTGACAGAATTTCGGTCTTCAAAACCGATGCTCTTTGTGGATTTCTGGAATGATGGCCCCATCATCAGCGGCTGTATCGCCGGGGGAAGGAAATACTTCCATGTCAACGCCAACGGCGATATCGAACCATGTGTCTTCTGCCATTTTGCCGTCGACAACATTCGCCGGACATCCCTTCGGGAAGCCCTCAACTCTCCCCTGTTCAAGAAGATCCGCCAAGTGCAGGGAGAGAATGACAACCTGTTGCGTCCCTGTATGCTGATCGATCATCCCGAGGTGGGGAGGGAACTTTTCTCAGCTCACGGCACATATCCTACTCACGATGGAGCAGAAGCTATTTTCTCCCAGCTTGCAACAAGGATAGATGCCTACTCAGCCGATTATGCCGCAATTGCGGATCCGGCGTGGGCGCGGGAATCTTCAGATGGTCGCAGGGCCGAAGCGCAGGTGAAAAAATAGCGGAGTAGCAACTCGGCGTGACACTTTACAGCAGTGCTAACTTGTTTCTAATCAATCTCCTGACGTTTCTGGTGCCGCGTATTCTTATCCCGCCGTTCGCATTTGCCACGGCTCTGATTTTTTACACGGCTGCAGGAAGACAGCGTCGGGGGATCCGCGCCAACCTCCGCATTGTCACCGGCCGCAGGCAGGTGGAACTTCTGGTTGTTTCCAGTTTCTTCAAGTACGCCCGCAACTGGACGGACATCATGCTGATGATGCGGCTTTATGGGCGCCGGCTCTTCTCGCTCGTGGGGAGGGAGCAGGGGAACCTGATACTTGATGAGGTGCTTTCTGGCGGCAAGGGAGCGATTATCATATCGCCGCATCTGGGGAACTGGGAGCTGGGGGGGCTTGGGCTTGCCGACAGGGGCTACCGGCTGAATGTACTTACTTTCCGTGAGCCTGACGAAAAGGTGAACGAGCTGCGAGAGGAAGTGCGGAAGCGCCGGGGAATAGGTGTTATCTATGTCGACCGGAACGACACCTCTCCCCTGGCCATTATTGAGGCCGTAAATGCACTTCGCCGAAATGAGGTCGTGGCGCTTCTCGGTGACAGGGATGGGTCGTCGCACACCATGACGCTGCAGCTGTTCGGCCGGCCGGCACCGATTCCCGTCGGCGCTGCGTACCTGGCGCTTGCCAGTGGTGCGCCGGTTCTTCCGGTTTTCGTACCCCTGGAAGGGAGCAGATATGCAACCATCATGGAGCCGCCTATTTATTTTCATTCTCAGCATGGCAGGCATGAGGGGGCGATTCGGGAGGGGATGCAACAGGTACTGCGGGTATTCGAACGATATATAGGTCGTTATCCCGATCAGTGGTACAACTTTTTTGACTACTGGGACAATTCTGAAATAAAGGAAAAGAGATGTCAGAAGAATTTATCACGGAAGTGAAACAGCTGATCATAAATGCTCTGCGAATAGAAGGTATGTCACCTGACGAAATCGAGACCGAAGCCCCTCTTTTTGGTGAAGGCCTCGGGCTCGACTCCATCGACGCCTTGCAGCTCGTGGTAGCCATGGAAAAGGATTACGGTGTCGTAGTTGCTGATGCGGCGACAGGCACTGAAGTCTTCAGGTCAGTTCGTTCCATGGCGGAGTACATAGCGGAACACCAAAAATGAAGATCCTCTTCGTCGCGCCGGGGTGGCCACGGGGAAGACTCTGGGGGGAACTGGCGTTCCGCTTCCCGGTGCTTTCCCTCGCTGCGCTGGCGGCGGTAACACCTTCCGAATGGGAGGTGGAACTGTGCGACGAAAACAGGGAGCCTGTCGATTTTTCCGCCGATGTGGATATAGTCGCCATAACTGCCATGACGCCACAGGCTCCCCGTGCATACCAGATAGCCGACCGCTTCCGTCTCAGCGGAAAGGCTGTCGTGATGGGGGGCTTTCACGCCAGCAATCTTCCCGACGAGGCGCTTTCCCACGTGGATGCGGTAGTTGTCGGAGAGGGGGAGCTGTCATGGCCGCAGCTTCTGGCAGACTTCCAGCAGGGGCAGATGGCGCGGATATACCGTCCCGACCGGCTGATGGGGATGGAGACCCTGCCGATAGCCCGACGGGATATCTTTGCCGGAAAGGGTTATCTTCTTACCAACACTCTCCAGACTACACGCGGCTGTCCCTTCGACTGCGAATTCTGCTCCGTGACCGCCTTTTACGGCAGGAAATACAGGGAACGGCCAGTGGATTCGGTGCTCGCAGAGCTGCAGGAACTTCGCAAGAGCAACTCTTTCGCATTCTTTGTGGACGACAATCTGGTTGCTAACCGCCGTTACGCCCTCCGGCTCTTCGCCGGCATGAAGGGGATGGGTTTCAAATGGCTCTCTCATGCTCCCATCGATTTTGCCGACGACCCGGAGCTTCTGGGTGCCGCGAGCGAGGCTGGATGCGTCGGGATGTTCGTCGGATTCGAGTCCCTTGATCAGCGGCAGCTTTCCGCAATGGGCAAAGTCACAAACATAGCCGACCGTTACCTGGAAAACTCCCTTAAGTTCCGTGACAACGGTATAGGTATACTGGGTTCTTTCGTGCTTGGTTACGACGGGGATACCCCGGCAAGTTTCGAGAGCATCTTCAGGTTTTGTGAGGACGCGCGAATCGAGGCGGCTATCTTTCCCATCCTCACTCCCTATCCCGGCACTGCTGTGAGGCGGCGGCTTCAGGCGGAGGGTCGCATCATCTCGGACTCATGGGAGGATTACGATATGGAGCACGTCACCTTCAGGCCTTCCTCCATGAGCGTGGATGAACTTCAGGCAGGTCATGACTGGCTGAACAGCTCCTTCTACTCCTTCCCGTCGATGTACCGGCGGTTATTCAAGCTGCATCGTTCAGTGCAGGTCTTTGCCCCTATGAACATCGGATTCCGGGGTGCAATTCGCAAAGTCAGAAAACTTAGCGGAATGGGCGGAGCGAGACGGTGAACTGTTTCATGTTTCCGGGGCAGCCGCTGACTACCCCAGCACATCTTCCCGATGACGAACATTTCCGGGCACTGGCCGAACTGGCGAGAGAGCGGACCGGATTCGACATCCCATCCTTTTCCTGGATTGCCGAACCCGCTACCGAAAACGTGAAGCTTCAGGTGCTAGGTGTGGCTCAGAGCCTTTACCGCGCGCGCCTGCTCTGCGAACAGGGAATAATGCCCCACATCATCGCCGAACACAGTCTCGGGATCTACCCCGCTTTGGCCGTTGCCGGGTCAATTACCGAGGGTGATGCTCTTGAACTGGCCGGAAAAGCAGGAAGGCTCATGGCCGCAATGGGGGCAAGGGAGTTCGCCCTTGGCTGCATCATCGGTCTTTCCGCCGAGACTGTCCTTTCCATCGCCGAGGGAAGCGGCGTTTTCCTTGCCAACTGCAACACGTCCCGGCACTTTCTTCTCTCAGGCACCCGTGCCGCCATGAAGATGGCCGAAACTGCTGCCCGTGCCCAGGGAGCCTTTTCGGTCGCACTCTTTCAGTGTGATGCTCCTCTCCACACACCGCTTATGGCGGAGATGGAAGATCATTTTTATTCCCTCTTCAGCTGTTATGACTACAGAGAGCCGTCTGTTCCGGTCATGAACCATCTGGACAACAATTTTCTCACTGCCGCCGGAACTTCTGCATTCCTGGTACGTCAGCTGATGGAGCCTGTATACTGGGAAAGAACCTACCTGGCGCTTCGCCATGCCGGCGCCTCCTCCTTCTTTGAGACGGGCCAGGGGGAGTCCCTGAAAAAATACAATCGGTGGATCGACAGTGAGCGGGAAAAAGAGGATGCGTGAGCACGAAACTATTGAGAGCGTGCGGTTCTGTGAAGTCGATTCTTACGGAGTCGCCTGGCACGGTCACTATCTGGCCTGGATGGAGGCCGGCAGAAATTCTCTCGGCTCCCGCTTCGGATTGGGCGTTGCCGAGATGGCTGAAGCGGGATACATGGCCGTCGTCGTAGAAGCAAGCGTCAGATATTTGAGGCCTGCGCGCTTCAACGAAGAGCTGCGGGTTTTTACCACAGCCAGCCGCACGGAAGTTGCAACCCTTGTCTTCAATTCCCGTATCGTCGGCCCCGACGGTGCGTTATGCGCCACCGGCCGGACGGTTCATGCCCTTACCGACCGGCAAGGAGTGCTTCAGTACCGATTGCCGGAAGTGATTGCGGAGCGGCTTGCCTGCCTGCTGGCATGGACGGAGGGGGAATGAAGCTGCTGCTGGTTTCCGCCAACAGAGAGCAGAGCCCCTACCCGGTGTTTCCCCTTGGTCTTTCCTATCTTGCGGCACCGCTTGTCGCGGCAGGCCACACCCTGCGTGTTGCGGATGTTTGCTTTGCACAGCGGCCCGAAGAGGATGTCGCAAGCGCCCTCGATGAGTTCCAGCCGGATGCAATTTTAATCTCGATCCGGAATATCGATAACGTTACCTGGCCCGGCACCCGGTTTTATCTCGGGGGGGTGAGAGACATCGTCGCACAATGCAAAGGTAGGGGGACCGTCATTCTCGGCGGTTCCGGATTTTCACTTATGCCGCGGGAGGTTCTTGAGTACGCTGGTGGTGACTACGGCGTTGTAGGGGAAGGGGAAGAAGCGCTTGTGGAGCTGCTTCACCGCCTCGAACGAGGGGGTCCGGTAACGGGCCTTCCAGGCGTCGTGATTCCCGGAGAGGATGATTTTATTCCCCCGCGGCATCTTGAGCATTTCACCACACCCGACCGGCGGCTCTTCGAGTTGGGAAGATACCGGGACCTTGGCGGTATGGCCAATGTGCAAACGAAGCGCGGCTGCCCATTCGCCTGTGTCTACTGCACCTATCCGAAACTGGAGGGGAGCTCGCTGCGACTTCGTCCGATTTCCGACATTATCGGCGAGCTGCGCGATCTTACCGGGGTGGGGGGAATCGACTACATCTATTTCGTCGATGACATCTTCAACTATCCGATTGAGTTTGCACTGGAGCTGTGCAGGGCCATACGGAAGGAGGGTTTGTCCTTCGGCTGGTCGGCGTTCATCAATCCCGGGTTCGTCACACTGGAGCTGCTTCAGGCGATGGCAGATGCAGGGTGTGATGCGGTGGAATTAGGCACCGACTCAGGATCACCTACAATGCTTCGGAACCTCCGCAAGTCGTTCGGTGTGGACGAGATAAGGAATGCCTCCCTACTCTGCCGCAATCTTGATCTGGCTTTCGCACACTACCTCCTTTTCGGGGGCCCCGGTGAAACCGAAGCTACCATGGCCGAGAGTTTTTCATTGATGGATGAAGTCGATCCGACAGCCGTCATCGCCATGACAGGCATCCGCCTATTCCCCGGAACTCCCCTCCACGATCTTGCTGTAGCGGAAGGACTTTCCCCTTCCGCACAAAGGCTCCTGGAGCCATTTTTCTACATATCCCCCGAAGTCGCTCCGCATCTTGCCTCGCTGGTCACAGAACACGCATTGGCGCGAAGAAACTGGGTAGTCCCAGGGCTCGAGATCAACATGAGCGATTCTATGCTCCAGATGCTACGCCACTTCCCGGTGAGGGGGCCGTTGTGGAAGCTTATGAAGAGGCTCGGGCGCACCCGAGTGAAGCCACTGTCCTCGTGAAGCTCCGCTGCGCGGCTGCACAAATCTGGAAAAATTCTGTTCAGGAGGAGCCATGGACTTTGCCGATAAACGGATCGTGGTAACCGGTGGAACCAGGGGAATCGGGCGCGCCGTAACGCTACACTTCGCCAGGCTCGGAGCACACATAACGGCAGCCTACCGCGAAAACGAAGATGCTGCTCGGACCCTTGCGGAAGAGGCTGCGGGACTTCCGGGTTCAGTTTCCACCTTCAAGTCGGATGTCGCCACCGGCGAAGGGGCCGTTGCCCTCATTGACGCTGCAGCGGAGGCTACGGGGGGCATTGACATTCTCATCAACAACGCCGGGATAATCAGGGACTGCTACTTGCCGATGATGTCGGAGGAAGATTGGTGCGCCGTCCTCCACAGCAACGTTTTTCCGCTCTTTCACTGCTGCAAGTGGGGCTTGAGGAAAATGCTCTCGCGGCGCAATGGCGCTATTGTCAATATCTCCTCCATAGCCGCTTTCACCGGCACTGCCGGACAGACCAACTATGCCGCCAGCAAGGGTGCCATCGTCAGTTTCACCAAAGCGCTGGCCCGGGAAGCAGGTCCCTTCGGCATCAGGGTGAACGCGGTCGCGCCGGGACTCATAGAAACGGAAATGCTCTCCGGGATGAGCCGTGAGGCGATCGACCGTGTGACGAAGGGTTCCTCCTTGGGGCGGATCGGCCGCGCGGAGGAAGTTGCAGAAGCAGTGGCATTCCTCGCCTCCCCAAGTGCCTCGTACATTACGGGACAGTGCCTGGTGGTGGATGGGGGTATTCTTTAGCTCCAAGTTTCCTTTGCCTTCCTCGCTTCTTTACGGTTAAGATACCGGAATGTTCCATAAAAAAAGAATAGCCATTACCGGCCTCGGCGTTTTCTGTTCCGTCGGTCACGACGTCGGCTCCTTCAAAAAAGCTCTCCTTCAGGGCAATAGCGGCATAGGCGGGATAGATCTTTTCGATGTTTCCTCGTTCCCCTCTCAAATCGGTGCCCAAATCAGGGGCTATAATCCCGGCGATCACTTCGACCGGAAATCTGCGCGCCGTCTCTCCCGTGCCGATCAGTTCGGAATAATCGCGGCCGGTGAAGCAATACGTTCCAGCGCCATTCTCGGTGCGTATGATCCTTACAGCATAGGCGTGTCCCTAGGTGCCGGGGCTGCAGGGATGATCGACGGCGAGCAGTGGCTCCGGGAGCGGCTGTCGGGGAAGAAGGGGACTCCATCGCTCCTTCGCGGCATCCTTCCCGACCGGACTTCCACTGCCGTTGCATCTCATTTTGGTCTCGGCGGCTATCAGGGTAGCGTCACCACCGCGTGTTCATCGTCAGCCACAGCCGTCGGTTGGGGGGCGGATCTCATTGCTTCGGGAGAGCTGAAGGCATGCGTCTGCGGCGGCTCCGATACCCTTTCTCTGCTCACCTTCGCCGGCTTCAATTCGCTGCGTGTCGTAGATCCCGAGCCTTGCTCTCCGTTCAGCCTCGGCCGCCATGGAATCTCCCTTGGAGAGGGGGCCGCGTTCGTCGTTCTCGAAGCAGAGGATGACGCCAGGGCCCGTGGAGCTACCGTATATGGCTACATCCTCGGTTATGCCGTAGCAGGCGAGGCCTTCCACATGACCGCCCCTGAGCCGAACGGTGTTGATGCCGCCCGCGTCATGGAGCAGGCACTTCTGGCGGCGGGGGTTTCTGCAGCCGACGTCGGATGGGTCAACGCACACGGGACCGGCACTCCACTGAACGACGTGGTGGAGAGCAAGGCGATGCGGAATGTTTTCGGCGAACATGCCGCAGATGTGCCTCTCGTATCCACGAAAGCCATGACAGGCCACTGCCTCGGTGCTGCAGGTTCCATTGAGATCCTCGCGACGGCGTTAGCGCTCGGAGAAGGTATAGTTCCACAAACACTTAATTTCAGAGGTGTTGATCCGGAATGCGATCTTGACCATTGTCACGGCGGCGCCAAGCCTTCCTCGGCCCGTGTCGCGCTTTCCAATTCCTTTGCATTCGGGGGAAACATAACCTGCGTGGTCATCGGCATATGAAAGAACGGTATGATATAGTTGTTACGGGGGTCTCTGCCATAACGCCAGCGGGGATAGGCATCGGCCCCTTGCGGACTGCTCTGGTGGAACAGCGGAGCCACCTGCAGCCTGTACCACCGGATTTTGCCGGAGGGGAAGGGCACTTGTGGGGTAGAGCGGAGGGTTTTAAAGGAAGCGATTACCTGCCACCCCTCAAGGCGCGTCGTTTCGATCGGGGAAGTCTTTTTGCAATCGTTTCGGCCGGAATGGCTCTCAGGGATGCGCGGATCGATACTTCAGCCGTCAATGCGGAGCGGATAGGCATCGCCCTTGGTTGCGGCTTCGGCGGCATCGCAAATTCTGTCGAGTTTCTGAGCGGCTATTTCGATAAGGGGAGCAGCGGGCTCGTCCCGATGCTGTTTCCCAATACGGTACCCAATGCTCCGGCGAGTAATGTCTCTATCGAGCATGGTCTTAAGGGACCCAACATCACGCAGGTTCAGCGCTTTTGCTCCACCGAGTCGGCATTCCAGATGGCATGCCGCTTTCTTCGGGAAGGGCGGGCTGACGTGATGCTGGCCGGAGGGGTTGATGATTTGAATCCGTCCATCATAGACGGATTCCGATCAGCAGGCCAGCTGTGCTCCTGGGGGAACGGGTTTGGCGAGGGGTGCGGGATGCTTGTGCTGGAGAGGCTGGATTACGCCGAGAAGAGAGGCGCCCGGCCTATCGCAGCAATCGGGGGCATTAGGACCGTGGGCCGTTTATTGCCTGGGCGGGAGAAGGAAGGGCTGGAAAAGCTTTGCAGCAATAATGTCCCCGGCCTCGTATCCTTCTCCGGTACAGCCGGTCTTATGGAGGAGTTTCGCGAACGTTTCCCAGGCATACCGGCGATTGATGTCGCTCCTGTCATTGGCCGCTCCCTCGCCATGGGAGGGACATCGCTGGCGTTCTTGGCCGCATCTCTCGAGCCTGAACAGCGGGGGCTGCACCTGGCGGCATCGCCGGAAGGTCCCTATTTCGCCATTGAAACGATGGGAGTCGCCCCTGTTCGATCCTGATCCGGCCGCATATCTTCCACACCGGTTCCCCTTCCTCTTTCTCGACCGGATTACCGCCCTCGAACGGGGAAGTTCCGCCCGCGCCCTGATCGCACAATCCTGGGGTTGCGGAGGGCGCCCGATGTTCTTTTCCATAGAAGCCATGGCGCAACTCGCCGGAATTGCCGCGGCGGCTGATGGAAGAGGGGGAGGGAGCCTTGCTGCAATTGACCGGGCAGAGCTGCACGGCGACCCGGGTGACGGGGAGGTGACTGTCTCTGTGCGGGTCATCAAGTCGTTTTCACCTCTCCACCTGGTTGAGGGGGAGGTAACCGCCGGTGATCGTCTTCTTGCACGGGCGACTCTTACAATAAAGGTAGGTTCCGCCGCGTGATACGGTTCAAGAACATCATCGAAACTGCGCTTTTCCTGTCACTTCTCCTCCTTTTTCCTGCTTCAGTGCCCGCGGCAACCCAGCTACCCGCGCTGGAGGGACTGGAGCTGGTTCGCCGGGGTATGACTGGTATGAACGACTTTACAGCCGACATCACCCAGGAGAAGCAGATCGCCCTGCTCAAGAAGAAACTGGTTTCCACCGGCAGCATGAAGTTCCGGCGTCCTGACCTGTTCTTCATGGAGATGAAGCCGCCATACGCGAGCCGGATGCTCCTTCGGGACAACGTGCTGACCATGATGCTCCCGGCAGAGAATGTCCGGCAGCAAACGGTGCTTCCTCCGGAAGAGGGGCTACTGCGATGGTTCAGGCTTCTGGATAAGCCTGTTACAAAGGTTCCCGAGGGGATGGGGGTTCGCGCGGAGAAGAGCGGCAATGAGATCACGCTTGTTATGGTCCCTGCGGGGAAACGGGGAGTACGCGAGCTGAAGCTGACCATTCAGGATGATGGCCGTCCCCGGCGGCTGCTCCTTATCGAGCGGAACGGTGACCGCACCGACATACTTTTCCGGAACGTCAAACGCAATGTGGGGCTGACGGATAAAGATTTCAAGATCGATTGACACTACTGAATTGAGGGATGGGCTCATGATGTTCTCCAAGGCATACCGGAAGATCTTCTGCTCAGCAATTCTTCTGCTTCTCGCCGGTTGTGCGACTGTTCCTAAGGCTCCACAGTTTTTCCGTCCCGGCGTTCAGTTGGAAACTCTAACCGCGGCGGTCTCTGTCTCGGTGAAGACGCCGACGGGTGGTACCGGAGGTAACGGCTACCTGGCGTACCGCAAGCCGGACCGTCTTCGCCTCGTGATGCTCACGCCGTTCGGGACTACTGCCCTGGAATTCTGCACTGAAGGTGATCGGGCGACCCTGGCCATCCCTTCCAAGGATGTGGCATATGTTGGTGCCGTTGCGGACCTGCCGGAGGGGAACGGCATGCAGGTGTGGCGCCTAATGAGCTGGGCTGTTGAGGCCGACCCCCTCTATGACCCCGCATTGCCCGGAACCGTTGCGCGATCGGACGCTGGAGGAGGACGGTATCTCGCATATTACGGAGACGACGGGCTTCTTGAGCGTAAGGTGACAGAGGAAGGCGATACCGTGCATTACCGCGACTACCAGTCCATCGACGGGGCGCCTCTCCCATCGGTGATGGAGTTCAGCGACACCAGAGGAGTGCGGGTGAAGGTGACCCTCAAGGAGCCCGAGATCAACCAGCCTTTGGAGGATGCCGCCTTCTCGCCCCATCTTGAGGGGCTGTCCATAACACCGCTTTCCCAATTCAGGGGAATGTAGGCTAATCATTCTCCCTTTGCCAAATCTCTCCTTTTTGCGATAGCAAAACAGCCTCCCCCTGCGGCGCAAACTTTGGGGGGAAACCAACCTCCCAGTCTTCTCAGTCACCACTTGCCTTTGTGTTCCTTGTCAGCGCCTCTTCGCCGGAAATCATAGTGCTGGTTTTTGAGGTGCCGGTCGCCACCATCCATGGTAACTGAACGGCACATGATGGGTCAGGCATACGGTGGCGATGGGGCCTGCCGAAGTCCTCTCAGCGTCCAGAACCGCCAATGAGCTGGTGCGGGTGGTGCTGTCGTAGATTTCCGTCAGGACCCACCCCGGTTCTGCTCCTTCAGCACTGTAGCGATAGCCAGGAAGAGGAACGAAGTTGGGTTCGCAGCAGTAGACCCCGGCGGGAAACCAAAATTGCTCAACCCGGCCGCTGGTTATATCGAAACGGGTAATGCCGGACCAGAAGAACTCGCCGGGACGGCTCTCGGCGACGTAGGCGTAGCGGTAGGGAGCAAGAAGAAGCCGGTCGTTGATGCGCGGCCATTCGCAACGCCCCGCGTATGTAATTTCCTGGGAAGCCTTTCGGCGATTCAGATCTATCCGGTAGCGGCGGATCTCCCCCGGCCACCGATGCTCTCCCGGCCGGCCCTCCATGGCGGCAAAGATAAAGGGATCGCTTCCGACGATGTGGTCCGGGTTCCGGTACCCGACAAAGTCCGCCACTATCTCATTACCCCGTTCGACTGCATTGATGGAGTGCCACATGAAACGAGCCTCGGTTTCCAGAAGCAGGGGAGGAGATTCGGAATGGCGGTCGATCACCATAAGAAGCGTCCCTTTCTGCGGCTGCCACCGTAGGGAGTCGGCGAGGCTGCGACGACCGAGAAGGAACCCCCAGACGGAAATTTCCAGTGGGTGAAGGTTGATGATGGCGTGGCGACGGGTGACAAACCAGTCGTGCATGTAGACGTAGCGTGGCAGAGGAAACGAACGGTGACCTGTTAGTCTCCCATCGGAACCGAAGGCGGTCAGATGAATTTCCGGCGACGGGCCATGGCGGACGCCGAAGTGGAGCCACTCTCCCGTCGCAGGATCGAGCTTCGGGTGACCCGAGTAGGTTGTGAGATCGCGGGGCAGTCCGAAAGAGGTTTCCCCCACGGTTGCCAGCGTCTCCGGATCGATTTCGAAAGGGAGGCTAGATTCATCGAAGGCGAAGAGTTTTCCCCGCCAGAAGACGACCGATATCCCTGCCTGGCTGATAACGTCTCCCGCGCGCCAGATATTGGCGAGCCAGCCGCCTGGGGCTTGGGTGCTCCAGGTAGGGCGAGTGAAGCATCCTGCGGCTTCTTCTTCGATGAATTTCGGGGTACGGACGAAACGGTTGCGGTAGCGGACTCCCCGATCATCGAAACAAAAGGACTGTACCATGCCATCGCCGTCGATCAAGGTTCTCTTCCGGAGGCCTCCGCGGTCAAAGAGGCCGGGACCGTTGCGGTACAGGGTTCCTCGCAGTGAAGGTGGAATTCGCCCCTCTACCGAAGCCTCGTAATCAAATTCTCTTCTAAGGGACGTTGCCATACCCAGGTACGGGCGGTTGCTGTCTCCGAAGTCGGGAAAATCCTCTTTTCTCAGGGGGAGATCGCGCGCGCATCCCGGCAGCGCCAGCGAAAGGCCGGAAGCACAGCAGGCCGCCAGGAACTGCCGCCGGCTCAATGAGGCGAAAGTCATCATGGCATTAGTATAACAACGTGCGAGGCGTGTGCAGGAATGAGGGAAGAAGTAGTTGCTAATGGAGGCGGGTCAGGCCGAAGAGAAACTTGCTCGAATTGAGCGGCTCATTCGGCTCTGCCGTTCCGGCGTTGGAAATGTGATGGTAACGGTATTCAGCTGTCAGGGCGGTGCTTTTGCTGAAAAACCAGTTGATCCCTGTCCCTCCCTGATAGGAGAAGTTGAGCCGTGTCCCCTGGGTTTGCAGGCCCAGATCGTTAATTAGTATTCCCCCGCCCCAGAGGAGGTAAGGGGACAGGTTGCCGCCGGGCGAGAATTTCCAGCTTCCGAGGAGGTAGCCTCCGACCATGGTGCGGACTCGCGGGTCGAGGGTAAGGTGAACGGGAAGCTCCACAATGATTTCATGGCGACCCCTGTACCAGCCGTTTCCAACTTCTTCCGAGAGGAAATGACCGTAACGCAGAATGGCGTCGACGGTCTGGACCTGACTTCGGGTGGCGCCGAAACCACGGTGGGTGATTCCGTACCCGCCTAAAAGTGCAAGTTCCCCTGTGGCAGCCGCAAGGGTAACATTCTCACCTGCGCATGCTGGAGGCGTTGCCCCATAGAACAGCACAAAGACTATAGCCACGATGAACGCTACCATTTCTGCTTCATCTCGAACCGGAGAATTTCCGGCAGATTACGCAGGAAATGGGCAATACTGTGTGGGGACTTCCAGAGCATTTTGGCATACCCGACGTGAATGCGGTGGCGGCGGTAAAAACGCCTTATGAACTGATTATAGAGATCTTCCAACTGCGGCTTGCTCATCCCTTTGGGAATGAAGACGAAGTTCATGCAGTTCATCAGCGGCCACTCTTCGAAGAACTCTCCGTGTTCCCGGATGTCGCGGTATACAGGGGCTCCGGGGAAGGGCGTGAACTTTGTGACGTTTATTTCGTCAAGTGGGAGCTTCAGAGCGTAGTCAATAGTGCGGAGGATCGATTCTTCAGTTTCTCCCGGCAGCCCGATCATGAAGAGACCCTTCACACGCATTCCCGATTTTCTCACCAGTCGAAGTTTCGTTTGCACCTCATCAAGACCGTAAAATTTCCGGTGTTTCCTTATCACCTCCGGATCTCCAGATTCGATGCCGAAATTTACCTGCCAGCAGCCGGACCGCTTCAGAAGCTCAAGCAGCTCCGCATCTACATGTTCGAGGCGAGCGATGCAGTTGTAGGTGACCGGAAGGCGCTTTTTCTCCTTCAGTTCGCAGAATCGGGCTATCCGCTTTCTATCAAAGGTGAAAAGGTCGTCGTAGAAGAAAACGTGGCGGATTCCGAAGTCCCGGTGGAGAAAAGCCAGGTGCTCAACGATGTACTCGGGTGAATTGAATCGGAATCCCTGACTGAACACCGACCTGTCGCAGTAGCTGCAGTGGTAGGGGCATCCGCGGCTGGATATGACGCTGGTGTTTGGAGCAGTCGGGTAACTGAACAGCGGGAGGTTGTACCGGCGGGGGAAATCCGGGAGCCGGTGGTAGGCCGGAAATGGGAGATCGTCAAGGTTCCTGATGAGCTCCCGTACACTTGATGCTGTTGTGCCGTTGGTGCTGCGGCAAGCCACTCCAGGTATTTTTTCAGCTCCCGTAAAGCCGGCTGTCGACAGTTCGAGCAGTGTCAGCTCCCCTTCCCCGAGAACAAGATAATCGATGGCGGGAAACATTTCGAGCAGGGGAGGACCCACGGAGCATGCGTGGGCGCCGCCGAAAATGATGGGTAGGGAAGGCCGTTTCTCCTTCAGAAGTTCAGCGATACCGTATCCTTCGAGGAAGGAGGAGGTGGTGCAGGAGAAGGCCACAGCGTCGGGGCTGCGGCTGAGGATATCTTCTGCCAGGGCTGTGCCGGTGAGCGCGGTGCCGTAGCAGTCGATTATCTCTGTAAGTATGCCGTGGGATTCAAGATAGGCAGCGATGCTCAATATTCCCAGGGGGGGCATCAGGTTGAAGATGGTGCTGATGTCTTTGCCGCTCCCCATCCAGTTGGACCCGTGCGGATGTACGAACACTATTTTCAAACAAACCTCGTGAGATGAAGCCGGACGTGTAATTGCAGAGTTGATGATAGAAGCCGGGGTGGGAGGTGTCAACGTATTCGTGCTGCTTTGCGAGATGGCGGGCGCTACGACGGAGCGCTGGCAGGTATGGCATTAAAAAAGGCCAGCCGGTCAAAAAAAAGGGGGCTGCCGGATCGGCAGCCCCCTTGCCTTCAGGTGCTGTGTGTCAGTGTGCTCCGCCGTGCAGGAAGGCGATGATCATCAGGATCAGGAGTCCGATCCCGATGGCAAGGGCGGTGAAACCGAAGCCCTTGATGATGAAGTCATATGCGACGCCACTGGTTTTATGGGCACGGAATGTCTCGGTGATGCCCATTTCCTCGTAACGTTTCCACTGGTCGCCACGCTCCTCGATGAACTCGTGCTTCGACATCTGGCCGTTGAAGATGACGAAGTCCATCGGGAATTTTTCAGGCCGCCCGTGGGTGTTGAAGAAGTGGACGGTGAAGATGAAGCCGGTGGCAAGCAGCGCCTCGTCCGAGTGGACGATGGTGGCTACGTTGAACATCCAGCCCGGGAGGAACAGACCGAAGAACTCGGGGAACCAGAGCATCAGGCCGGAGCCGCCGATGGCGAACATACCCCAGAAGACTGCGATGAAGTCGAATTTCTCCCAGTAGGTCCAGCGTTCGAAGGTCGGCTTCGGACCTTTGAAGAGGAACCAGCGGACCATTCCGGTGACATCCTGGATGTCACGCAGGTTCGGCATGAGCGAATCGGGACCGAAGAGCCGCTGCAGGAAGTTCCCCTTCAGGTCCTTACGGATGAAGAGGAAGTGGATGCTGAGGAAGATGGCTCCCATGAAGTAGACGAAGGTGATGCCCGCACAGTAGCGGTGGATCAGACCCGCGTTCGCAGAGCCGCCAAACCAGCCCATCAGTACCTTTGCCCAGGCCTGATCGCTGAACTTGAGCGGGAGCCCGGTCATAGACAGGCCGAGGAAGCTGATGATAACGAGCAGGTGGAGGAAGATGTGGCGCCTCTGGAAGCGTCGGTACTGCTTGTGCCCGTCGGGAATCGCATGTTCGACGTGCCCTTCTTCCAGGGCGGCCTGCTTCTCACGGTTCTCGACGAAGCCGCGGAACATCCAGAGGAGTGTGTGCAGCCAGAAGACTGCGAAGGTGCCGACCAGCAGGCCTGTCATTGCGATGAATGTATAGAAGAGAATCGGGTACTTCTCACGGTTGCCGTGCTCGCCGTGGGAATAGAACTTTCCGAACAGTGGGGTTGCTTTCGGGTGACACTGACCGCAGGTGTTCACGAGATTGTTCGGATTAACGCTCGAATTCGGATCTTTTGAGGGGAGTACCGAGTGGGCAGTGTGACAGTCGGCACAGCCTGCAACCTTTTCCGGGAATCCGAGACGGTAGTTCTTGCCGTGGTAGCTGTCCATGTAGGTCTTCACGGCGACATTGAAGACGTTGTTGCGAGCCATCATCTTCTCGTCGCTATGGCACTTCATGCAGACCTTGGTGTGGAATTCCCGTACCTCATGAGATTTTCCGTCACCTATCGGCTTTATTTCATGGAGGTTATGGCAGTCGTGGCAGGCGGCGGAGTCCTGATTGCCGGCGGCGACTGCTTTGCCGTGAACGGAGTTGCGATAGACGGCGGCCTTGTCGTGACACTGGATGCACTTCGCAACTGCAATCCGTTTCTCCTTTTTCCAATACCGGTGGGTGTGGATGTCGGTGTGGCAGTCAGCGCACATTACTTCTTTCTGTACGTGAACGCTGTCGTAATGCTCTGCATTTTCCTTCTTGTGGCAACGCTCGCAGTGAACCTTGCCGACCTTTACTTCGCCCCGCATGTGTCTGGCGAGGTCGGTGATCTCCACGTGGCAGCTCGTACAGGCATTCTTGCCATGTACCGAAGCGGCAAAGGCGGCGGCCGAGATCTTGTTGCTGTGGCAGCCGAGACAGGTGGCCGGATCGATGGCCATTCCCTGCTCTGCTGCCACAGGGGCTGCAAGCCCCAGGGCCAGGATCAGCGCGGGGAAGAGGCGGTAGATGGTGTACAGCATACAACTCCTCCTATGTTAGATTTCTGTGTGAAAAAGACGTTCTACTGCCGAAGCAAAGGACGCTCTGTAAACTCATATTATTAATTAAAACATGGCAATGATCGGAGAATAGGGCAGAGTGATCGCAGCGAGAAGCAGAACAAGGTTTTAAAAAATTGCCTGATATATAAACAGAAAAATCCGCGACATACTAATACCGGAACCAATAAAATGCAACACAAAATGTATACTTTTTCAATACACTTGGCTGCTTAAGCCTCATGAGAAAAGGGTAGTTTTAGGAGGAGGCAGTGAAATTTCAGGTGAGGATGATGATGCCTTCTGCTGCCGCGAATTCCAGAAACTCCGCAGCCTCGGCTTTGCCCAGACCGGCTTCGTCGATCAGATTCGCCGCAGGAGTGGTGCCGTTCAGGAGCCGAAGCAGAGTGAAGTAACCATCGTCCAGCGATTCTGTGAATACTTCACCTGCACGGGGGTAGATGGCGGCGCAGGAGCCGAGGGGGGAAAAGCAGTCGGCAAACTCTTCGAGGGCTATGTCCCCTGCTTCGAGCAGGTCGAAAATCTCGAAGTGGAACCGTGCCAGGCGGGTTGAGGGTGCCAGCGCCAAAGGGTGCCGGAGAAGGTCGGTATGCTCCAGCTGCCGGTCGGTCGGAAGCTCGGGGGGGGGAGCCAGCAGGGCTTCGGCATAGTGGTAGTGGTAGTCGATAAGGTCGAGAGCCACAGGTAGAAGGCGGTCGATTCCCGATTCATGATATGACCAGCTGATGAACTCCCGTTGCCCTATCCATATCTGCTGATCGTCAAGGTCGGCCTCCGTAACCTCCTTTCCCTCTCCAGTCGCCCGGTAAAAGTCCCGGAGGAAGGCGGAGGGTGAGCGGCCGAGCGGAGCGAGGACCGAAGCGAACCATGCGACGGCACGGCCGCGGCTGTAGAAGATGTCGCATGCCTTTGCCAGGGCAGCCGCTTCGCTCATTGCTTCAGTCGGGAAGGTTGCCGATTTTTCGAGTATGTATGGTGGACAGTCCGGGTACTCCATTCCGAATCGCTGTGAGTTGCGGGCCAGCTCTGTTCCGGGAAGCACGGCGAGCGGAAATATGTCGAGGTGGTTCGGTCGGAGCCACAGGGCGTAGTCAAGGCTTTTCTCGAATCCTTCCAGGGTGTCTCCGGGAAGCCCGTAGATGAGGTCGAACCCGAAGATTGCTCCCGCTTCATTCAGAAGCCTTACCTTTTCGGTGAACAAGTCCCGGTTGAAGGTACGGTGTACGAGGCGATGAACCTGTGGATCGGCGCTCTGCAGCCCGATCTGGAGAGAACAGGTTATGCCTGCGAACAGCCGGGCCATCTCCGCGTCAAGAAGCTCGCTTCGCACCTCGAAGTGGAAGTGAATGTGGGGGGCCGTCGCCGAGATAAGTTGCAGGATCTCTTTTGCCCTATTCACATCCGTATTGAAGGTGGAATCCAGTACGAATACCTGTGAAACCCGTTTTTCCACGAAAAGACGGAGTTCGGCCGCTACGCGCTCAAGAGGAAAGCGGCGTGCACCCTTTTTCCCCCGATGGTCGAAGCAGAAATCGCAGCTGAAATCGCATCCACGTGAAAGCTGCCAGAGAACTCCCCGGTACTTATCCACATCCAGAGCGCCAGTGAGGAAGGGGGAGGGGAGCGTGTCGAGAAGAGCCGGATCTGCAGTTTCGCCTGTCACTGCAGTGCCATCTTTCCCGCATGCTATCCCTTTTATCCCGGCAGGAGATGAGCCCGCCCGGAGCCTCGCCATCGATGCAACGAAAGGAACTTCGCCTTCTCCGCAAATAACGAAATCCAGGGGGGCTTCGGCAAGGAGCCTCTCGGAGTCTGTCGTCGCTTCGGGGCCTCCTGCGAAGAGCACGATCTCCGGCCGTGTCCGGCGAAGCATTTTGATGAGCTTTACAGAGAGGCTGCGGTTCCAGGAATAGAGAGAGAAACCTACAGCGTCAGGGGCCTCATCCAGGATCTGAGCCATGCACGCATCCGGCTGATCGGTAATGAAGAATTCCTGCAGATGGACGGAGACGCTTTCTGTCAGTTCCTGGTCAGCCATTAGCGCTGCCTTCAGAAAAGCGCCGGCAAGCGGGACTGCTTGAGGGGAGGGTGCGGCATGGATGGAGATGAGGAGAACCTTCACGGGAATCCTTTCATGCCGTGGCGGTGGGGAAGGGAGCATTTCGGGCTACTTCAACGGGCGAACTTTGATTCTGGGAGTGCCCCCTTCGATGACAACCTTGTACTCGACTTTGTCGCACTGATACTTCTTCATGATCTCAGGTTTCTGCTGGGCCACGAGTGTGTCGATGAGCGCCGGGGTGATGTTGTTCACCGGCAGGTTGCACGCCTGACGTGCTTCGATGTACTGCCGGTAAAGGTTATCCGTCTCGGAGGCCGGAGTGGCCTTCTCATCCAGGGCGGCCGCAGGTTTGACGACCCTGTCGGGAGCATGGTGCATTTCCATCTTGAACCGGTCCCGGGAGTATCTTCCTTCCTCTATAAGCGTGTTGATCCGGTTCCAGTACTGCTTGTAGCTGTTGAATCGGGCCGAAATGGAAGTGAACTTGAACTTGAGCATCGTGTTGACGATGGGGGTGCCGGAGTAGCGGCGGACGTAGCGTTCCACCTTTTCCAGCAGCTTGAGGGGTGCACGTTTCTCTATGCCGAGGAAGTACTGCTCGTACCTGATGATCAGCTCATTGAGATCCTTTTCGAACAGTATGATATCTTCTGCAAGTCCCATGCGCGCTCCGGGCAAAACTATAGCAAAAATAGCAGGGTCCAGTAAAGGTTAAAACATGGAATTGCGCTGGCTTAGCGGCGGCTAAACACCTTGACGCTAAGGCCATGTTCCGTTACAGTAGACGGGTTTTGGCGGGCGCAGGTGGTATGATGCGCCTTCAGATTCTGTACAGGAGGATGTATGGCCAATGTTATCGCCATAATTCTGGCTGCCGGCAAGGGTACCAGGATGAAGTCGGACCTCGTGAAGGTGATGCATCCCGTTGGCGGACAACCGATGATTTGCTGGCCGGTCGAAGTGGCGCGTGAGGCGGGGGCGGAAAAGGTTGTCCTGGTCACCGGTCACCAATCCGAAACAGTCAGGGAATTCTTCGCCAATGCTCCCGATATAGTCTTTGCTTTGCAGGAAGAGCAGCTTGGAACCGGACACGCGGTGGCATGCGCCCGTGAGGCCTGTGCCGGATTCGGCGGAACTGTGGTCATTCTTAGCGGTGACGTGCCGCTTCTCAGGGCTGAGACTGTGCAGGCGATGGTCGCCCATCACGAAGAACGCGCAGCAGCGGTTACCGTTCTCACGACACAGGTATGCGATCCCTTTGGATACGGAAGAATTGTGAAGCGGGAGGGTGGAAGAATCCTGCGTATAGTCGAAGAAAAGGATGCAACGGAAGAAGAGAGGGGAATAACCGAAATAAACGCCGGAATCTACTGTGTGAACGCAGCTTTTCTCTTCGACGCTGTGACGCGGCTCGACAACCGGAACCGTCAGGGGGAATACTACCTTACCGATATCGTAAAGGCTGCTTCGGAGCAAAACGAGCTGTGCGTCTCTTTTTCAGTCTCCGACGCCGATGAAGTCATGGGTGTGAACGACCGTGTGCAACTCGCGCAGGCTGCGTCGGTCGTGCGTGGGAGGATCAACCGCGACCTTATGCTGTCGGGGATAACCATAGTCGACCCAGCGACTGCGTACATAGAGAAACAGGTTTCGATAGGGCGCGATACTACCATTCACCCGAACGTCCATATTTCCGGCAATACCATCATCGGCGCAGGGTGCGTCATAGAGCCGGGAGCCGTGATAAGAGCCTGCACCATCGGTAAGGGCGTGACGGTAAAGACGGGTACGGTCATGACGGACTCTGTACTACATGATGAGGTGTCGGTAGGCCCGATGGCGCATCTGCGCCCTGGAACCGTCCTGCATTCCCATGTCAAAATCGGGAACTTCGTCGAAACGAAGAAAATCGAGATGGGGGAGGGTTCCAAAGCCTCCCACCTTACCTATCTGGGCGATGCGACTATCGGCAGTGACGTCAATGTCGGGTGCGGCACCATTACCTGCAACTACGACGGCGTAAGGAAACACCGGACGGTCATAGGGGACGGGGTCTTCGTGGGAAGCGACGTTCAGTTCGTAGCACCGGTGACGATCGGTTGCAATTCGCTAATAGCAGCGGGCACGACGGTCACCAAGGATGTACCCCCCGATTCACTCGCCATTGCCCGGTCTCCCCAGGTGAACAAAGAAGGATGGAAACTGAAAAAGAAGTAAATCGACCTGTGCCCTCGCTTGACGGTCTTGAGGAGCCAAAGGAAAATCTATGTGCGGAATAGTCGGATATACGGGGCGGCAGCAGGCTTCCCCGATCATTCTCGAAGGATTGAAGAAGCTTGAGTACCGGGGATACGATTCCGCCGGAATCTGCACCTTCACCGACAATCAAGCCGTCATCTGCCGAAGCGAAGGGAAGCTTGTGAACCTGGAGCGGCTGATGACGAGCCAGCCCCTCAAAGGTGAAATCGGTATCGGCCACACCCGATGGGCCACCCACGGACGTCCTTCCGAGATAAACGCCCATCCGCACCAGGCTGGGTCGATCATCGTCGTGCACAACGGAATCATCGAAAACTATCTCCAGCTCAAGGAGCAACTGAGGCAGAAAGGGCGCGAATTCAAAAGCGAGACCGATACCGAGGTGATCTCGCATCTGGTCGACCTCCGATTTTCAGAAACGGGAGACTTTGAACAGTCCGTACGCCGTGCACTCCAGGAGCTGCGGGGGGCGTATGCGGTCTGCATACTGTGTGAGCAGGAGCCCGATACCCTCATCGCCGCGAAACAGGGCTCTCCCATGGTGGTCGGGCTTGGTGAGGGGGAATATTTCATTGCTTCTGATATTCCGGCGATCCTTGCACATACCCGCAACATGGTCTTCATGGAGGATGGAGAGATGGCCGTCTTCCGCTCCGGAGAAGCCCGGTTCTCTACCGTAGCCGGAGAGCCCCTCGACAAGAAGTCTCGACGCATCGATTGGTCTCCTCTTATGGCTGAAAAAGGGGGATACAAGCACTTCATGCTCAAGGAGATATTCGAGCAGCCCCGGGCCGTGCGTGACACGATAGCCGGACGTCTCGTCGAGGAGGAGGGAACGGTATATCTGGAGGACCTGAAGCTCTCTGACGAAGAATTCGCAGCAATCCGCCGGATCATCATCATTGCATGCGGCACTTCGTGGCATGCGGCACTAGTGGGCAAATTTCTCATCGAAGAGCACTGCCGTCTTCCGGTGGAGGTGGATATAGCCTCCGAATTCCGCTACCGGAACCCGGTGGTGGACGACACTACCCTCATAATGCTCATCTCCCAATCTGGGGAAACAGCCGACACGCTGGCTGCCATGCGGGAGGCTAAGGCTCGTGGGGCTCGCAACGTTGCGATCTGCAATGTGGTGGATTCGTCAATTGCCCGAGAGGCCGACGGAGTCATCTACACTCATGCCGGTCCGGAAATAGGAGTCGCCTCAACAAAAGCGTTTGTCACGCAACTCGTTGCTCTTTACCTGTTCGTCATACGTCTGGGGAGAGGGATCGGCAGGATCGACAGGGAGAAAGGGCGAGGGATGATCGCATCCCTGGTCAAGGTGCCGGGGCTACTGGAGAAGGCGCTGGAGCTGAACGGACAGGTGGAAAAAGTTGCTCGCACGTACATGAATGCCCGTGATTTCCTCTATCTCGGTCGTGGTATCAACTATCCCATCGCTCTGGAAGGGGCACTGAAGCTCAAGGAGATCTCGTACATCCACGCCGAGGGGTATCCGGCAGGAGAGATGAAGCATGGTCCCATAGCGCTCATCGATGAGCAGATGCCGGTGGTGATCCTTGCTCCGCGGAACCCGCACTACGAGAAGGTGGTTTCCAACATGGAGGAGGTCATAGCCCGTAGCGGTCGGGTCATAGCCGTCTCTTCGGAGGGGGATAATGAAATCGCCGCCAAGGCGGAGGTGGCGCTGCAGGTCCCATTGGACGGAGAAGACCTCGCCCCTATCATCCTCTCGGTGCCGCTACAACTGCTTGCATACCATGTGGCGGTTCTGAAGGGAACTGACGTGGACCAGCCGAGGAACCTGGCCAAGTCGGTGACCGTGGAGTAGCATTGTGTGCAACAGCGTGCAACAACAACAGCAGCAAAAGTAGATACAGCAGTTGGCGGGGTCATCATGGTTTTGATAACCCCGTTCTTTTTAGTTCATCACTTGCTCTTCCATTACTTCTCAGCATCTCTGGGCACATCGATGAAGCCATGCCGCTACACTTCTATGCTGCAAGGTCAGACTCTGTACGTGTGCCAGCCGGCTTGAATTCGACAGCGGTATCGTACGGTGTTGAAGGAGAGGTCATGGTAAGTAGCTTGGCGTAGCTCTCTTTCATCAGATGTTTGGCAGCGAACAGCGCAACGGGGTTGAATTTGAAGAATGCCGGTTTGCTCAGTATCTTGCATCCGCGCAGGATTTTTGATGCATCCAGTGAAGGTTTACCCGAGGGAAACCCTTTGAAGACATATTTCGCATCAGAAGACGCTGCAGCTTCACGAAGCGCGTGAAGCATTACATCCGTGACCTGCAGTTGCTGGCTCGCCGTGTCGGAGAAGAAGATGTCGTCGATCACTACATCTTCCACACGGTAAGATACATCGATGGCTGAAAGCTTGCCGGCATGGTAAGCGCCCAGAACGACTATGTGAGGGAAGCTGAACAGTGTATGGGACCAGGCGGTAAAATGCTGGATACGCAGACGTTCCTTTTTGTACTGGTAGTTTGTTCTCGAATAGAATGAAAGATAAATCTCGTAGGCCTCAGCTATGAATTCCTCCAGATCGAGGATGCGTCTGACGGTGAAGTGTTTCATGCCTTTCCTGGTCCTGCGCCGATGAGTTTCTCCCAGGCTTTGCAAGGAATACCCCTGCGGGTCCTCATACACGAACAGATTAATCGAGGTGTTTGCTGAAAACGAGGGGGACACGGCGTGAAGAACTCCTCCCAGCAGTGATTTTTTGGGATAGCGTAAACCTGCATTGTCTATCTCTGTGAAAGGGAATAGGGGCCGGAAAAAGAATGGCCGGACTTCCGCCCACCAAGTTCCCCCTATCTGTTGCACCTTCATTCCATTTGCGCGATTGAACGCGGCCAGCTGGTCGAGCGTCATCTTGTGCGAGTACATAAAATCCTCCTTTGCATGACATGAAATATGATCAGAAGGAACGAAAGCCGGCAATTAATTAGCGCAGATTAATTTTGCGCCTATTGTAGCGTAGATTTTCCGGCTGACAAGAAAAAAAGGAGGCAATTCTTGGAATTGAGGCCGGTTCTGTGATAGACAACCATAAGTGACGGATCATGAATATTTGCGAACCTCTTGGACGGGATGTTGAGTGTCTGTTCGACAAGCCGCATCGAGTAGATATAATCAAAATCTGAACTCGCACCGGTACCGAGAATCGGATTCGGGGAGGGAATATGGACAGGAAGATCTACCTGAGCATACTGGCTGCCTTGGCCACTGCAGCCATAATATGGCTTCTTTTTCTGCTGATAGCTCCTTTCGCGATGCCATTCGTCTGGGCACTGGTGGTCGGCCTCGCTACATATCCATATTACGAACGCATCGAAGGTCGTTTTCGAGGCCATCCCGACCGCGCGGCAAGTCTGATGGTCGGTCTTGTCACGCTGGGCGTCATTCTTCCCGCCGCGATTCTCATTTTCATGATAGCCCAGAATGCTGCGGTCTGGTATTACGAGAGCGCCGAACTCTTTCGCTCCCTGAGCACTTCGGGGACGAGCGTTCTCAATAGGGTCCCCTTCGGAGACAGGATACTTTCGCTGGTAGAAGGAACCGGATTCGACATCACCGAGCACGCAGCACAGATTGCCGGAACGGCTTCCCAGTTCCTTCTGAATATGGCGAGCAGCACGGTCAGGAACGTTGCTCAGTTCATGCTGACCCTCGCCATGTCTATCTTTATCCTCTACTTCATATATCGGGACGGAGCGAGGGTTGTAGATGCCGGGGTCCGGCGCTTTGCCGACGATCCCGGAACGATCAGGCACTACCTTACCAAGATCCGGTCCACAACCACGGCAGTTGTGGTCGGTACTATACTGACCTGCCTCGTTCAGGGTGCATTGGCCGGGGTCGGGTACTTTTTCGCCGGAGTTCCCGCGCCGGTCCTCTTCGGCCTGCTTACCGCCATAGGCGCTCTTGTTCCCGTCGTGGGCACCGCACTCGTGTGGGTTCCCCTCGTGGCATACCTTGCCCTCACCGGAGCGTACCTTAACGCAGGCCTCCTCGCCGGTTGGTGCGCCATCTTCGTTGGTATTTCGGATAATGCAATCAGGCCACTGACCATCGGAGCCAGAAGTAACATCCCGACACTGGCAGTCGTGCTCGGTGCCGTGGGGGGTGCTGCGACCATGGGGCTTCTCGGGCTGATTGTCGGTCCCATAGTTTTCGCCATCATGGCAACACTCTGGAGGGACGCCACCGCTGAAGGAGGGCGTCACCGCAATGAGCACCGAAGCGAATCAGTCCCTCCTGAAAATCCGGATACCACTAACTTTTAAATGGTGGTACAGTTAGTTCGTCCCGCGCAGCATATCCCCTGAAAATCGCTGCAATCAAACCTAGATGTGAGCCCATGAATCTCCTGCAAAACCTGAATCCGCCCCAGAAGGAAGCGGTCCTTCACGGTGAGGGTCCCCTTCTGATCCTCGCGGGGGCCGGTTCCGGCAAGACCCGCGTCATCGTCCACCGCATTGCCTGGCTCATACTTGAGCGGGGGGTGCCGCCGTGGCAGATATTGGCTGTAACCTTCACCAACAAGGCTGCTGGTGAGATGAGGGAGCGCGTCCAGAGCCTCCTTGGAGGGGGGGAGATCCCCCTTATAAGTACCTTCCATTCCGCCTGCGCCCGGATACTGAGGCGCGACATCCGGCACCTGGGCTATGACGGCAACTTTGCAATCTACGACGACCGGGACAGCGAACGCCTTCTCAAAGAGATCGTAGGCTCCTTCGGGTTCGACGAGAAGCGTTATCCCGCCAAGTCTTTTGCCGCCGCCATTGACGATTGCAAGAATGCAGGGAAGATTCCCGGTGATCTGGAGGGAGGAAGTCCCTTCCTCGACAAGCTTGCACGGGTTTATACGGCCTATCAGGAACGGCTGCGGATGTGCAACGCTCTTGATTTCGGGGATCTCGTGCTCCTGACGGTGCGCCTCTTCGAAACAGTTCCGGATGTCCTCGCCCGGTATCGGGAAAAGTTCCGCTGGCTTCTCGTGGACGAGTATCAGGATACCAACGCGATCCAGTACCGGCTCGTGAAGCTCCTGGCCGGGGACCGCCAAAACCTTTGCGTAGTGGGAGACGACGACCAATCGATTTACCGCTGGCGGGGAGCCGACATAAGGAACATACTCGATTTCGAGAATGACTTTCCGGACGTCAAGGTCGTGAAGCTCGAGCAAAATTACCGCTCAACCGGGAACATCCTCGCGGCCGCCGGCAATGTCGTGGCCGGCAACCGTGGCAGGAAGGGAAAGGCCCTCTGGACGGAAAACCCGCCGGGGGAGCGGTTGATATGCCGGACACTGGACAACGAACGTGAAGAGGCGAGGTTCGTCTGCCGGGAGATCGAGCGCTTCGCCCGTTCAGGCTCTCTCAGGGACATCGCCGTCTTCTACCGCACCAACGCCCAGTCCCGTGTAGTAGAGGATGCGCTAGTGAGCGACGGTATCCCGTACCACATGGTAGGGGGCATGCGTTTTTATGAAAGGCTTGAGGTAAAGGATATCCTCGCCTATCTGCGTGCGCTGGACAACCCGTCGGATGAGATGGCGTTGAAGCGCATCATCAACACACCGCCTCGCGGAATCGGCCACGCTACCATCGACCGGGTGAGCGAACTGGCGTCGGAGCGCCGGATCAGCTTCCATGAGGCACTCCGAACTGCAGCCGACGGAGATCTTCTGACGGCGGGACCGCGAGGCCGCATATCCGGGTTCATGGAGCTTCTCGACAGGTTTCGGGCTCTCGTCGGGACGGTCCAGCTTTCGGAGCTGGCCGTCCGTATTATAGATGAGACCGGATATGCCCTGCGACTTCAGGGTGAGCGGAGCGACGAGGCGCAGGATCGGCTGGCCAATCTTGAGGAGCTGGTTTCAGCCCTGCAGGAGTTCGAGCGCATCAGCGAGGAGAAGACCCTCTCCGCATTCCTTGAGCAGGTTGCCCTGATTTCGGACCTGGAGCGGGACGGCACGGGGAGAGATTCGGTCACGCTCATGACTCTCCATTCCGCCAAGGGCCTGGAATTCCCCATAGTTTTCATGGTTGGCATGGAAGAGCGGATATTCCCGCACGTGCGGTGCCTGGACGATCAGGAGCAGATGGAGGAGGAACGCCGGCTCTGCTATGTAGGCATGACTCGGGCGCGGGAGAGGCTGTACCTCACCAGCGCCCGGCGACGTCACATCTTCGGGCAGGAGCAGCGGAACCTGCCTTCCCGTTTTCTGGGGGATATTCCCCGCGAGGTGATCGACCGGGAGGAGAGGGAGGAGTCATGGCGGGGAGACCTTCCGTGGGAAACTGCTGGTCAACGGTCTTCACACCACAACCTGGCGGCGGTATTCGAGGCTGAAGCGTTGCCGGACAACGAAGTGCACCTGGTGCCGGACGAGGAACCGGAGGAGGTGCGGCTCGGGATGAGGGTGAGGCACGGCAAGTTCGGTCCCGGGGTGATCAGGAAGATCGAAGGGCGGGGGGATGAGCAGAAGGTGATCGTCTGGTTCGATTCCGTGGGTCCTAAGAAGCTGCTTGTCAGGTTCGCCGGGCTTGAACTGGCGTGACTCGTTGTATTTTTACGGCTTTCATGCTACAAAAGCCGCGTTTCTTGAGTGAATAAGGAGTGCCGGATGAAGATCACCAAAAGAGATGTGGAGCATGTTGCGCGGCTGGCCCGGCTGGAACTCGCCGAAGAGGAGAAGGAAATTTTTACCGGCCAGATGGATGCTATCCTCGCGTACGTCGAGAAACTGAACGAACTCAACACTGAGGGAATCGTGCCGACAGCCCATGCGGTGCCGGTGGAGAATGCTTTCCGCGCGGACAGGGTGCATGAGGCGATAGGCGCTGACAATGCCCTTGCCAACGCACCTGACAGGGTGGAAGACTTCTTCCGGGTGCCAAAGGTTATCGAATAGCAGGTTTGGGTAAGGGTTAAGGTTGAGAAAACGAACCGGAGACATGTGAATGCAATTGCATGAACTGACGATACACGAGCTGCACGACAAGCTGCTGAAGAGGGAGGTCTCTTCGGTGGAGGCGACGACGGCGCTGCTGGAGCGGGTGATGTCGACCGAGCCGCGGGTAAATGCCTTCATAACCGTAACACCCGAAGAGGCAATGGAGGCGGCCCGTACAGCCGACAGGCGGATCGCCGCAGGGGAGGGGGACATTCTCACTGGAATCCCGGTGGCGCTCAAGGATATCTTCGTCACCGGCGGAATCCGCACCACCTGCGGCTCCCGAATACTGAAAGACTTTGTCCCTCCCTATGACGGAACTGCGGTGGCGCGCCTCAAGGAGCGCGGTGCGGTGCTGATCGGAAAGCTGAACCAGGACGAGTTTGCCATGGGTTCTTCTTCGGAATCTAGTGCCTTCGGCCCGACCCGAAATCCCTGGAACCTGGAATGCACTCCGGGGGGATCGTCCGGCGGATCTGCTGCCTGCATCGCAGCCGGCCAGGCGACGGCGGCTTTGGGAACCGACACCGGCGGATCTATCCGGCAGCCAGCTTCCCACTGCAGCTGTGTCGGGCTCAAGCCAACCTACGGCAGGGTTTCCCGCTACGGGGTCATAGCCTACGCATCCTCCCTCGATCAGGTCGGCCCCCTTACCCGCGACGTTACCGATTGCGCAATCATGTTAAACGCGGTTGCCGGCCACGATCCACTGGACTCTACGAGTGTCGACCTGCCGGTACCCGATTACCGAGCCGCCCTGACTGGAGAGGTGGCGGGGCTCAAGTTGGGACTTCCAAAAGAGTATTACCGGGAGGGGCTCGATCCGGATGTTAAGGAGGCCCTGGAGCGGGCCATCGAGGTGTTTCGCGGACTCGGCGCCGAGTTCGTAGATGTTTCCCTCCCTCACACCGATTACGCCGTTGCCACCTACTACCTCATAGCTACCGCCGAGGCGAGTTCGAATCTCGCCAGGTACGACGGCGTCCGGTTCGGGCACCGGAGCCCGGAAGCGCGCAATCTGCTGGAAATGTTCATGAAAAGCCGTGCCGAAGGGTTCGGTGCCGAGGTTAAGCGCCGTATCATGCTGGGTACCTATGCCCTCTCTTCCGGCTATTACGATGCATATTACCTGAAGGCCCAGAAGGTGCGCACACTCATCATGCACGATTTCCTGAAGGCGTTCGAGAAGGTGGACGTTCTGCTCACCCCTGTAGCGCCGACACCTGCATTTCGGCTCGGGGAAAAGTTGAACGATCCGCTCCAGATGTACCTGTCCGACATCTTCACCATCCCGGTTAACCTCGCCGGGACCTGCGGCATTTCTGTTCCCGCCGGGTTTAGCAAGGAGTCTCTCCCGATCGGGCTGCAGCTGATCGGCAGGCCTTTTGGTGAAGAAACGATATTGCGGGCTGCCCACGCATTCGAGCAGGCGACGGAGTGGCATATGCGAAAGGCGAACCTTTGATATTCCGGAGAAACTCATGAAATTCCAGCCAGTCATTGGTCTTGAGGTCCATGTCCAACTTCTGACTAATACGAAGATATTCTGCGGATGCTCGACAAAGTTCGGTGCTTCCCCCAATTCCCAGACCTGCCCTGTCTGCCTGGGGCTGCCGGGGGCTCTCCCGGTCCTCAACAAGAAGGTGGTGGAATTCGCCATCCGTGCCGGCCTCGCCACCAACTGCGCCATTTCCCAGCGGAGCATCTTTGCGCGGAAGAACTACTTCTATCCGGATCTGCCGAAGGGTTACCAGATCAGCCAGTTCGAGCTTCCCGTCTGCGTGGGTGGGCATCTTGACATCGAGTCCGACGGAGGCATCAAACGGATAGGGATTACTCGTATTCACATGGAGGAGGACGCAGGGAAGCTGGTCCATGCCGACGTCTCGGGGCTTGGCGACGGCTCCGGAGTGGACCTCAACCGTGCCTGCACACCTCTGCTGGAGATCGTGTCTGAACCGGACATCCGCTCCGCCGACGAAGCTGTGGCCTACCTGAAAAAGCTCCATCAGATCGTGGTGTACCTCGGGATCTGTGACGGCAACATGGAGGAAGGGAGCTTCCGCTGCGACGCCAACGTATCGGTCATGCCGGTGGGAAGCAGCACCTTCGGCACCCGTGCAGAGATCAAGAACGTCAACTCGTTCCGTTTCGTGAAGCAGGCCATCGAATATGAGATCGAGCGACAGATCGAGCTGATCGAGGAGGGGGGGAAGGTCGTCCAGGAGACCCGCCTCTTCGACCCTAACAGCGGCGTCACACGTTCCATGCGCGGCAAGGAGGAGGCACACGACTACCGGTATTTCCCGGACCCGGACCTTGTTCCGCTAGTGATTTCGGACGACTGGGTGGAGGATGTAAGGCTGTCCCTTCCTGAGCTTCCCGAAGCTCGGAAGGAAAGGTACACTGCGGTGTTGGGGCTCCCCGAGCAGGATGCGGAGGTGCTGACAGCGGCCCGCGAGACAGCGGATTATTTCGAGTCGTGTGTCACTGCGGGGTGCCAGCCAAAGGCCGCGGCAAATTGGATAATGGGGGAAGTGACTCGCAGTCTCAATGAGGAAGGGAAACCGATCACGGCCTGCCCCGTGACGCCGCAGCTCCTGGCTGCGCTTCTGCAGCTGATGGAAAAAGGAACCATCTCCGGCAAGATCGCCAAGACGGTCTTTGACGAGATGTGGAGCACGGGAAAAGATCCGGCGACAATCGTTGAGGAGAAGGGGCTAGTTCAGGTTTCGGATACCGGCGAGATCGAGAAGATAATCGACGACATCATGGCTGCCAATGCCGGCCAGGTGGATGAGTATCGCGGTGGCAAGGAAAAAGTGTTCGGCTTCTTCGTCGGACAGGTGATGCGCGCGTCGAAGGGTAAGGCGAATCCGGCGGTGGTTAACGAGCTCCTTTTGAAAAAACTCAAAGGCTAGAAATAATTGCCACGGAGACACGGAGACACAGAGAAGAAGCAGGTCACCCCTTATCCATCAACTTGTTATTTTCCGCGTCTCTGTGCCTCTGTGATGATGAGGTAATGAAACATGTCTTTTCGAACGATAGAGTGGCGCGACAACAAAGTGGTGATGATCGACCAGACCAGGCTTCCGGCAGAGGAAGTCTATAACGAATACGACGATTTCAAGGGGGTTGCCGAGGCGATCCGCGGAATGATCATACGTGGCGCACCCGCCATCGGTGTGGCAGCAGCCATGGGGGTAGCGCTCGGTGCACGGGAAATTATCGCCGACACCCATGAATCTTTCTTCAAGCAACTCGATAACGTGTGTGACGTGATAGGCCGCACCAGACCCACCGCCGTAAACCTCTTCTGGGCAATCGAGCGGATGAAGCGGGTCGCGCAGTCGAACCGCCATCTCGACATCAAGTCGATTCGTGAAGTTCTGAAGGCCGAGGCGATAAGGGTCGAGGAGGAAGATCTGGAAATCTGCCGTGCTATCGGGCGAAACGGAGCACCTGTTATCAAGGAAGGAGCTGCCGTCCTCACCCACTGCAATGCCGGCGGCCTTGCAACGGCAGGATACGGAACAGCACTGGGGGTAATACGCGCCGCTCATGAAGCGGGAAAAAATATCCGGGTCTTTGCCGACGAGACGAGACCCTGGCTGCAGGGTGCCCGCCTGACCGCGTGGGAGTTGATGAAGGATGGTATTCCCGTGACTCTCATCTCCGACAACATGGCAGGGTGGTTCATGAAAAAAGGAGAAATCGACTGCATCGTTGTGGGGGCCGACCGCATCGCCGCCAATGGGGATACGGCAAACAAGATAGGAACCTATTCCGTCGCGGTGCTGGCTAACGAAAACCGGATTCCCTTCTACGTGGCGGCACCTATCTCCACCCTTGATCTTTCACTCGATACGGGTGACGACATTCCTATCGAGGAGCGGAACTCACAGGAAGTGACCCACGTACAGGGGGTTCAGGTGGCGCCTGATGGGGTACGGGTGCGAAATCCCGCCTTCGATGTGACTCCTGCGCGCTATATCGCGGGAATAATTACCGAAAAGGGCATCGTTCGCGGCGACTACAGACGGGAGCTGCAGGCGTTGGTGGGGGAATGACGGGATCCGAATTCGCCGATGCGTTCGAATCGATCTTTGCGTCGGTTCAGGATGAGGGTGAAGACGTCGATTTCGCCTCCTTTCTGGAAGCGAGCGGCTTTCTGTACGGCGCTCGCTCCGCTGCCAATCTGCAGCTTCTATCGAAGATTTTCCCTCCCGATCTCCTTAGTGTAATTGCCCAGGCGGCCCTTTCCACTCCAACCCCCGACATGGCGCTGAATGGTCTGGAACGGGTAACCTCCGTCGTCCCGCCGGATGAAATTATTGCGGTCTGTTCAGACAGGCTGCGAGTCTCGCAGTTTCTTGGAATATGCGGCTCCTCACCATTTCTCACCAACATTATCTGCCGTGATGCATCTTTTTTCCGCAGCCTGTTCTCGAATCGACTGATCGACATGAAGCGTTCTGAAGCTGATGCACTGACACTGTTGCGGGATCAGGTGCCTCATGACGCTGTTTTTGCAGATATCCTGCCCATCTTGCGCCGCTTCAAGTACAACGAGATTTTGCGGATCGCCGCCCGGGACCTTGCAGGCCTCGCCTCACTTGAAGAGGTGACTGCCGAGCTCTCGTCGCTGGCGGCCGCAGCGCTCCAGGTTGCGTATGAGGGCGCCTATAGAAGCCTTGTCGTAGAACATGGCCTTCCGATGATGGAGACTCCGCAGGGAGAGCGGGAGGCTGAGTTCACCATCATCGGCATGGGAAAGCTCGGCGGACGCGAACTGAATTTTTCATCCGATATCGATATCATCTACTTCTATTCCTCGGATCAGGGGAGGACAAGGGGTGTCCCGGACGGGCAGGGAGGAGCGAAGGGCTCAATCTCTCTCCATGCCTTTTTCGTGAAGCTGGCGGAAATGGTCACGAAAGCCATTTCGCAGGTGACCGGTGACGGGTTCGTCTTCAGGGTTGACCTGGGTCTGCGTCCCGAGGGGAAGAGCGGTGAGATGGCGATGTCGCTGCGGGCGGCGGAGACATACTACGAGTACTGGGGGCAGTCGTGGGAGCGGGCAGCCCTTCTCAAGGCGCGGCCGGTGGCTGGCTCGCTGGAGCTCGGTGAGCGCCTTCTTGCTTCCCTTGAACCCTTCATCTACCGAAAGTACCTCGATTACAATCTGATCGAGGACATGATGGGCATGAAGAAAAAGATCGATGCCTCCCTGGCTCGTGAGATGGAGGGGGAGTACAACATCAAGCTCGGCCGTGGAGGGATTCGTGAAATCGAATTCTTCATTCAGGCGCTGCAACTGGTGTACGCCGGGAAGAACCCTGCGCTACGCAGAAAGAACAGCCTGGAAGCGCTTGCGGCACTCAACGAGGTTGCCCTTATCAAGGATGAGGACCATACGCGGCTACGGGAAGCGTACCGTTTCCTGCGAACTGTGGAGCATCGAATTCAGGTGGTTCAGGAGCGCCAGACCCACAGCCTGCCGAAAAAGGATGAAGAATTCACTGCTCTTGCCCGTCGCTGTGGGTATCTGCGGCAGGATGGTGTCGAGCGTTTCCGCTCATCGCTGGAGGAACATCGCAGAAATGTCTCCCATGTATATGGAGCTCTTTTTCTTGGGCGGGACGAACGGCTGCGTGAAGAGGTCCGTCCCGAGGTCCTTCTCTTCTTCGATCCGAAGGCAGATCCTGACCTTGTCAAGGACATGCTTGCCGAGCGTCGCTTCGAGCGGGTAGATATGGCCTACGACCATCTGCTGCTGCTGCGCGACGGCCCTCCCCGAGCCCATCTTACGGAGCGTGCCCGGCGGATACTGGAGAAGATCGCGCCGTTGATCCTTCAGGAGGTTTTCGCTTCCCCCGATCCTGATATGGCGCTGTCGAACATGGAGCGTTTCCTTTCCGCCATAGGCTCCCGCTCCTCATTCTATGCACTCCTTGCGGAGAACCGGGAAATCCTCAAGCTGATGGTCTCGCTTTTCGGTATGTCGGAATTCCTCTCCAAGATCTTCATAGGGCATCCCGAGCTGCTCGACAGCATGGTCTCACGAATCTCCGGCTCTTCGGTCAAGGTGCGGGAAACGATGTCCGCTGAGCTGAGGGACCTTCTTCTCCAGGCAGAGGGTTTCGAGGAGCAGCTCGACGTGCTTCGTCGCTACCGGCACGAGGAGTTTCTCAGGGTTGGCATCAGCGACATCTACGGCAACATGGGGCAGACTGAAATCGCCAGCCAGCTAACCAGCCTCGCGGATGTCTGTCTCGATGCAGCCCACAGTCTTGCACGACAGGAACTCGCACGGTTCGGTACTCCTATGTACGAAGCGGAGGACGGCACATTGAAGGAGGCAGGATTCGCCGTCGTCGCCATGGGGAAAATGGGGGGGCGGGAGCTCAATTACCACTCGGACCTCGACATCATTTACATCTACGACCGTCAGGGAAACACCTCCGGAGAGAAGAGCATCAGCAACAGGGAGTTCTTCGCGAAGCTAGGCCAGAAGATCATCTCGATCCTTACAATGCAGACGCGGGAGGGCTCCGTCTACAAGATAGACACGCGCCTGAGGCCGTCAGGGAATGCAGGTCCGCTTGTTACCTCGCTGGAATCCTTTCGGAACTATCATCGGGAGGAAGCACAGATATGGGAACGCCAGGCATTGACCAGGGCTCGGGTCGTTCTCGGCGAGCCGGGGCTGCGTGAGGAGATAGAGCGGATCATCTGCGAGACGGTATACGGCGGCAGTGCAGACGATGCCGTACGTCGCGAGATACATCGACTGCGGATGCGTATGGAGGTGGAGCTCGGACGAGAGCGGGAAGGGATGTACAATATCAAGACCGGCCGCGGAGGTATTGTCGATGTCGAGTTCATCGTCCAGTACCTGCAGCTGAAGCATGGCAGGGAAACCCCCGGCATCCGCAGCGCCAATACGCTCATCGCCCTGAAAGGCATTCGAACTGCGGGGATTCTTGCCGAAGCCGAATGCGAGATCCTTCTTACCGGCTATAAGTTCCTACGCCGCCTGGAGAACCGGCTCCGCATCATACACGACCATTCGATAAACGACCTGGGGGGAGCGCAGGAGTATCTGGACAAGCTGGCTCGCCGCCTCGGGTATGATTCGAAGCTGCGCCATCCCGGAGAGGCTCTGATGAGGGATTATGAGGGGGTGACGGTGCCGGTGCGGGAGGTTTATGATCGCATTCTGGGCACCGGAGGCGATGCGGAAACGGCCTGACTGCGAAGGAGGCTGGAGTCAGGCAGCCATGATTTCCATACGATTGCGTCCGTTCTGTTTTGCCCGGTAGAGTGCTTCGTCGGCCTGTCTGATGAGGGAGTCGATACAGTCAATACGTTGTGAGGGGTAGGTCGAAACTCCCAGACTGATGGTTACGGTCAGGTTTTCCAGCGGAGGTGGGAATTCCATCTCCTGGATCGATTCCCTGAGCCGGTCCGCGACTGCGATCGCTTCCTGTAGGGGTGTCTCCGGCAGCAGCAGAATGAACTCTTCCCCTCCATAGCGTGCGGCGATGTCGTAACGACGCAATCCCGCCTGTGCCATCTCCGCTACGGCAGCGAGAACCACGTCACCTTCCTGATGCCCGTAAGTATCGTTTATCTTTTTGAAGTGGTCGATGTCGAGCAGTACCAGAGAAAGCGGCCCCTGCTTCCGTGAGGAACGCTGGAATTCCCGCTCCAGGGCTTCCATCAGGTAGCGGCGGTTGTATAGGCGCGTGAGCGGGTCGGTGTTCGACAGTTCCTTGAGGAGTTCGTTCGACTTCTTCAGCTCGTCCTGCAGGGATTTGATTTTCATCTGCACCTTAACCCGCGCGACCAGTTCACCCGGATCGAAAGGCTTAGTAACATAGTCGCTTGCTCCCTGTTCGAGGCCGCGGATCTTCAACTCCCGATCTTCCCTGCCGGTAAGCATGATTACCGGAATATCACGCAGTTCGTCCCTTGTCCGCAGCATGGAGAGGAATTTGAATCCGTCCATCCTCGGCATTTCCAGATCGCAAAGAATCAGATCCACCGGAACCCTTAGCAGGGTCTTGAAACCTTCGATCCCATCAGTAGCATGGTGATACCGGGCGAAAAGAGAGACATTGCTGAGGGTCTGCTCGATCTGCTCACGCACTGCATCCGTATCGTCGATGATCAAGATGCTGTCAAACATGCCCCCTCCCGTTCGCTTCCCTTCTCCATGTCGATACCGACAGGACCCGTCCGGCCTTCAAACACCACCTGCAGGAACTGGCGGAGAATCGATGCCGTAAGCCCCCATATCTCATCCCCCTGAAATTGATAGAAATAGACGGGGTGGGGACGACCGCGCCATGGCCGGTCTTCGACCCGGAAAATTTCCGGCCTGAGTAAATGGCAGATCGGGATCTCGATGATTCGTGCGATTTCAGCATCATTAGGTGCCAGCCGGATTTTCCCTGAAAAAAGACCTATAAATGGCGTAACAAGGTAGTTGTGAATGGAATAGACGTCGTCCAGACATCCAAGTACCTCGACTTCCCCCGCGGGAATACCCACCTCTTCCCATGTCTCCCTCAGCGCGGTTTCAAGGGGAGCTTCGTCCTCAGCCTGGCATACACCACCGGGAAAAGAGATCTCTCCTCCATGATGATTGAGCTGTTCCGTTCGCTTCGTGAACAGGATATGGAGGGCGTTGTTTCTCACGAACAGCGGCAGAAGTACAGCGGCCGGGATGGGGCCGGGGGGTAAGGCAACCCGTGGATGGGCAGCGAGAGCGGTTCGTATATTGTCCTTGGGAATGACCATGGGTGCCTGCCTGCACCGACTCGGGGTTAGACTACAGTATCGGCTCTTTTGCCTGCCGCTTTAGCTCGGAAATAGTGTGGGCGTAGTCGCTGCTTTCGAACACTGCGCTCCCGGCTACGAAAACGTCTGCGCCTGCGTGGGCGATGCGGGCGATGTTTTCTGGCTTTACGCCGCCGTCTACCTCAAGCTCCGTGTCGAGCCCCCGCTTGTCGAGCATGGCACGAAGGTTTTGGATCTTGGGCAGACACGCCTCGATGAAGGATTGGCCGCCGAAACCGGGATTGACTGTCATGAGCAGGACGAGGTCCAGCTCTTCCAGGATGTAGTCGAGGACGTGAAGAGGCGTTGCAGGGTTAAGGGAGACGCCGGCCCTTTTCCCGAGGGACTTGATGAGCTGCACGGATCGGTGCAGGTGTCTGGATGCTTCTGCATGAACCACTATGATGTCGGCGCCCGCCCTTGCGAACTCCGGAACATACAGGTCGGGGTTGTCGATCATCAGATGGACGTCGAGGGGGAGGTCGGTAATCTTTCTGACGGCTTTAACGACAAGGGGGCCTATGGTGATGTTAGGTACGAAATGTCCGTCCATAACATCGATATGTATATAATCCGCTCCCGCAGCAGCAACCGCTCCGACTTCTTCCCCGAGACGGGAAAAATCTGCTGAGAGAATGGATGGGGCGATCTTTTTCATGGTGGTCCTCCTGAAAATTGAAGACAATCCGACGCCCGGTTGTGGCGGCTGGGCGAAACGGAGAGCTCTAAGTTAGCTTTGATGGGATTTGCCGGCCCGGCGCAATCGAGCGGCGAAGAAGCCGTCCATCTGGTTACGGTGGGGCCAGCTGCGGAAGTATCCTTCTTCCGTTAGGAGATCTTTCAGGTCGGGGAAGAAAACGTGCAGGTTATCTACCACGAAGCCCCCGACCTGAGAAAGGAAATTCTCTATTACCGCTTCGTTTTCCTCCCTGCTCGTGGAGCAGGTGGCGTAGAGCAGGGTTCCGCCGGGCTTGACGCAGGATGCGCCCGTTCTGAGAATCGCGAGCTGTGCCGCTGCAAGCTGTGGCAGGTCCTCCTTTCGCTTGAGCCATTTTCCCTCAGGGTGCCGCCTCAGGACCCCGAGTCCGGAGCAGGGAGCATCCACAAGCACGCGGTCGAAACTGTCCCTTTCGAGGCTGTTTCCTTCCCGGGCGGCATCAAGCAGCTTCGTCTCGATAATTGTTATTCCGAGTCTTGCTGCGCTTTCGGTGATGAGCGGAAGCCGTCTGGCTCCTTTGTCGCAGGCGAGGACCGAGCCTTTGTTGCCCATGAGCTGTGCGAGGTAAGTAGCTTTGCCCCCCGGCGCCGCGCAAAGATCGAGTAGCTTTTCTCCTCTTGCGGGCTCAAGGAGGAATGCCGCCAACTGTGACGACTCGTCCTGCACTGCAAACCATCCTTCCGAAAATCCCGGGAGTTGCCGCGGCGGCAGGGAGTCCAGGACTGTCACTCCATCGGGAGCGAAGGGCGTGGCGACTGCAGCGACACCCGCCCCGGCGAAACTCGCCAGCAGCTCGTTCCGGGAGACCAGAAGGGTATTGGTCCTGACCGTCAGGGGAGGAGCTTCTCCCATGGCACTCGCCAGATGTTCAGCCTCAGGCATTCCCAACTGGGCGAGCCATTCACCTGCGAGCCACTCGGGATGCGAATACCGGGTAGAAAGGAATCGGACAGGGTCCTTTTCCGGGCTGGGATAGCTGATCGATTCCCGCTCTCGGTCCGCCCGGCGAAGTACCGCGTTGATGAAGCCGGAGGCTCGCGGAGCGAGGGACTTCGCCAGATTCACTGTTTCGTTAACGGCTGCCGAGACGGGCATGCGGTCCAGAAAAAGTGTCTGGTAGAGTCCGAGCCGCAAAAGGATCAGGACTGCCCGCTCAAGTTTGGCAGGCTTTATCGACGAGAATTGCGACACGACATGGTCGAGAGTGGCTTGACGCCTCAGAACTCCGTACACGAGTTCAGTGAGTAGGCGCCGGTCTGCCCCTTTGAGAGCATCTCCCGTCAGCGCCTGGTCGAGCAGGATGTCGGCATACGATTTTTCTTTTTCAACGCGCAGCAGAATGTCGAACGCGGCACGGCGGGGTGAGGGGGAAGTCATTTCCATCCTTGTCGTGAGAGAGCGCCCGGCTGTGACGGGCGCTCAGGGCGAGTGATCAGAATCGGCGGCTGTAAGCCATCTCTTCCAGTCTCCGGATTCGTTCTTCCATCGGCGGGTGGGTTGAGAAGAGGGAGAGGATCCCGCCGCCGGTGAGTGGATTTACTATGAACATATGAGCCGTTGCCGGACTGGCTTCCATCGGAATCTGCTGGTTTGCCATCTGGAGTTTGCGCAGTGCACTGGCCAGATGCAACGGATCTCCCGACACTGCCGCCCCACCCCTATCTGCTTCATACTCGCGGGAGCGCGATATCGCCATCTGGATCAGCATTGCGGCTATCGGTGCTACTATCGCCATGACGAGCATCCCGAAGAGACCGCCGCCTTCCTCGTCGCGGTCCCGGTGGCCTCCGAACATGGCTGCCCATTGTGCCATATTGGCAAGATAGGTGATAGCGCCGGCAACTGTTGCTGCGATCGAAGATATGAGTATGTCGCGGTGTTTCACGTGGGAGAGTTCGTGAGCCATCACTCCAAGGAGTTCCTCACGGGTCAGAATGCGCATTATGCCTGTTGTAGCGGCAACGGCGGCATTTTGCGGATTTCTCCCGGTGGCGAAGGCATTGGGAGTCTCCGAGGGGATAATGTAGACCTTCGGCATTGGAATACCGGCCTGGATGGACAGCTGGCGCACAAGGCCGTAGAATCCCGGTTGTTCGGCCTCGGTTACCTGCTTGGCCCCGTACATCGCCAGGACGATGCGGTCGGAAAACCAGTAAGAAACGAAATTCATAACGGCTGCCATCACCAGAGCGAACGTCATTCCCGATTTGCCGCCTATGGCGCCGCCTGCCAATACCAGGAGCACTGTCAGCAGGGCTAGAAGAAGTGTGGTCTTGAGTGCGTTCATTGCGGCCTCTCCTAAAGATAATTCTAGGATTCATTGCCAGTATAATCATTGGCTGCTCAAACTTCAAGAACTCGGCTGTTGCTTGACATCGGGCGCAGTGGAGCTAGTCTTATTAAAAAAACAGGTCCTGTGCGCAGGGGCGGTCTGCAAGCAAAGGAGGGAATCATGGGTGCCATATCTTGGGAAAACGAGCTGAAGAAAGCTCTGGGCCGGGGGCAGGCGGAGCACAGGGCAATCCTGCTGGACTTCTTCAATCCCGGCTGAATAGGCTGCAAACAAATGGATGCAGTTACGTATCCAGATCAGCAGGTAATAGATTTTATCAAGGACAACCTCGTTCCTCTCCGCGTGCCTTCCGATTTCGAACCGCTGTCGACGGACTTCAGGATCACGTGGACCCCGACCCTCGTGATGCTCGACTTTTACGGCCGCGAGCATCACCGTACTGTCGGCTTCCTCTCCCCCGGGGAATTATTGCCATCGCTCATGCTCGGCATGGCGAAGATCGATTTCGACAGCAACGAGTTCAATGATGCAATTCTTCACCTCAACACGCTGCTTGAACATTACCCCCACAGCGCTGCCGCACCGGAGGCAGTATATCTGCGGGGGGTTAGCCGCTACAAGGGAAGTCATAACGCTTCTGCCCTGAAGGAAGCCTTCGAAAAGCTCAAATCCGAACATCCAGCCAGCGAGTGGACCAAGAGAGCGGAGCCGTACTCGCTGTTGTAGTAAACAACCCCCGTTTTATTTTGTTGATTGTAGTATATCTACTGCGATAAAAGGGTCTTCGGACCCTTTTTTCATTTCTGCCGTTGGTAAGGGAGGACTGTTGGATAACCTGCTGTGGGCACTTCTGTTGCTAGCCCTGGTATCGCTTTCCATCGGAGCCGCAGGTCATGCGCTGCTTTACAAGCGTGATCCCCGTTCGGCCATGGGATGGATAGGCGTATGCATAACCCTTCCCCTTTTCGGTCCGTTTTTCTACTGGGTCATGGGAGTAAACAGAATAACCCGCAAGGCCCGGCAGTGGCTGGAAAGCGGGCGACGTCTAACCGGCTGCGAGGCGTTCGCTTCCAGGGAACCGGAAGAGGCAGGCTCTCTTCCTGCGGGAGCCGGTCATTTGGAGGAATTGCGGGCTCTCGCTGATCGTGTCGTTACCTGCCGGCTTACCGGCGGCAGTCACATCACCCCCCTCCATAATGGTGAAGGCGCATATCCTTTGATGGTAGCCGCAATTGATGCTGCCCGGCATTCGGTTCATCTCAGCACCTATATCTTTGACGGGGATGCGACGGGGAGCAAATTCATTGATGCCTTGCGGCGGGCGGCGGAGCGGGGGGTCGAGGTCCGGGTCATAGTGGACAGCCTCGGCGAAAAATATTCGCGGCCCACGGCACGCAAGCTTCTGAAGGGGACTAAGGTAAAGGTGGGACGATTCCTGCCGCTACGTCACGGTGGCTACCTCAACCTCCGAAACCACCGCAAGATCCTGGTCGTCGATGGAAACCACGCCTTTACCGGGGGCATGAATATCGGGGACCGGCATGTGGTGGTCCGGCCCGTCCCGCCCCCTACGGTGGTGGACCTCCACTTTCTGGTAGAGGGGCCGGTGGTGGCCGACTTGCAGCGGGTTTTTCTGGAGGACTGGTATTTCGTGGCAGGGGAGATTCTCGATCACCCGAGTTATTTTCCCGAGCTGGCGCCGGCTGGGGGGGGGCTTGCACGGGTCATCAGCGACGGCCCCGACAAGGAGTTCCGGAAGCTTCACTGGATCTTGATGGGCGCACTTGCCTGCGCCACACGTTCGGTCCGGATAATGACCCCGTACTTCATTCCTGACCGGTCAATCATATCGGCGCTTATAACGTGCGCCATGCGCGGCGTCGATGTTACGCTCGTGCTGCCTGCGGAAAACAACCTGCCCTTTGTTCACTGGGCCACCCGCTCCTATCTCTGGGAGCTCCTTCAGCTTGGCATCAGGGTTTTCTACCAGCCCCCGCCTTTCGTTCATACCAAGCTCTTCGTGGTGGACGGGCTGTGGAGCCTGATAGGCTCGGCAAACCTGGATCCGCGCAGCCTGCGCCTCAATTTTGAGCTCAATCTGGAAGTGTATGACCGGGAACTTGGAAAGCGGCTGTCTGCCCACTTCGAGGACGTTCTATCCGTCTCGCAAGAAGTTACGCTGGAAGAGATGGATGCCAGGCCACTCCCTGAAAAGATCCGGGACTGCACGGCTAAGCTGTTCTCTCCTTATCTGTAACCCGCTACATTTATTCCCGATCAATCAATGTCGTTGACGCTCGTGCCTCGCAGGAAATCTGCCCATGTCAGTTTGAGGTGAAGGGCAGCTTTCGGGGTGCTACGCCTCTGTATGCGGCAGCCGGCTCTTAAGTCTCTCAAGAGCGGTCAAGACATCTTTTTGGCAATGGGCCTCGATGGTGAAGGCGGCGGTGGGGGCGTGGCGATCCATCAGTGAAAAGAAGAGATCGAAGTCGATGATGCCGTCTCCGATGGGGAGGTGGTCGTCTTTTTTTCCGAAGTTGTCATGTACGTGAGTTTCGGCGATGAAGGCTCCAAGTTCCCCGAACCACTCCTCCAGGCTGGTGGTTCCGAAGAGGTTCCAGTGGCCTACATCGAAGCAGTGGCGGAGCCTTGGGGAATCGACGGCTTCCAGCAGAGAACGTAAAGTGGAGGGGTCCTCCTCGAAGATATTCTCGACGGCTATCGTGCAGTCGATGGATTCCGCGCGTTCGATTACCATCTGCCAGCTGTCGATGCTGTGCTTGAGCCACTTCTCCTGGCTGTCGCCGTATCGCCATCGGTCGTATCCCGGGTGAAATACCATTACCTCGGGTTTGAGGATGTCAGCCGCATCCAGCACCTGTTTGAAGCGGTGCCTTGTCGCTTCTCTCACCAACGTCTCCACCGAGCCGGGATTAAGATCTATGAATGGGGCATGGATTGTCGTCCTGATACCGTTGGCGCTCAGAACTCCTGCTACGGCCGTCAGCTGTTCCGGTAGAAGATTGTCCAGCGACTCTCCAGTGAAATGAATCTCAGGGTTGATGCGCCGGCTCAGGATGAGGTCCAGATTCTGTTCGAGGAGATGGTATGGAACATGTGCGAAAACCCGCATGGCGATTTCTCTTTCTCGGCCGTCTTGAGGCCGAAGGATTTATCCCGTTTCAGTGCGTGCGCCGATCACTTTCTTGAAGCGTTCCCCTTCCGCGGAGGCGCATAGATTACTATCGGTGTCGGCAAAGATCAAGAACAATCCCTCATGAAAGGTTCCCGACAGGAACGGCTTGACTTGGTTTTGTATACTGTATACAATTGGCTCCAACTTGCCGGGGGTAATCGATATGAGAAAGAATGTCGAAAAACATCTGACCCTGAGGGAAAAAATTCTTGAGACCATTCGGGATGCTATCATTTCCGGCGCCCTGAAGCCCGGTGAGAAAGTAGCCGAACCTGAACTGGCTGAAAGATTTGGTATCAGCAGGACCCCGATACGGGAAGCGTTTCGCCAGCTTGAGTCGGAAGGGTACCTTACGGTTATCCCTCGCAAGGGAGCGGTGGTTGTTTCCTTTTCTCAGAAAGATGTGGAAGAGTTCTACGCCATTAAAAGCATCCTTGAGGGCTACGCAGCCAGACGGGCCTGTGAAAATCTCTCCGAGAAGGAGATAGACAAGCTCCAGACGATCAATGAAAAGCTGCGAACACTTTCGGATAATGGCGACATAAAGCACTTCTTCAAGGTGCACAACGACTTTCACGATCTTTTCATCAAGGCGGCGGACAATGACAAGCTCTACGAGCTGATTACCAACCTGGTCGGCAAGTTCCAGCGCCTGAGAATCGCATCCCTCAGCCTCCCCGGCAGGATGAAGGTTTCAGTGGAGGAGCATGAAAAGATCATTGATGCATTCCGGAAACGTAACGCTGCACTCTCGGAAAAGCTCGTACGAAAAAATGCCGAATATGGCGGCAGGGTCTTGATGCAGGGGAGCAGAGGGAGCGTGACCCTGAAGCCCGAGGAGTTATCCGCAGCGCGGCACCTGGACCTCTGAAAATAATGTCTCTTCTGCAGTCCATCCCGAAGGTTGACCGGGTTCTCGTTACTGAGCCGGTTCAAGAGCTTCTTCAATTTCATTCCCGCCCCTTTGTGCTTGCTGCTGTCCGCTCTGCTCTCGATGAATTGCGACAGCGGATCCGAAGCGGCGAGCCATTCCCTCCCGGCTCCCTTGAGCAAACAGTTGCTGCGCGCGCTGCCATGATCTGCAGCGATCTTTCATCCCCCAACCTGAAGCGGGTCGTCAACGGCACCGGAATAGTCATCCATACAAATCTCGGGAGGTCGCTTCTGGCGGAGGCGGCCAGGCAGGGGCTGGCTGATGCGGCATTCCGGTACACGAACCTGGAGCTCGACCTGGCAACAGGGGAGCGAGGGAGCCGCTATTCCCATGTGGAGCAGCTCCTGTGCGAGCTAACTGGTGCGGAGGCGGCCCTCGTCGTCAACAATAACGCCGCCGCAGTGCTGCTGGCGCTTGCATCCCTCGCCGCAGGGCGAGAGGTGGTAGTGTCCCGGGGCGAACTTGTAGAGATCGGCGGCTCCTTCAGAATACCCGAGGTGATGGCTCAGAGCGGTGCAGTGCTGAGGGAGGTCGGAACGACAAACCGGACTCACAGGCGGGATTACCAGAACGCAATTGCTTCCGAAACCGCCCTGTTTCTCAAGGTGCATACGTCGAATTATGCAGTAGTAGGATTCACTGCCACTGTCGAGGCTGACGACCTGGTGGATCTAGGGCGCCGGCATGGGGTTCCGGTGATGGCTGATCTCGGAAGCGGAAGCCTCGTCAACCTGTCTTCCCTCCTCGGTTGTGATGAGCCGACCGTGGGGGAGTTGGTCCGGCAGGGTGTCGATGTTGTGACCTTCAGCGGGGACAAGCTTCTCGGTGGGCCTCAGGCCGGCATCATCGTCGGAAGCAGGGAGCGCCTGGATCTGATGAAGCGCCACCCGCTGCTGCGGGCGCTGCGCATCGACAAACTCACCCTTGCCGCCCTCGAAGCAACTCTTCGCCTCTACCGCGATCAGCGGCAGGCCCTGGCTGAAATCCCCACATTGAGACTTCTTGCAACTCCCTCAGCAGTGTTGGCCGAACGCGGAAAGCGTGTTGTGCGTCGGTTGCGTCGCCAGGTTTCGCGTGAGGTGGTTCTTACCCTAGAGGAGGGGGTGTCGCAGGTAGGTGGGGGAGCACTTCCGTTGCTGGAACTGCCAACCACCCTGCTGGCGGTGGAAGCTTCCCCCCTCTCGGCGCGGGAAGTCGAGGCTTTCCTCCGGGGGGCTAGGGTTCCCATAATAGGCCGCATCCAGCGGGGTAAGTTCCTCCTGGATCTTCGCACAATACTCGATGACGATGTGGCACCCCTCATGACCGGCCTTTCTGCACTTGCCGTTCGGGCATCCTCTTCGGCTACGTGATATCCGTCACGTCCCTTTCCTTCAAAACAGCTTTTTAACTTTTTTTCAGGAACTCCTTTTTTTCATTGACCCGGTGTGGAACCGGCAATTATTATCTGACGATTCATTTCAGGGCAGACCTGGCGGGTTTTTGCGCGCGGGCTGGCACTGTTTCAGGGGGCTGTGCACAATGAAAGTCATTGCAGTCGTCCCGGCAGCCGGCATGGGGAAACGTATGGGCGCCGGATTCAATAAGCAGTATCTGCAGCTGTCGGGAAAGCCGATCCTGGCTCACACACTGACAGCCATGCAAAACGCCCGTATTATAGATACAATATACCTCGTTATTCCAGCGGAAGAGATTTCCTATTGCCGGGAGCAGGTGGTGGAACGGTATGCCCTCGACAAGGTACGGGAGATAGTCCCGGGGGGGGCGGAGCGGCAGCATTCGGTTCTGAACGGACTTCGGGCAATTTCGGGTGCTGCCGATGACGATGTGATACTCATTCATGACGGGGTTCGGCCCTTTGTGCCGCTCCGCGTGATCGAGGAGGCGGTTTCGGTTGCTGCTAAGCATGACGGTGCACTCGTCGCGGTTCCGGCAAAGGACACCATCAAGGTAGTCGTGAAGGGGGTTGTGCGTGAGACCCCGCCGCGGGAAACACTCTGGCTCGCTCAGACCCCCCAGGCATTCCGGTACCGAATAATACGGGCAGCCCACGAAACGGCGGCCGCCGAAGGATTTCTCGGGACCGACGACGCTTCCCTTGTCGAGCGGGCAGGCGGGGCTGTCCACGTGGTTCTGGGTGACTATCGAAACATCAAGATCACTACTCCGGAGGACATGCGTCTGGCCGAGGCCTTTCTCGATGAACTTCGGGTGCAACATGAATGCGCAGGGGGAGCTGGCATATGCGAATAGGTCACGGCTACGACGTTCACCGCCTGGTGGAGGGTCGAAAGCTGATCCTCGGTGGGGTAGACATACCGCATGAAACTGGACTGCTGGGGCATTCCGATGCTGATGTGCTGTTGCATGCCATTGCCGACGCCATTCTGGGAGCAATAGGAGAGGGAGACATAGGAAAGCATTTCCCCGATACCGATCCTGCGTATAAGGGGGCTGACAGCCTGAAGCTTCTTTCCCACGTCATGGGGCTCGCCCGGGAGCGCGGGTACAGCGTGGGAAATGTTGATGCGACTATAGTGGCCCAACGCCCGAAGCTGGCGCCCCACATTCCTGCCATGCGCCAGAATATCGCCACCGCCCTGGATACCACTGAAACCAGGATCAATGTAAAGGCCACAACCACCGAGGAGCTTGGCTTCGCCGGGCGCAAGGAAGGAATAGCTTCTTACGCCGTTGCCCTCATGGAAGAGCGGCACGAGCTCCATGACAGCCGCGGGAGCCGGTGAGCCCTTGGCCGCAGCTGCCGTGGCGAATTCCACTACTGCCGGAGGCACCGACACAATGAACAGTCCCACTGAGACCGATAAAGGCACCAGCACCGGTTTTCTTCGCAACATCATCGAAGAAGATCTGCGTGCAGGAAAACATGCATCCGTAGTTACGCGTTTTCCGCCGGAGCCCAACGGATATCTCCATATCGGACATGCCAAATCAATCTGCATCAATTTCGGTCTTGCCCGCGATTTCGGCGGACGTTGTCACCTGCGCTTCGACGATACCAATCCGGTCAAGGAAGAGGAAGAGTACGCTGAATCCATAAAGGAGAGCGTACACTGGCTCGGGTTCGACTGGGGTGAGCACCTCTACTATGCTTCGGATTACTTCGAGCAGCTCTACCGCTGGGCAGAACAGCTCATTACCCAGGGGGACGCCTATGTAGACGATCTCTCTGCGGAGGAGATCAGGGAGTACCGCGGCACCCTCACGGAGCCGGGGCGGGAAAGTCCTCATCGCAACCGTTCCGCTGAGGAAAATCTTTCGCTGTTCCGCAGGATGCGCAGCGGCGAGTTCAAGGACGGATCCCGGGTCCTTCGCGCAAGAATCGACATGGCATCTCCGAATCTGAATATGCGCGATCCGGTGATGTATCGCATTCTGCATGCCCCACATCCTCACACTGGGGACGCCTGGTGCATCTATCCCATGTATGACTTCGCCCACGGTCAGTCCGATTCCATAGAAGGAATAACACACTCGATCTGTACGCTGGAGTTCGAAGATCACCGTCCACTTTACGAGTGGTTCCTCGACAGGCTCGGCATCTACCATCCCCGACAGTACGAATTTGCACGCCTCAATCTCACCTATACCGTGATGAGCAAGAGAAAGCTTCTGCAGCTTGTTCAGGACGGGGATGTCCGGGGGTGGGACGATCCCCGCATGCCGACCCTCGTGGGGTTTCGGCGGCGGGGTTATACGCCGCAGTCCATCCGTAACTTCTGCGAGCGTATAGGGGTTGGAAAGAGCGACAGCTGGATCGATATGAGCATTCTCGAGGAGAGCGTCCGGGAGGACCTGAATGTACGTGCTCCGCGGGCAATGGCGGTCCTGCGCCCTGTGAGGCTTGTGATCGAGAACTATCCCGAGGACCGTAACGAGGAGTTCCTGGTGGCCAACCACCCGCAAGACCCCGAGATGGGGACGCGACAGATCCCGTTCTGCCGCGAGCTCTACATAGAGCGGGACGACTTCATGGAGGAGCCGCCTAAGGGCTTCCACCGTCTGGCTCCAGGCAGGGAGGTACGGCTGCGTTACGCCTACATCGTAACGTGCACTGGTGTGGTGAAGGATGCAGCAGGGAACGTGACGGAAATCAGGTGCACGTACGATCCCGACACCAACACGGGCGGTCCTGCAGCGGGACGGAAGGTAAAGGGGATAATCCACTGGGTTTCCGCGCGTCACGGATTCAATGCAGAGATCCGTCTTTACGACCGCCTGATCAGCGTTCCGAATCCTTCCGGGGATGATTGGAAGCGGCAGCTCAACCCGGAGTCGATGGAAATACTTTCCGACAGCGTTCTTGAACCTGCACTTCGGAGCGCAGAGCCGGAGGCCGTATTCCAGTTCGAGCGGCAGGGATACTTTTGCGCCGACAGACGTGATTCAGCCCCGGGAATGCCCGTTTTCAACAGGACCGTCACGCTGCGCGACTCCTGGAAAAAGGCTGAGGAGGCGAAGTAGCGCTATAAAACGATGCCGCTGCACATTCTCCTCATAAGCACCGACCAGGCATTTACCCATTCGATCACCGATCTGCTTGCAGATGACGGACATACAGTCGTCTCATTGCCCCCGGCCGGCCGGCACTTTAAGATCGATACTCCCGCCCCTGATGTGATCGTCTGCGATCTTCCGGGAGACGGGGGACAGGTAATCGAAACGGTTACTCGCCTGCAAAAGGGGAGAGAGACGCGACATGTGCCTATCATAGCGGTTTCTTCTTTTCCCGAGTACGAGTTTGAGCTGCACCAGACTTTCGACTTTCTCACCAAACCGGTAGATTTTCTAAGGCTGCGGGGGGATCTTGCCACGATCGAACGTGGCGCGCGGCAGATGGCGCCGCAGGTGGAGGAGGATTTTTCGGACGAGGCATTCCGGCTTTTCGTCGATTACCTCGTCACACACAGTGGTCTCAGGTTCGAACGACGCAACGCCAGGTTCCTGGCGCGGGGCATCATTGCCCGCATGAACGTTCTACAATCCGGTTCCTACCGGGACTATTACAACTACCTGAGCAGGTACGGAGAGACGCGTCAGGAACTGCAGAAGCTCCTCCAACTCCTGACGGTCGGAGAGACTTATTTCTTCCGGTACCGGGCACATTTCGAGGTGCTCGGCCGCCTCCTGAAAAAGGAGTTCGTAGGGGCTCCGGAGAAGAAGTTGCGGATATGGTCGGCGGGATGTTCCACCGGGGAAGAACCCTACTCCATCGCTATGACCATTATGGATCTGTTCCCGGACTGGCGATCCCGGGACATCGAAATACTTGCCACGGATATCAACAGGCGGGCACTGAAAAAGGCTGCGGAAGGTATATACCGTCCCTGGGCTATGCGTGCCACGGACCAACGTCATCAGAAGAGGTATTTCGATCAGCAGGACGACCATTACCGGATAAAGGATGATGTAAAGAGGCTTGTCCGGCTTTTTCCCCTTAACCTTCAGACAGGTCCTTACCCTTCGAAGAATGAAGGGCTTGCTGAGGTGGACATCATCTTTTGCAGGAATGTCCTTATCTATTTCGATCTGGAGTCGATGAGAAGGGTGGTCGAAAACTTCGCGGAGACCCTGCATCCGGGTGGATATCTGTTCCTCGGGCATGCGGAGACCCTTGCCTTTCTTTCTTCCCGTTTCGAACGCCACTCTTCGGGAGGAGGCTTCTACTATCGGAAGCGGGGAATGCCTCAGGCTGCTGAGGTAAAGGAGCGGCGGCCGGTCAGGGAACGACGGTCCATTTCTCCCGTGCCCCTTCTGCCCCTTCAACGCTCCACAGTAATCCAAAGGGAAGTGCCTCCGGCTTTGCTACAGCCCGCTGAGCCCGACTTGGAGGCCCTTTACACACAGGCGCGCCGGCTTTTCGATGAGGAAAATTTTACTGCTGCGGGGCTTCTGGTAGAGCGCATCCTCGAAAAGGCGCCGCGCGAACCGCGGGCGTTAGTATTGCGCGGTTTTGTCCTCGCCAACAGGGGGCAGACCGAAGAATCTCTGGAAGTCTGCCGGAAAGTACAGGCACTCGATGATCTTCTCCCGGACGGGTATCTCCTCCGGGGCCTCCTTTTCGAGATGCTTGACAAGCCGGAGGAGGCGATGGCCGAGTATAGGAAGGCGATCCTGCTCGCCGGAGATTTCATGATGCCGCATTACTGCCTCGGGCGGCTCCTGCTGCGCCTCGGCCGGAAAAAGGACGGCATGCGCGAACTTCGCAACTGCTGTACCATCCTGGAACGGAGTGCCGATGACGGGGCCGTGCCGTACGCCGGGGGGGCGAGCCGCGGCGTCCTTCTCGCAAAGCTGAGGCAGGAACTGGCGGTGGAGGAGCGATAGGCGCTTCAGTCTGATCCTTGTCTGGAAAAAGTCGGAATACCGAGGTGTGCATGAGCGAAGGCGAAAAGACCGGTTACGACATCAACACTGTCCTGTGCGAGATGAGGGAGAAATACTGGGAGGCTTTGAGCGAGGTCGAAGAGGCTCCGGAAGAGCATCTTGAATGCGTGACCTTCGAGCTCGGCGGGGAGAGTTATGCGTTCGAGACGCCCCATGCCGCAGAAGTCATTCGTATTCCGCGGCTAGTGAAGGTCCCCCGGGTTCAGGAGCAGATCACAGGTGTATTCAACCTTCGAGGTGAAATAACCGCAGCCATAGATATTCGGCCAATGCTGGGACTGCCGCAGCTTCCTCTCGGGAAACGGGGCCGAATCATAATCGTGAAGGGGGAGATGTTCAACACGGGCCTCATCGTCGAAGCGGTGAGAGACGTAATGCCTCTTCCCCTTGCTGCGCTGGAGCCTGTGGTGCAGTCCCTTTCAGAGGGACAGCGCGAATTCATCCGCGGCCAGTTCAATATGGAGGGCGTCAGGGTGATGCTGCTCGATGTCAGAAAGCTGCTGGCTTCGCCGCAGATAATGGTTACAGGGGAGTAGCCCAGGCCGACATTATGGAGGGAGAGCCATGTTCAACAAGCTGTCGATAAAGATCGCCGCCATCCTCATTCTCGTGATGGTCGTCATCATGTCCATCTTCACCGTCTATTTCGTCCGATCGAGAACGGCGGTAATGGAGGAGGAACTCCTTTCGAAGGGGCGGATCGAGGCCATGGCCGGAGCCAAGATGATGGAGCGGATCCTGGAGGACGCCGTTACCGACGGCACCCTGACCATGGATGACGTTTTTGATGAGAAATACCAGCCGATTCCGAATACGGACCCAGCGAAATATCATACGAAGTACGACCGTTTTCTCGACAGCAAGATTCAGGAACTCGAGGACGAGTTCCTGAAGGATGACCAGGTTGTTTTTGCCGTACTCGTTGATCGCAACGGGTACCTCCCGACCCACAACTCCATATATTCCAAGCCTCTCACTGGAGACCTGGAGAAGGATCGGATGGGTAACCGCACAAAGCGGCTTTTCAACGACGAAGTTGGACTGAAGGCGGCCAAGAACCAGCAGGATTTGCTGAAGCAGGTATACAGGCGCGACACGGGGGAGCTGATGTGGGACATATCGGCTCCGGTCTTTGTGCATGGTAAGCACTGGGGGGGCTTCCGCATCGGTTTTTCTATGGAGAAGACCGAGAAGAAGATTGCCGCACTAAGAACTGAAATTCTCGTTTCGATGCTGATCCTGCTCCTAATTTCCAGCGCCACCATCGTACTCGTGGTCACCTTCTCCGTGCGTCCGCTACTGCGGCTTACGGAAACGGCCAGACGGATCGCGGAGGGGAACCTGGATGAGGAAATTCCGGTGGAGACCAATGATGAAATAGGAACCCTTGCCGAAGCTTTCAACAAGATGACCACTGTCATCGTGAAAAATCTTAGGGGGGAGATCGTCAAAAGCAATCATATGATAGCTTCGATAAAGGAGGCGATCATACAGCTGTCGAGCTCGACCAACGAAATGATGGCGATCTCGGCCCAGCAGTCTTCGGGCGCCACCCAGCAGGCTACTGCTGTCCAGGAGGTCACCACCACTTCGGAGGAAATCGCTATCACCGCGAAGCAGATCACCGACAATGCTAAATCGGTGGAGTCTCTGGCGGAGGCGACCAGCAAGAGCTGCACCGACGGCACAAGCGATGTCGCCAATGCCATAGGTGGAATGCAGAGGCTCCGGACAGAAGTTGAGGGCATTGCCGCAAGCATGCTTCAACTAGCGGACAACAGCCAGAAAATAGGCGGAATAGTCGAGATCATCGACGAAATAAGCGACCAGACGAACCTTCTTGCTCTGAATGCCGCCATAGAGGCTGCTGGAGCCGGCGAAGCGGGAAAACGTTTCGCCATCGTGGCCCAGGAGGTGAAACGGCTCGCGGAGCGGACGGTTGATGCCACCCAACAGATAAAGGGACTTATCGAGGAAATCCAGAAAGCTACCAACCGGACGATCATGGTGACGGAGGAGGGGACAAAAGGAGTCGATCATGCCAGCAGCCTTGTAGATGAGGTGCAGCAGTCCTTCTCCAAGATTATCGGAATGGTGGATGAAACTGCCAGGGCGGCAAAAGAGATTACCCTCTCGACCCAGCAGCAGACTTCGGCGTGTGAGCAGATGGCAGAAACCATGGGGGATGTGCGGGATGTGGCGCAGCAGGTTGCAACCAGCGCCCGTGAAACCGAGCGGACCATAGGCGAGATAATGGAGCAGATCGAGAAGCTGAAGGAACTGAGCGACGAGAAGGTATAACAATCGTGGATCCCAAATATCTCGACATCTTTCTCAAGGAGGCTGAGGAGCATCTTTCGATGCTTCAGAAGGGGCTTCTCGTCCTGGAGAAAGAGCCGGAGAACGTCGACCTGATTCACGGTCTGTTGCGCAACGCCCATACCCTCAAAGGTTCTGCCAGGATGATGGGCCTTGACAGCATCAGTGCAGTCGCCCATCGCATGGAAGACCTGCTAAAGGAAGTGGAGGAGGGGGAGCGCAGCGTCGATTCCTCGGTTGTCGATCTACTCCTTCGGGGAACCGACGCCGTCACACACCTTACCCGAGGGCTGGCAGCCGGCGAGTACCCGGAGATCGACGTCGATGAGGTATTTGCCTCTTCCCGAGCGGGTGGGATATCTCTCCAGGATATCCCACGGCAGGAAGGGCTTGCCGAAGCGGACACTGTCCGTGCCAGAGTCAAGACCCTCGACAGCCTCGTCAATCTTGTAGGTGAAATGATCATCAACCGGACGCGCTTCGATGAGAAACTCGCTCGTCTGCGTGCCCTTTGCCGGTCCAACAATGAAACCCTTCCCACAGCCGCCCTAGCCGAATTCACCCGCGATCTTGAGATGGATGTTCTCTACCACTCCTACCTGCTGCAGGAACTCCACGGCGAAGCTATGGCACTACGGATGCTGCCGCTGCGAACCGTCACTGACGTGCTGGAGCGGCTGGTGCGCGACCAGGCGAAGGCACAGGGGAAGGAAATCCTCTTCGAGATCGTCGGGGACGACATCGAACTCGACAGGGTTATGCTCGATATCCTCAAGCCGGTATTCATCCACGTGATCTCAAATGCCGTTGATCACGGAATCGAGACCCCCGACGAGCGGATAGCTTCCGGGAAACGACCCCAGGGGACGGTTCGGCTAACGGCGCGGCATGAGGGTAACAGAGTCCGCATCGATATTTTCGACGACGGACGAGGCATCAACCTTCATCGGGTAAGGCAGGTGGCGATCAGGAAGGGGGTACTAGCTAAGGAAGAAGCGGACCAGCTCGGGGACGAGGAGGCTCTCGATCTTATTCTCAGGCCTGGCTTCTCAACCAGTGAACTGGTAACCGACGTGTCCGGGCGGGGGATGGGGATGGATGTAGCCCGGAGAAACATAGACAGTGTAAAGGGAACCCTGTCGCTGACGAGCGAACCAGGATGCCAGACTCTGGTCACGCTGCATCTTCCACTCACTCTCTCGGTCCTGGATGCCCTCGTCGTTTCCAGCGGTGACGAGCGCTACGCAATTCCCTTGAACCATGTTCAGGAGACGATCCGGGTAAGGGATGAAGATATCGACACTGTAGGTACGAAGGAGGTTGTGACGGTGCGAGGGAAGACGGTCCCGCTGGTTTCTCTCGCGACACTTCTCGGGCTCGGAGAAAGAAAGACCCTTCTCTCTGCCGGAAGGCTTCCGGTGGTTGTCCTGAAACAGCGGGATCAGCTTCTGGCGTGTTCCATCGACGAGACATGGGGAAGCTCGGAGGTCGTAGTCAAAAGCCTCGGAAAACAGCTCAGGGTGGTGGAGTGCGTTTCGGGGGCGACCATTCTTGGTGACGGGAATCCCGCACTCATTCTCAACGTCTCCGACCTTTTTGCACGAGCCGAGGGGGCTGCTGCCACATCGTTTCGCCGCGAGTTCGAGGAGCGGGCTGCCGAGCAGCACAGGGGAAGCATACTTGTGGTTGATGATTCCATCACCACACGGACCATGGAGCGGAGCATCCTGGTTGCAAACGGCTATAGTGTGGAGGTAGCGGTATCTGGTGAGGATGCTTTGGGGAAGGTGGGTGGCACGACGTTCGATCTGGTAGTCACCGATATAGAGATGCCCGGTATTGACGGTTTCGAGCTGACCAAGCGCCTGCGAATGATGAATGCTTACGCCCAGGTTCCCGTGATCGTCGTTTCGTCTCGAAGCAGGGACGAAGATAAGCGCCGCGCTCTCGAAGCGGGTGCCCAGGCCTACATCGTCAAAGGGACATTCGATCAGGGAGTTCTTCTCGATACGGTAGAGGCGCTCATCGGCTGAAAATACAGTTACTGATTCTCCTTTCGCGAACGTAATGATATGATCCGAAGGATCATGGGGGCAATCCCATGGCCAACGCTACGGCGGAGATATGAATGATCAAAGTACTACTGGCAGATGATTCGAACCTGGCCAGAACGATTCTGAGGGATATTTTCCATCGTACCTCAGACATAGCAGTGGTGGGAGAGGCCGCCGATGGCCGGGAAGCGGTAGACAAGAGCCGCCTCCTGAAGCCGGACCTGGTGATCATGGATATCCTGATGCCGGTAATGGACGGGATGGCAGCCATCGAAGAGATAATGGCTACTTCTCCGGTTCCGATTCTGGTCCTGTCATCAACTATGGAGGACCGCGAGGTTCACAGTGCATTTGCGGCCATAAAGAAGGGAGCCCTGGATGTCATGGGGAAGCCCGGAGGGGCCGATTTTATCCTGACCGAAGATTTCCAGGCGCGCCTGGTTGAGAAGGTCAGGCTTCTTGCACGTATCCGTGTTATCCATCACCTCAACCGTGCCTTTGTAGAACCGGTCCCGGCTCCCGTCCCTCCGCAGGATGCAGCCCCTACGATCCTCGCTGTGGGAGCTTCAACGGGGGGACCTCGGGCGGTGCTGAGTATCCTGAAGGCCCTTCCTGCAGATTTCCCGGGAGCTGTGTATATTGTCCAGCACATAGCGCAGGGATTCGCCCGAGGATTCGCCAAATGGCTCGATACGGAGAGCAGCATCAGCGTCCGGTTGGCTGAAGACGGCGAAGGGGTGAGCCCTGGTGAAGCGGTGGTGGCGCCCAACGACTGTCACATGATAATGGAGAATGGGCACATCAAGCTTATCGACGCTCCCCCTGTCAACTGCTGCCGGCCGTCGATAGACGTGCTCTTTAACGCTCTTGCAGAGGACCAGGGGGCGCGGGTTTTGGGAGTTCTGCTCACCGGCATGGGGAAGGACGGTGCTCTCGGATTGCGTCGAATACGGGAGTGCGGTGGGGCAACCCTGGTTCAGGATGAGGAAACCTCAGTGGTCTTCGGTATGCCCAGGGCGGCCATAAGTCTCAACGCTGCGGGGCAGGTACTTCCGCTTTCCGGGATACCGCACGCGATTCTGCGGCTTTTCGGTAAGAACGACCAGTTCAGGATGCAGTGACGGAAGTGACGATACATGGGGGAGGAAGGATAAGGGAATGACGAAACGAAAAATTCTCGTCGTAGATGACAGTGAGCTGGTTACCGCAATGGCGCGCGATGCTCTGGAAGGTGCCGGATTCGAGGTGTTTACGGCGAATAACGGCATAGAGGCTAACAGCTACATTTTCTCGCGGAACAAGCCGGACCTGATAATCCTCGACGTTATGCTGCCGATGCTTGACGGCGACAAAAAAGCGAAGCTTTTGCGGGAGAAGGAATACAGCAGGGGGATTCCTATTCTTCTTCTATCTTCCAAGTCGGAGGAGGAATTGCAACGGCTGACGGCCGAAGCAGGGGCGGACGGATATATCCGGAAGCCATTCACCCCCGAAAGTTTCGTTGCGTCAGTTTCGGCTTTCACCGATCGAACTGCGTAAGTAACTCCCTTACCAGTACAACTACCGAGAGGAACTCATGGCACTTCGCGTTTATAATACCTTTTCCGGCAGCAAGGAGGAGTTTGTTCCCCTAACCCCGGGGAAGGTCAAAATGTATGTCTGCGGCGTGACGGTCTATGACCATTGCCACATCGGTCATGCCCGTGCAAACGTCGTGTTTGATGTGGTCTACCGGTACCTGCGCCACCTCGGTTTCGAGGTAACGTACGTCCGCAACTATACCGATATCGACGACAAGATCATCAATCGGGCCAACAAGGAAGGTGTGCCTTACAATGCCGTCTCCGAACGGTTTATCGCAGAATTCGACCGGGATATGGCGCAGCTTGGACTTGCTCTTCCGACGCACCAGCCGAAGGCTACGGAGCATGTAGAGGAAATCATCGCGCTTGTGCAGAGGCTGGTCGAAAAGGGGGTTGCCTATCAGGCTGGAGGGGATGTCTACTTCTGCGTGGAAAAGTTCGACTCCTATCTCAAACTGTCGAAACGGAACCTGGAGGAGATGCAGGCAGGCGCGCGGATCGAAGTAGATGAACGGAAACAGCACCCAATGGATTTTGCGCTATGGAAAGAGGCCAAGCCCGGCGAGCCCTTCTGGGAGTCCCCGTGGGGGAAGGGAAGGCCCGGCTGGCACATCGAGTGTTCGGCGATGAGCATGAAATTTCTAGGAGAAACATTCGATATACATGGCGGAGGGAAAGACCTCATCTTCCCTCATCATGAGAACGAGATCGCCCAGTCTGAAGCGGCTACAGGCCGCAGATTCGTGAAGTACTGGCTTCATAACGGGTTCGTAAATATCAACGCCGAGAAGATGAGCAAGTCCCTGGGCAATTTTTTCACGATAAAGGAAGTGCTCGACCGGTACGATTCCGAAGTCCTCCGCTTCTTTCTCCTGTCAGCCCACTATCGTTCTCCCCTCGATTTTTCGGATCAGAATCTCACCGAAGCGGAGACGGGGCTTGAGCGTATATATAAAGCGCTGACGGGAATAGAGGAGTACCTTTCTGTTGAGGAGGCCGGGCGAGCGGATGGAGCCTCGGCGTCTGTCGGCCTGCAGGAGTTGGCCGAGAAGGTGGATGCCCTTCCCGAGAGGTTCAGCGAGGCGATGGATGACGATTTCAATACTGCGCAGGCTTTTGGGCACATTTTCGATCTTGTGCGTGCTGTAAATAAAGTTCTGGTGGAAAAAGATAGCGGTGATGCTGCTGCGGCTCCTGTCTTGATAAAGGCAAGGGAGAGCATACGAGAGGCGGGTAATGTCCTGGGGGTCTTTATTTCAGAGCCCGCCGCCTATCTGGAACGAATCAGGCAGAGAAAGGCTGCGGCTCTTGAAATTGCTCCTGAGGAAATCGAACGTCTCATCGAGGAGCGGTCGGCTGCCCGGAAAAACAGGGACTTCAAGCGTGGCGACGAGATACGTGACCTTCTCCTCGCACGCAACATTGTCCTTCTGGATGGGCCGCAGGGGACGACCTGGAAAGTCAAATAGTAAGGAAAAATCTGCTGAAAAAGAAGGGGGAGGGCTGCATGCCCTTCCCCTTCTTTTTCAGGCCGCTTTTTCCAGAGCGGGCTGGAGCCGGTTTTTCACGATCTCCATCGCTTCCCTCATAATGTCGGACACGGTCTTGTGGGTTTCATCCATGATTTTTTCGAGAACTTCCCGTTCTTCATCGCTGATTCGCATTGAAATTACATTATATCTCGGATTTTCTCTCATTCTTCCCATTGCGTATCCTCCTTTATGTATGCAGTCCGTTTGTTTTTCTTGAATACATTCCATAGTGCGAGGAGTGTGCCAACGTGTCCAAGTTCTTCTTCTTGCCCTAAGTCATTGTTTTTGCAAATTTTTAAAAATATTATAGAAGTCTAACATTGTGTTTGATTTTTAAAGTGTGCCACTGCTGGCACGGTGTGTCAAAAAGTAACACATCGTGCCTCCTGGCGGTCTCAATCAGATGATTTATGCGACGGCCAAACTTGCAGCTCTGTAAAATGGATGGGTATATGATTGGGGGGTGTATGGTGCTGTGCGATAATAAACTAATTATTTCCGGTAGTTTCGGTCTTGGGGGTGCGCTGGCCCTTGAGGCCGTGCTTGTCTAGAAGGCGGTAAAATGTGCGGCGCGGGATGTTGGCGAGTTGTGCCGCTTTTGACACATTGCCTCCTGACTCGGCCAAGTAGCGTTGAATAAGCTTCTTCTCGACCCGCATGACATGGGGTTCACGCTCATGTTTAAAGGAAACGAGGTCCGGGACGTCGGTGGCTCCATCGGCGTAGTTTTCCGCAAAGATGAGGGGGAGGTTGCCGAGCTTTACCACCCGGTCATGGGTGAGAACGGCTGCGCGCTCTATAACATTCTGCATTTCTCTTATGTTTCCAGGCCATGTGTATTGCATCATCGCCTTGATCGCCCGCTCTTCAATCCCCACAATGTTCTTGTTGAGCTTGTTTCGCGCCTTTTCGAGGAAAAAGTGAGCAAGCGTAGGCACCGACTCTAGTCTGCTTCGCAGGGGGGGCATCGTAATGGTGAAGACATTCAGGCGATAGTAGAGATCTTCTCGGAACCACCCATCCCTGATCCCTTCCTCCAGGTTTTTGTTTGTGGCGGCAATGAGTCGGACGTCCACTTTCTTGGTGGTCGTGCCCCCAACAGGCCTGACTTCGCCGGTATCGAGGACTCGCAGCAGCTCAGCCTGAAGTTTAGGTGTAATGTCTCCTATTTCATCAAGAAAAATCGTTCCTCCGTCTGCTGCTTCGAAAAGACCCTTCTTGTCGGCGATTGCGCCGGTGAAGGCGCCCCTCTTGTGCCCGAAAAGCTCGCTTTCAAGCAATGAATCGGTAATGGTGGTACAGTTTACGGTGACCAGTGGCTTGTCGTTCCTCATGCTGTGCCGGTGAATGGCGCGGGCTGTAAGTTCCTTGCCGGTGCCGGATTCGCCGCGAATGAGGACTGTGGTCGGCGTGGGGCCTACCTGTTTAATGAGGTCGAGGACCTCCAGGGTCTTGCGGTCTTTGCCCACAATGAACTCGTCTCCGTACTCCCGCTCCAGCTCGCGGCGTGCGAGTTCGTACTTCTGGATGAGTCGCCCCCGGTCCTCTTCCAGTTTATGAAGGTTGAACGGCAGGCACATCTCCAGGTCTGCCAGGCCCTGAAATACGGCTACGGCATGTTCCCGGCAGGTCCGGTAGCCGCATGCCCTGCAGTTGAGCTCATCCTTTTGCGCAAATTTGTTGGTTGACTGTAGGATTGATTTTATGTCACCCGCGCGTGGCGTCGGCAGCTTAACGTACTTGTTGGAAAACTCCCTGGTGAGAGAGCAGCCGGTTTCGGCGGTAAGATGATGGGGAGCCGTCTCGTACGGGACGTTGCGTTTGAAGTGTGTTATGACCAGGTTGCGCTTGTAGAAGCGGGTGACTTCCTTGTTGCGTCCAGGTCCGCCGATGCACCCGTCGTAGCAAAACCGGATATCCGCAATGCGAGGGTTCATTCGGCCGGAAGCGAGATCTCGGATGATCCCCATTACATGAACCTCTCCTTCGGCGGTAACAATTTCGCAATCGAGGGGGTCTGTGGCAAGGGAGAAGGCTTTGAAAGCGCCCTCGGAAAGAGGAAAGAGGCGACCCAGGTGGGGGCGGATGCCATCGAAAGGCTCTTCTTTCAGAGCCGGAACATTGATTCCGCGGCTTTTAAACAATCCCTCCAGTTCCTTGTAGGTAAGGACGGTATCAATGACTCCTTCGGTCTCTGCGGCCTGGGCCTCGAATTTGGCGGCAATGCAGGAGCTGAGGTAAATGACTTTCGAGTGTGGCAGGATAGACTTCAGGTGGCGTCCCATGGCAACCATGGGGGAGATGACGTTGACCAGGTTTTTTATCAGCTTGGGGTAGTGCCGCTCAATAAGATCCACGACAGCGGGGCAGTGCGAGGATATGAGCGGAGATGTAGCCTGCTCCATTGCGGTTGCATATCCGCTGGCGATGAGCTCTGCGCCGTACGATCCCTCATGCACCTCAGCGAAGCCGAGGCGTTTCAGGCCGGCCACCAGTTGTCCGGGCGAAACGTAGTGAAAGAATGCAGGGAAGGAACATCCGAGAACGGCGATAACCGGGCTGTCAGAGCCTAGAAGTTCTTCGGTGGCGCCCACCTTGTCTGCGACCATTTTCGCTTTTTGGGGACAGTTGCTGAGGCAGTTGCCGCATCCGATGCACCGGTCGAACATGATCGACGCATAATTACGATCAACCTTTATGGCTTTTACGGGGCAGCTTCTAACGCAGGAGTAGCATTTACGGCACTTTTCGGTGAGTGTGACAATCGGTTCCACGGCTTGGGCCTTCTTGGTCGGATTTGACTCCAGCCCCTGTATATACTAGTTCCATAAATTGTGCAATGGGTGGCACACTCCAGCAGTATGTGGCACACTCCACTTTTAGGCAAAAAAACACCCTAGCGACTAGGAGGGCAGTCAGCTAGGGCTGAATGAGAGCCTTGCGGCTCTCGCAACCGCAGTAATCTTTAATTTCAGTATAGCCTTCTCATGCCGTAACGCAAGTAAAAATTGGGGAGATGTCAGCACACTCACTGCAGTAAATAAGGTTTGTTTAATTGGCCTGGGTGGACAATTGCCACTCGCATCTCCCTGTGCTATAAGACCTACAGACAACTGGACAGGAGGAGGCATGGATCTCACATCTGAAGAACAAACATTGTTGAGCCATTTTCGGAGACTTGCACCCGAGTCGCGTAGAGAGCTGCTTGACTTGGCTTCTGTTATGGCATCCAGGGAACCGGAGGCATTGCTTGCAGAACGGCAGGATATGCAGTGCGTTCTTGAGCGCCGTGTCAAGGATCGACTAGAAACAGCCTCTGAGCCTATTTTTACGGAATGAAGATGGATATCGCGCGCGTCTTCTTCTATTTCAGGTTGCGTCCCTTAGGCTGGTTCGCCATTCTTCTCTTTGTAGCGTTCGCAGGAGATTCCGCCTGTACATTGCGTTCAGCTCATGCCGCAGCAACCGTTCTGGCTGCTCCGCTGACTGCTCCTCCCCTGGGAGAGCGCTGGTTCGGCATCAGCATGAACGGCGAAAAGACCGGCTTTGCCTATTTGAATGTAACCACGCATCCTCAGGGGTATGAAATCGTCTCGGAGGGAAGCGTAAGGATGACGGTCCTAGGCTTTTCGCGGGAGGCTTCGGGACGGGAGCGGTATATCGTCGGCAAGGACCTCTCGCTTCGCTCGTTTGCGTTGGAGCAGACCATAGACGGCACCACTATGAGGCTTCGTGGGGAAGCCGTTCCGAAAGGGATCAATGTAGTTGTCGAAACCAAGGGGAATAGAAAAGAGCGGCTTCTGAGGGCAGAAGGAGCAGTATTTCCGCCTCCTGCCGTCAATATCTATCCTCTCCTGAGCGGCGCTATAAAGGACAAGACCTATCAGTTGCAGATCCTGGATGTGGAGGCAGTTAAGATCAAGAAGGTCAAGGTGACTGTGTTAGGAGCAGAAGGTGGAGGGGGAGGGATGCAGCAGACAGTTCATATGCAGAACGACCTCTACCCCGTGAGCAATGACGTCTGGGTGGACATGGCTGGCAATACGGTCAGGGAATCTGTGCGCGACGGGTTGATCGAGACGCGGGCCGAGCCTCGGCAACTCGCCATGAACTTCCTTGTCGAAGCTGCAATGTCCAAAAAGGATTTCGTCCTCGACTTCAGCAGGATTCCTGTAACGCCTCCCATTTCACGGCCTCAGGATCTCGTTATGCTGAAGGTTGAGCTGGGGGAGGTTCCGGAAGGGGTTTCTGTTCCGGCAGGTGGGACGCAGCGAGTTGAGAGGCCCGGCGGGGGGAAAGTAATCCTGACGATGCCTGGAGCAGGGCAGGGAGGTGCCGCGCTACCCGAGGCCGAGCAGGAGAAGTATCTTTCTGCCACCGAGCGCATACTTCCAGACAATGGTAACATCGCCGCACTGAAAGATCGCATTTTGACGGGTGAAACGGGTCCTGAGGCGGGAATCGACATCCTTGCCAAATGGGTTGCAACCAACATCAAGGAGGCTGTGCTGGACAGCGTTTCCCCCCTGGAGACTCTTGAAAGGGGAGAGGGCAATTGCCAGGCGCATGCACGGCTTTATGCTTCGCTGGCGAGGGCTGCAGGGATACCGACAAAGTTCGTTTCGGGACTCGTCTATCTCCCGGACCAGGGATTTCTCTATCACAGCTGGGCGGAGAGTTATGCGGGGGGATGGATTCCTGTAGATCCAACCTTCGGGCAGGTGCCGGCGGATGTTACCCACATAAAGCTTGCAGAAGGGGATTCACCCGGTGAGATGGCTCCGCTGGTTGCACTTATCGGCAGAATTTCGGCACGTGTCGTAGACAAGCGTTATCACGAGCCTGTGCGGCCGGAGTAGCAGAGGGCGGTGCCCCGGCGAAGCGCTATTACTCGACTCGGAACCTGGAGGCGTACTCGGACAGAAGGCTCTGGATTGATGTCCGTGCTGAGTTGCCGCAGGGGCCAACTGCAACGAGATTGACATGATGCGGCGCGAAGAGAATCCTCGCCGTTTCGCATATTGCTTCAGTAGCCACCGCTGCCGCTTCGGCATGGTCCTCCTCGATGCTCCTGACAAGGTCCATTAGTTCTCCCCACCCGAACCTCACCTGCATTTCATAGGTGGAGTCCCTGCTGTAGGCAAGGTCGAAGAAATAGCCCTGCCTGATCCGGTCAAGTTCCGGCTTCGGCAACGGTTCTGACGCGAGCCGTGCCGTTTCCTTAAGCACTTCCTCCGCTGCCGTTGCTACATTCTCCGGAGCGGTTGACAGCTCTATCGCAAAGGAGCCTGTCTCCTCATAGGCTGAGATGCTGGCATCCACGGAGTAGACTATTCCGAGGCGTTCGCGCAGCGAGAGGTGCAGGCGAGAGCTTCCGCCGCCGCAGAGGATTCTGCGGATAAGACGCGCGGCCATGAGACGTTCATCGGATCTGCGAAGGCCCCGGAATGCAATCAGCAGGTGTACCTGGCTGTCTGAATCTTCTACGAAAAGTGACTGGGGCGCGCTCTGCGTGGATATCGCCGGTGCGGCCGGTGAGGGGGGGGATCCCGCCCAGTCCTGGAATGCTTTCTCACATGCAGTAAACGCCTTTTCCACATCAAGCTTCCCGGCCATCACAATCACCGCATTCTGGGGCACATAGTGCTGCGCCATATGGCTCCGAAGGTCCATCTCATCATACCCGCTGATACTGTCGAGATAGCCGATCGTCGGAGCCCCGAGGGGATGACCCGGCCAGAGCATCCGGCTCGCAAGGTTGTGGGTATTTATTTCCTGCCCCTGCTCATTGATGTCTTCAAGAGCTTCCTCTATGATGATCCGCTTCTCGATCTCCAGGCCCGAGAGAGTCGGGCGAAGGAGCATCGAAGAGAAGAGGTCGATGCCTTCGGCGACATGGTCTGGATGCACCCGGGAAAAATAACAGGTGCTCTCCTCGTCGGTAGAGGCGTTCACGCTGCCGCCGATGGCTTCAAAAGCCGTCTCAAGTTCCATGGTCGTCGGATAGTCGGCGGTGCCCCTGAAAAGCATGTGCTCCAGAAAATGAGACAGCCCCTCCTTTCCGGGAGGATCGTTCCGTCCTCCTACCTTGATGTAGACAGCCAGTTCGGTGCTGTGAAGGTGGGGCATTTCCACTGCGACCAGTCGAAGGCCGTTGCCCAGCAGGCGTTTATGGCAGATTGTCATCGGGGCTCCGTTTAGTGTGACATTTCCTGATAAGTATGACAGCTTTGGGGGATACGTGCAGTGCAGAAAGGGGTGCCGTGGTTTGCTGCTACTACCATGCGGTGGACATCCCCCGATGGATCAGCCATGCGACGGTGGCGTACCGGATCGTCTTTCCGGTGAAGACCAGCACTGAAAAGTTGATGAACCGGACCTTCAATATCCCTCCTACGAGGCACATAGGGTCCCCGACTATGGGGAGCCATGAGAAGAGAAGGGACCAGGAGCCGTAGCGGGTGTACAGTTTTTCAGCCCTCTGCTGGGCGTTTTCGTCTATACGGAGGAGTTTCCGGATCATGAAGTCACCTCCCCTGAGTCCAATCCAGTAAGTGGTGCAGGCTCCCAGGTAGTTGCCGATGGAAGCCACCGCGACGGACGCAACGGGGTCGTGCTTTTTGAGGAGCATGGTGACGAGCAGCCATTCCGAACCGAGGGGTACGAGACTCGAAGCGAGAAAGCTCAGCAGGAAGAGGGCAGGATATCCGTGTGCAACAAGCAGATCGTTCACCGGCCAAAGGTAGCGGAAGCTCATTTCTTTGTCAAAAGCAAATTAGAGCTTGACAGATAACTGCAAAAGGAGCAAATATGCACCCCATGATTAACGCCAGCTACTTTACCTTTACCGGCTTTTATTTTTGGTACGGCTTTTTTCGGCCGTCTGCCCAGGTACCGGTTTGAGATAGGAGCTGACATACTACGAAACCGAAGCCGAGGGTGGACGAATCCATCCCCGGCTTTTTTCATTCATGCTGCAAAGCATAAGGCCGGGGGGAATCTCTCCGGCCTTTGCTGTTTCGGAACCAAGGAGGAGGAGCATGATCATCGTCATGAAAGCGGGAGCCGCAAAAAAAGACAGGGACGAAGTGATCAAGAGGATCAAGGAGCTGGGATACAAGCCCCACGTCATTCACGGGACAACCAGGGACGTCATCGGCGCTGTGGGGGACGAGCGTGGAAAGCTGGTCCTTCAGTCCATAGAGTCGATGCATGGGGTCGAGAATGTGGTGCCTATCCTCAAGCCGTACAAGCTTGCCTCGAAAGAGGTGAAGTTTGAGCCGAGTGTCATTCCCGTCACGAGCTCGTTGGCTGTCGGAGGAAAGCGTCTTGTAGTGATGGCCGGTCCCTGTTCCGTGGAGAGCGAGGCGCAGATCCTGGAATCGGCGAAAGCGGTGAAGGAGGCGGGGGCGACGGTGCTTCGAGGCGGAGCGTTCAAACCGCGAACGTCTCCTTACTCATTCCAGGGGCTAGAGGAGGACGGACTGAAGCTGCTCGCAAAGGCACGTGATCTTACGGGACTTCCCGTCGTAACCGAAGTGGTGAACCCGGAAACGGCAGACCTGGTGGCTGAATATGCCGACATCCTCCAGATCGGCGCCAGAAATTCGCAGAACTTCGCCCTCCTCAAAAAAGTCGGGCAGCTCAAGAAGCCGGTCCTCCTGAAGCGAGGGATGTCCATGACCATCCAGGAGTTCCTCATGAGCGCCGAATACATCATGAGCGAAGGCAACCAGGCGGTCATTCTTTGCGAGAGGGGAATAAGGACGTTCGAGACTGCAACTAGAAACACCCTAGATCTCTCCGCGATACCCGTCCTCAAGGAGAAAACGCATCTGCCGGTGATCGCAGACCCTTCCCACGGTACCGGTGATTACCACTATGTTGCCGCCATGTCATGCGCCGCAGTCGCGGCAGGAGCTGACGGGCTTATCATAGAAGTGCATCCCGACCCGGAACGCGCCTCCTCCGACGGACCCCAGTCTCTTAAGCCGAAGAAATTCGCGAGCCTCATGGAAAGGCTGAGGAAAATATCCCAGGCAATGGATCGGGACCTGTAGACATCCTGATAATTCCATGACTCGGACGGATCTTGATTGATGCATATAGCTCGCGGCACTAGTAAATAGGTGAAGGCGCCAAGTTAAGGGTGTGAGATTGATCCAGTCTGGATCATGTCTCACCGATTGAACGGCAAGGTTTACGGCCATATGAGGAAATTTTCCAGTATCTGCACTTGATATGAACGCAATTTGTCTTGTCTCATAAGAGTATATTCACGTAAAATCCTGAAAAATTCTTATGGGAGGGTTAGATGAAGCGTGTATTGATTGTGTTTGCTGTGTTTATGCTGGTCTCCGTGCCGACTCACGGTGTTGCGAAAAGTCTCTATCTTTCCGACACCGAACTCAGGACGGAAGCGCAGCGAGGATTCGAGCAGATCCTCGATCTATGGCGTGAGGGGAAGTTCGCGGAGCTTTACGGGAGAACTCGCGGCAGCTCGCAGTCCCGGGAAGCTTTCGCAGCCAGGCTCTCCGTAGCGCCGGTCAGGCCGGCATGCTGTTGGGAGAAGATGCAGGATGTATCCGTGCGTCTTCAGAACGACTCGACTGCTGTCGTAAAGGCCAAGCTCGGATTCGAAGGGAAGGAGGGAACCAGCTACCATACGGGCTCATTTCGCCTCGTGAAGGAAGAGGATGTCTGGTCAATATCTCGCTCGGACATCTTCAAGCTGGCGGGGGAGGGAAAAAAGAAGAATGCGCGCAGCGGCAGCCGGACCCGCTGATATAGTCCACCTGTCCATTGCCGCTGCTTGTGTTATAACTATCTAGCATGAGACGAGCATTATTCGCGACGTGGATAGCTGTTCTGGTGCTCTTCGATTCCGGCTGCCACGCGGAACCGCTGCCGATCATCCGTCAAGATATTTCAGTCGTTCTTGCTCCCTCCTCCGGACGGCTTGCGGGGGAGACGAACGTCCTCCTTGCCGGGGGGGATGTTCGAAAGATATTCTTCCGGCTTTCGCCTGCGGCGACCGTCACGTCTGTGTCGACAGGACACAAAAAGATACCCTTCTCCTTTTCCGACGGACTCCTCACTCTCTCCGGCGTGTGGGGGACCTCCATCACGATCCGGTACGAGTGCGTGTTCAACGACCCGCTCCCGGACCGGATAATTTCCACCGAGGACCCGACATATGGCGTGCAGGCGGTCATAGCCCCCTCAGGAGTGTTTCTGGGTGACGGAGTCGGGTGGTATCCCGAGCCGGAAACGGTTCCGGGAGAGCGTATGGTATCGGTGGACGCCCCGGAAGGCTTCGAGGCGGTGACAGCCGGTGAATGTGTTAAACGAGGTACTTCAGGCGGGCGCACCGTTTCAACATGGCGCATCACTGCACCCCTCCCAGGCATTTCCGTCTCCGCCGGCCCGTACCGGGTTTCGGAGCGCCGTGAAACAGGCAGAACTCTCGCGGCATACTTCTACGCGGAAAATGCTCTGCTCGCCGACCGCTACCTTGGTTCTGCGGCTGAATACCTCTCATTTTACGAAAAACTCCTCGGTCCCTATCCCTTCCCGAAATTCGCCATCGTAGAAAATTTCCTCCCCACCGGCTATGGTTTTCCCTCCTACACCCTCATCGGCAGCACCGTAATAAGGCTGCCGTTCATTCTCGGAACGAGCCTTCCCCACGAAATCGTCCACAACTGGTGGGGAAACGGTGTCAGGGTCGATTACAGTGGCGGGAACTGGTCCGAAGGACTTGCTACCTATCTTGCTGATTATCTCCTCGAAGAAAAAAAATCGCCTGCTCTGGGCAGGGAATACCGCCTTAAGATACTTGCAGACTATGCTTCCCTCGTGTCGTCACAGGAGGATTTCCCTCTGGCACGCTTCACCGGTCGTACCGAGCCCTCTTCCCGCTCCATCGGCTACGGTAAGGCGGCTATGGTGTTCCACATGGTGAGGCGGATGATCGGCGACGATGCTTTTTATAAGGCCCTGCGGACCGTGTACCGCGAACGGGTTTTCAGGGAAGCCTCCTGGGACGATTTGATGCGGGCCTTTTCCGCCGCTTCCGGGAAGGATCTGATTCCCTGGATGGATCAGTGGCTTAAACGTCCGGGGGGGCCGCAGATCGCTCTGCGGGAGGTGAAAGCCCGCCGTGAAGGGGATGGGTGGCTTGTAAGCGGGTTCATCGTCCAGGCGGCTGCTGCGCGTTACAAAATTTCGGTGCCCCTGCGGCTCAAGACCCGATCGGGAGATGTCGCTGCCACGGTTTACATGAGGGGCGAGAGGACGCCCTTCTTAATAGCTGCGGGAGCTGAACCGTCACGGCTGCTGCTGGACCCGGATGTCGAGCTGTTCAGGATTCTTTCCCCCGAGGAACTACCTCCAACAGTGAACAGGATCAAAGGCTCGCGAAATTTCACTCTTGTGCGGACTGCAAGCTGCCGCGCCCGCGATGAGACGCTGCGGGACCTGCTGAGTTCACTCGGTCAGGGTGAGGTTTCGATGGTTCGTGAGGAAAATCTTCAGTCCGATGTTTTTCGTGATCACGATATCCTATTCTGCGGAGTACCCCGAAGCGAGGAGAAGTGGCCGCTGCTTTTGCCTCAACTGACCATCGGAGCCGACGGATTCACTGCCGAAGAGAAACGTTTCGCCGGTGCCGGGGACGCGCTCTTAGCGATCGGCAAACACCCGGTGGACCCGGGACGGACGGCCGCAGTTTTTCTGCCCATGTCACCGTCCGCTGCGGAAGCATGCGCGCTCAAGATCACCCATTACGGCAAATACAGCTACCTCGCGTTTTCGGATGGAAAAAATCGAGTGAAAGTGACGCTTCCGGTACAGGGTGGCGAAAGCGTTGTCGATCTCGGAGGGGCCGATGAATAGTCCGCTACGGTTGGCGCTTTTGACAGCGGCCTGCCTGATCCTCATTTGCGCCGGGGCCTGTTTCAGTTCGGAGAGGGTCTTGCGGGTGAAGGACGGTAAGGTCATCAGCTTTCAGCAGATGATAGATGACATCTCCGGGACCAGCGTGATCCTTGTCGGAGAAAATCACGACGATGAGTGGCACCACGCCCAGCAGCTGGCGGTGATCAAGGCTTTGCACGAACGGGGAGGGAAAGTGGCGGTGGGGCTGGAAATGTTCACCGCCGAGAACCAGGGGGAACTCGATCGATGGATAAAAGGGCAGAAGGAGGAAGACGAATTCATCAGGCTTTACTACCATAACTGGAAAATGCCGTGGCCACTCTATCGCGACATACTGCTTTACGCACGCAGAAACTCCCTTCCCCTGGTAGGCCTCAATATCCCGCCAGAGGTTTCCTCCCGTGTCGCAGAAAAGGGATTCGCGTCTCTCTCTGCTGAAGAGAAACGAAGGCTCCCCCCTGAGATCACCTGCAATGTCGATCCCGCCTATATGGCTTTCATCCGTCGTGCATTCAGTGCCCACGGCCACGGCGACCTCGAATCCTTCGTCCACTTCTGCGAAACTCAGAAGCTGTGGAACCGCTCCATGGCCTGGTACCTCCTAGGTTACCTGAAGAAGGAGCCGGCCAGGCAGGTGGTGGTGGTAACCGGGGCCGGGCATGCAGTAAAGCAGGCCGTTCCTGCGGAGCTTTCCGATCTTTCGAAGCTGAGTTATGTGGTGATCCTTCCCCAGACGGGTGAGATGCCGGTTCGACAGGTGACGGCAGAGGATGCCGACTACATTCTCCTCAAGTGAAGGCCGGCGACAACGATCTTGACCCCCCCCTTCGCTTCAGGTAGTGTAAATCCATGTCTCGAATCGTCCCGTCAACCGTCCCCCTTCCCGAGCTTCTGGCTCCCGCCGGGTCTCTCGAAGCTTTTTTTGCCGCCATGGAAAAGGGGGCCGATGCAGTCTATGCCGGCCTCCGCGAGTTCTCTGCACGTGCAAAAGCACGAAATTTCTCCCTCGACCAGATGCGACAAATCGTCGCCTACGCCCACTCGCTCAACCGCAAGGTTTACGTGACGCTCAATACTCTAGTGAAGGAAGGGGAGCTGCCGCAGCTGGTGGAGACGCTGGCAGAGCTGGAAGCCATGGGGGCCGACGCCGTCATAATCCAGGATCTCGCGGTGGCGAGGCTGGTGCGAAACTTTTTCCCTCGGCTTCCGCTTCATGCCTCCACACAGATGACTATTCACAATTCTCTTGGTGTCAAGCAGCTGGCTGAGCTGGGGTTCGAGCGGGTGGTGCTCGCACGGGAGCTGCACGTCGACGAGATACGCGCAATTGCGGCCGCAAGCCCCATCGGGATAGAGTGTTTCATTCACGGGGCGCTCTGCTTCTCGATCTCGGGACAGTGCTACTTCTCCTCCTTCCTTGGGGGGCACAGCGGCAACCGTGGGCGTTGCGCGCAACCATGCCGCCGACAGTACAGCTACCGGGGGAAGGAAGGGTATTACTTCTCCACTAACGACTTTTCGTCCATAGAAATGCTGCCCCAACTCTTGGATGCGGGTGTCAGCTCCCTCAAGATCGAGGGGAGGATGAAATCGGCCGAATACGTCGCGAGCGTGGTGTCGGCTTACCGGCTCATGCTGGATGCTCCGCAGGAGCGGAGGGGAGAGGCATTGGCCGAGGCGAAGGAGCTTCTGAAGCTCTCCTTCGGCCGGGTGCCGACGAAAGGTTTTCTCGCTTCCCGCAACCCTACGGATATCGCCACCCCATCGCTGAAGGGTGCTACCGGCAGATTCCTCGGAGAGATAAAATCGGTGCGGGGGGGGCGGATCACCTTCGACATCCGGGACCGCCTCCACGTGGGGGACCGGATCCGCATCCAGCCGAAGAGCGATATGGCCGGGCGGGCTTTCACGGTAAAGGAGCTCTTTGCGGGTAACCAGCAGGTTAAGATGCTCAAGGAAAGGAGCAGTGCGACTACCGTTTCACCCTTTGCCTGCAAAGTGGGGGATGCGGTGTTCAAGGTTTCGTCCGAAACCGCCTTCACCATGAGCGAAGCCGCCTGCAAGAAGCGGCTCGATGCCGTCAGGCCCGGCAGGCTTCCATGCGCATTGCGGGTTAGCCTTGAAAAGGGAGCGCTCGTCATCAATGCAGCGGTGGTTGGCGTAGAATCTGCCTTCACCTTTGCGCTGGGCCCGCTGGAGCCTGCCAGGACCGCTGACATGGAAGGTGTGCTGCAGGGGCAGTTTTCCCGGTGCGGAGAGACCCCCTTCGAACTGAAGTCCCTCTCCGCCCCCGGGTTCCCGCAGGTTCTGATCCCTGCTTCTCGATTCAAGGATATCCGCCGCGAGTTTTATCGCCTTCTGGAGCAGCAGGTGCTGGGACAAATAGGTGAGCGCCGGCGGCGGACGGTGAAGGAGGCCTTGGCCGCTCTAGTTTCTCCGCTTCCGGAGCGGAGCGTCCAGCGCGCAGAGCTGGCCGTGCGAATCGAGTATCTGCGGGACCACCCTATGCTTGGCCAGCATGGTGTCGACAGTGTCAGCGTTCCGGTGTCGAAGGCGAACCTCCACCAGCTTCCTCTCCTTGCGAAAAAGCTGCGCGGGCGCGAAGACAGGGTAGTCTGGCGACTTCCTTTCATGATATTCGAGGCGGATCTTCCTTTCTACCGCGATGCGGTGAAGTACATAGCGCAGTCCGGCTTCCGGAGGTTCGAGGCGGCGAATCTGTCTCATTTTCCGATACTGCACGAAGTTGAGGAGGTCGAAGTCGGTACCGACTACAGGCTTTTTTCCGTAAATTCCCAGGCGCTCATGTCGTGGCGGGAGCTCGGAGCTTCCGCATGCACCCTGTACCTGGAGGATGATGCAGTTAACCTGGGGGAACTACTGCGCGCCGACGTTCGGGTTGTGCGGCGGATAACGGTCTTTTCTTCCATTCCGGCGATCACGTCTAAGATTGCCATAAAATCGGTACGCAATGACGCTCCGGTTGTTTCCGACCGTGGAGAGCAGTACGACGTGACGGTTAAAGAGGGGCTCACGGTGGTGACGCCGGTGAAAAGATTCTCCCTTACCCATCTTCGCAGCCGCTTGCAAAGCATGGGGTGTGGCTCCTTTGTGATCGACCTTACCCAGGAGCCGAAAGAGGAGTGGCAGCGGATTCTGGAGGCTTTTCACCGGGGCAGCCCCCTCCCCGGTACTACCGAATTCAACTTCACGATGGGATTGGTATAACACTATGAGCATTTTCAGCAACCTGTTGAACAAGAAAGATGCGCTTTTCGAGCTGGTGAAGGACCCGTTGATACGTGACCTGGTGACGAAACGGGAGTTTCGGCTTACGGAAGAATACCTGCGGCAGGAGCTCCTTGGCAGGTTGAAGCACGAAGACGTGACTGACCTGGATTTCAGGGTCGGCGAAGGCTTCGCGGAGCTGTCCGGGAAGGTGAGAAAGCGGCCGCTGCCTTTTTCGATACCTTTTTCCGCCCGATTTTCCATACATTCCTTCAACTTCAGTCAAAGCGGAAAGGTAGTGCACCTGAAATTGGAGGAGGTCAAACCATTCGACCTGGAATCGCTCAACAGAAAGCTGGTGGAGAACATTCCCTTCCTTTCATACGAAAAAGGCCTTCTCAGCCTGGATCTGACCAAGGTGCCCCGTCTGGCCGAGCTCCTGGATTACAGGGTGAGCAGCTTCCGTCCCCTTGATGCGGTTATTCTGAAGGATCTGTCATTCTGTCCGGGTGAGGTGGTCGGGAAGATCGGAGTGTGCTTCTGATGTCCGATTATCTTGTCCGGATCCTTTCAACCAGCGGTGCCGTCCGCGGCCTCGCCTGCGTTACGACTGAGCTGGTGAGGGAGGGGTGCCGCCGGCACGGCACCTGGCCCACTGCTGCTGCAGCTTTGGGGCGCGCGCTCAGCGGGGGCGCTCTTATGGGTGCGCTCCTGAAGACGGGCCAGAGGGTAGCGCTCCGGTTCGAGGGGAATGGGCCGCTGCAGAAGATCCTTGTGGAAGCTGAGAGTAACGGGGCGGTCCGCGGATACGTGGGGGTCCCGGAGGTTCATCTGCAGGAGAAGGAGGGCAAGCTCGATGTGGGAGGGGCCCTCGGCCGTGCCGGCTTTCTTACCGTCACCAAAGATATAGGGGTCGGCGAGCCGTACAGGGGGATGGTGCAACTCTATTCAAGCGAGATTGCCGAAGACCTTGCTTACTACCTTACCGATTCGGAGCAGACCCCGTCAGCCGTGGGGCTGGGAGTATTCGTGGAACCTTCCGGTGAGGTTTCCGCGGCTGGAGGATTTCTCATCCAGGCCTTGCCTCCCGGTGACGATGCGGCGGTGGACTCCATCATGGAGGAGATCGGCCGGCTTCCCTCCATCACCGAGCTGCTCCGCCAGGGTCTCTCCCCCGAGGAGCTTCTGGACAAGCTTTTCCACAACATCCCTTATCAGGTGCTCGAAAAGCGCGAGCTTGCCTTTCTCTGCTCATGCAGCCGGGAAAAGATCGAGCGGGTTCTCATTTCCCTCGGGGCCGAGGACCTGACGGATCTCCTGACCGAGAAAGGGGGGGCGGAGGTGACCTGCGAGTTCTGCCGGGAGCGCTATCTCGTTTCCGGACCCGAGCTGGAGCAACTGATAGCGGAGGCGGCTGCACGGGGGGGTAAGCCATCTTGAGGTTGTTTCACCGTACGTATGTTGCTATAGTCGCACTGCCTGCCGATGTGGTGGGCTAAAGGAGGCGAAATGGATAATGTGGTCGAGACAATCCCGGGCATATGGTGGGTAGGAGTCGGGGACCCCGAACTCCGGGTGTTCGATGACCTCTTTCCAACGGAGCACGGGACCACCTACAATGCGTATCTCGTCAAGGGGCGCGACAGGATCGCCCTCATCGATACCGTAAAGGGGAAGCGGTCGGACGAGCTTCTTGCAAAGGTTAAACAGCTCTGCGACCCCTCCCTTATCGACTACATCGTCGTCAATCACACCGAGCCCGACCATTCCGGCTCTCTTGCAAAGATGCTCCAGCATTGTCCCCACGCCACCGTAGTCTCCACCCAGGCGGCGCGGACGTTCCTCGGCAACCTCATCCATACCCCTTTCAACTCTCATGTCATCAAGGACGGAGAAGTCCTGGACCTCGGCGGGAGGCGGCTTCGCTTCATAGTCGCACCGTTTCTCCACTGGCCGGATACCATGTTCACTCTCGTCGAGGATGAGGGGGTGCTTTTCACGTGTGATGCCTTCGGCGCTCACTACTGTGGCGGGAGCATATTCAACGACCAGCTGCCCGACATAACCGCGGACATGAAATTCTACTTCGACTGCCTCGTCCGCCCTTTCAAGGACAAGGTTCTTGCTGCCATTGAGAAGTTAAGGAACGAGCGGGTCACGATGATATGCCCGAGTCACGGTCCCGTTCTGCGTACGGAGCCGCTCCGGGCCGTAGAGCTTTATGAGAGCTGGTCACAACCACCCGCCGGGGGGAAGAGGATCGCGATCCTCTATCTTTCTCCTCACGGAAATACGGAGAAAATGGCCGCTGCCGTTGCCAGGGGTGCCGCTCTGCCGGGTGTGGAGGTGGTGGTCCGTCATATAAACGAGCTGTCTCACGAACAGGTCCGCGATCTTATGGAAGAAGCGGACGCCCTGATATTCGGGATTCCAACAATCAATCGCGACATCCCGAAACCGATGTGGGACGTCTTGGCCCTCCTTTCCACGGTGAAGCTGAAAGGTAATGTCGGCGGGGTGTTCGGCAGCTTCGGCTGGAGCGGCGAGGCGTGCAAGATGGCCGAGGAGCGGCTCAGGGGAATGAACTTCAAGCTTCCGGCCCCCTTCGTCCGCTCTCCCTTTACCCCCCGTCCCGAAACCATCGAGCAGTGCGAGGCGCTGGGGCGGATGATTGCCGAACAAATTCCATAAAGTCTTCACACCGGTAGACGGATAGCCGCCTGCCGGATCTTTCCGGGCGCACCCCGGACGACTGCCTTTCCTCTAACAGATGGAACTCCAGGTTTCCCAGTCATGTCATCGTCTTCGGCGATCATCGAAGTAGCCATTCCGGTACCCCTCGATACCACCTTCCACTACGCGGTTCCTGCGGGGCTCGTCCCATCGATCCAGCCGGGCAAGCGGGTGCTGGTACCATTCGGGCGGCGGACAGTAACGGGGTACATCCTCGACATTGCCTGCACTCCTCGCGACAGTCTTAAGGAAGTGATCGAGGTGCTAGACCAGGAACCCCTCTTTACACGAGAGGAACTCGGATTCTTCCGCTGGTGTGCAGCGTATTATCTCCATCCTCTCGGGGAGGTGCTCAAGGCGGCGCTTCCCGCGGGGATCAACATTACGGGCCGCAGGAGAAAGGTGTGCGATGCTGAAGGAGAAGAGGTGCCGACAGAGGTGCTTACCGGGGGGAAGCGGGTACGGACGGAAACATTCCATCTGGCTGCTTCGGTGGAGGGCGACGGCACGCCGGTCCGAGGGAAATCGGCAGACATATTGGCGTTTCTGCGCCTGCACGGGGAGGCTCGTCGGTCGTTGCTTACGCAGACGTTCGGGGCCTGTTATGCCCAGCTTGCGCGGCTGGAGCAACGTGGCCTAGTTGCCACGGAGCAGCGGGAGTTCTACAGGGATCCGTTCCGTGAGGAGGTGGTCGAGCATGACATGCCCCTTCCACTCAACTCGTGCCAGGCGGAGGCTCTTCGCAGGATCAGGGAATCCCTGGACTGCGCCTCCTTTGCATCCTACCTTCTTCATGGCGTGACCGGCAGCGGCAAGACGGAGATTTACCTGCAGGCCATCTCCCACGTCGTAGAGCAGGGCGGGACTGCGCTCGTGCTGGTTCCGGAAATCGCGCTCACTCCACAGCTAGTCACGCGTTTCCGCAGGCGTTTCACCTGCGGCATCGCGGTTCTGCACAGCGGTCTCTCCGATGGGGAGCGCTACGATGAGTGGCGGCGCATCAGGCAGGGTAGAGCGTCGATCGTTATCGGTGCCCGATCGGCGATATTCGCTCCGCTCAGCAATATCCGTATCATCGTGGTTGATGAGGAGCACGACTCTTCCTACAAGCAGAGCGAAGGATTCCGTTACAACGGCAGGGATCTGGCCCTCGTGCGGGGTAAGATGGAGCAGGCGTGTGTGCTGCTCGGCTCGGCGACGCCGCTAGTGACAACATGGCATGCGGCTGCTCAGGGGAAGCATGCATACCTCTCCCTTCCCGAGCGGGTGCGAAGCCTTCCCATGCCGGAGACCGAACTGGTGGATATGCGGGGCCGCAGGGGCGAAACCCTCTCCTGCCGGCTGCAGGAAGCGGTGGGGTGGAACCTGGAGCAGGGTGGGCAGGCGATTCTTTTCCTCAATCGTCGAGGGTTTGCGACATACGTTGTGTGCGAGCAGTGCGGCCACGTGCTCAATTGCCCCAACTGTGCCGTTACTCTCACCTATCACCGTGGCCGCCAGCGCCATTTCTGTCACTACTGCGACCATTCGGTCCCCGCTCCCTCCGTGTGCCCCTCGTGCGAAAGCCCCGAGATCGGTCTGCTCGGCAGAGGAACGGAGCGGGTCGAGGAGGAGGTGGCGGAGATGTTTCCCAACGCCCGTGTGGGGCGTATGGACCGTGACACCACGAGCCGGAAGGGGAGCCATGCCGCCATCCTGAAGGAAGTGGAGGAGGGGAACGTCGACCTTCTCATCGGCACGCAGATGATCGCGAAGGGGCACGATTTCCCCGGCGTCACGCTGGTCGGAGTCGTTTCGGCCGACGCATCGGTACATCTTCCCGACTTTCGCAGCGCCGAGCGCACGTTTCAGCTTCTTACCCAGGTCATGGGGCGCGCCGGGCGGGGCGACCGTCCCGGAAGGGTCATTGTCCAGACGCTCCTGCCCGATCATTACGCCATATTCCGTGCGCTGAACCATGACTATGCAGGGTTCTGTGCCGAAGAGCTCGATTTCCGCAGGGATGCAGGGTATCCACCCTTTTCCCATCTTGCCGCCGTCATACTGTCAAGCACATCGAAGGCGGAAGCAGAGCGGCAGGCGGACCAGGCGGCGTCGACCTTGCGCCGGCTCAGGAGGGAGCTGAAGGGGAAGGTGGAGATCCTAGGGCCGGCAACGGCCCCGCTGGGAAAGATACGCGGCCGCTACCGCTGGCAGATCCTTCTCAAGGGGACCAGGAGGAGCGATGTCCATTCTCTCGCCGCGAAATTCCGGAAGACTTTTGTCCCCCCCGCAGTGGTGAGGGTCAACATTGACATTGACCCTGTGGACATGCTGTAGCCTTTTCCCTTGCTCCGCTGGATTCTTACCGGTATGTTTCTGATCAATAGCTCAAGGAGGATACGATGAAACATCGTGCATTCGTGGCGGTTGCAGCATGCGCTGCGCTATTTGCGACACCGCTTCTGGCAGCCGGAATGGAGACCGACATCGAAACCCTCCTTAAACAGAAAGAGGAGGAAATCCTGCTTCTGCAGAAGGAGCATGCACAGATCCAGGAGAAGCTCAAGGCCCTTGAGGGCGCACCCTCACTTACAAGCGCGGCGCTTACGGCAAAGAATCTACAGCGGCTCAGGGAGATAGCTGCCGATGTAAAAGGCCAGCGCCAAACGATGGCGGAATTCGAAGCCTTCGTGAAATGGATGGCTGGAAATCTTTCCGGGTACGCAAAGTATGTCGAGGCCGGTTCGGTGGCGGCCGGATTCGCCAAGATTCTGCCGATTCCGTATGCGGGCCAGGCGTCCCTCTTCACCAAGTTCATCTCCCAGGGAATCCTTTCCCTGAACGCCGCCTCCGGGTCCATAAACCGGTACCTGGTGACGTCTGACCAGTTCCTCAAGAAGGTCGACGCTATCGATCCTGCCAAACCGAAGGTGACCGACGTGGCCGATGCAGGGCGATTCGCCGACGAGCACCTGCTGAAGGACATGACGGACCTTCAGGCGAAGCTCGGAACTGCCGGCGAGATCTCCTCATCCACCCTCTCTTTTCTTGAAAGTCTCCAGCACTACGTGGGGAGCACCGACGAATACTGGAAAAAAACTAAGGCTTTTCTAGCCAAAGGGGATGAGAAGAAGGAGAAGAGCTTTCTTGTCGATAGCATTGCCGGTCTGAAGAGCAGGGCGGGAAGCTTCAACGCCCGACTCAAGCTGTTCGATGAAACTGCTCGAAAGGATGTGCCGCTCATCAAGACGCTCGGTGCTTATAACGAGCTCATTCATGAACTTGAAGGGAACGTGGTGGCGGTGAAATAAATACCGCAGACCGTAAAGATGCAGGAGGTTTTCATGTTGGATCCGGAATTGACAGTCCAGCTCAGAAGGGTACTGACTTCGCTGGAGCAGCTCTTGCCGAAGCCGGTGGCAAGGATAGACTGGGATGTCTGCCATGCCGCCAACTGGCGTCGGCATTCTTTTACCGGTTTCCTCGAGCCGGTGCCCTCGGTTGAGGATATTCATCTCGACGACCTGCTGGGGATCGACAAACAGAAGCAGACCGTCGAGGAGAATACCCGCCAGTTCCTTGCGGGGTACCCGGCAAACAACATCCTTCTCTGGGGGACGAGAGGCACCGGGAAATCGTCCCTCGTGCGGGCGCTTCTTCAGAACTACGCTCCTCGCGGCCTGCGGGTCATTCAGGTGGACAAGGACGACCTGGTGCACCTTCCCGACATAGTGGACGAGATCAAGGAGAAGCCCTACAAGTTCATCATATTTTCCGATGATGCTTCCTTCGAGATCGGGGAGTCGAGCTACAAGATGCTCAAGAGCGCCCTTGACGGGTCCGTCTATGCACCTCCGGAGAACGTTCTCATCTACGTGACATCCAACCGTCGCCACCTTCTGCCCGAGTACGAGACCGACAACCGTGGTGCAATGCTCGTGAACAACGAAATCCATCATGGGGAGGCCGTGGAGGAGAAAATTTCCCTTTCGGGTCGCTTCGGCCTCTGGGTGGCTTTTCATCCCTTTACACAGGACCAGTACGTGGAAGTGGTGAGACAGTGGCTAGACAAGCTATTCGCCCGGAACGGGAAGGAACTGCAATGGACCAAGGAGGTGCAGGATGCGGCTATCCTCTGGTCCCAGAAGAAGGGTGATCGAAGCGGCCGGATCGCCTTCCAGTTTGCCAGCCACTGGGTTGGCAGGAGTCTGTTGGCTGATAATCCGAATGGAGATGTGGGGAAAAGATGAGCAGAACAGGTTGCCTTACACTGTCTGTGGCTATCCTCGTGGCCGCCTGTCTTTCTGCACATGCAGGAGAATTTGGTGATGGTGCGAAGCAGGTCGGTCATGGGTTCAAGAAGATGGGTACTGCGACCGGCAAGGCTGCGAAAAAGAGCGGCAAGGCCGTCGGAAAGGCATTCAAGAAGGCGGGTAAAGAGACCGGCAAGGCATTCAGCCATGCCGGCAAGGAAGTGGGACGAGCGTTCAAAGAATAGGAGAGGGGGCAGGTTGCTTCACGTCGTTTACCGCGAGTCGTTTGTGCCGAACACCGGCATCACCTTGTCGAGCAGCCAGAAGAGAAGGAAGGGGGTAGCCGCTACCATGAGCGCTCCAAACAGCCCCTCTTTTAGCGTCTCCATGCTGTGGGGCCAGACGGGGAGCCTGTAGTGCATGAACCCGGCAAAAGATGAAGAGAAAGTCTGACCGCCGATCACGACATTCCATCGCATCATGAAGACGCCGACCAGAACCAGAAGGGTAGCGGCAACAGTCCGGCGGATTGTCAGCCGCGGCAACAGAAGGAGAATGAGAGGGACCAGGTTTCCCAGACCGTACTGGAGTATGAAAATGCTCACGAAGTCCCTGTCGTAGATGACCCTCCGCAGGATGTCCCACGATTTTACCGCCGTATAACCTCTGAAGATCAGATCGAGCAGTTCCAGCGTGATGGCGAAGACGAGGAACATCACCAGGTATTTCACGGCTATCCGTACCTCCTCCATATCTGCCGGGCCCCCCTGCACGGTGGAACCCGGGTCGGCTCCCCGCCATAGGGTGGGGAAGCGTCTGCGCTGTTCGATCGTGAGGATATAGGCAAGGATGCAGAGGGCTATCCCGGAAACGACGGCGGAGCAGATGAAGATTACGGGCATGAGGGGGGTCATCCAAAGTGCGTTGGCCTTGACGGAGCCGAAGATGAAGCCTGCATACCCGTGGAGGAAGCAGGCAACTGGAATGCCGGCAGCGGCAAGAAGCCGCACCGCCTTTTCATCCTTCTCTATTGCATGCTCGGTTATATCCCATGCACCCAGGGTGAGGGCAGAGAAGAGCATGTAGCGGAACTGGAGGAGGCGGGAGCGCTCGGGGATCTGTCGCAAGGCAAGAGCAGTTTCCACGAAATGCCGCCGGTAAACGAACCAGAGCTCCGAAGCGACAATCATTCCGTAGGTGGTGAAAACGATGCCGAAGGCCGCTATGGCGGAGGTAAAGTGGGGTGTCATCATCACGGCGATTCCCCGGAGAGGGAACTGCAGATGGAGAAGCAGCGGCATCATTGCCACCGGGAGCAGCGCAAACGAAAAGACGAGGGAGAATCGGGCGATCTGCTTCAGCCTCTTTATCCCGAAGACGTGATAGAGGGAGGAGAGGACGAAGGCTCCGGCAACGAGTCCTGTCATGAAGGGGTACATCACGATCTGAATGGTCCAGTAGATATACTCGTTGGGGTAGACGAACAGTTCCTTTAGAGTCCACGCTTCACCGTGCACCATCACCTCACCTCCAGGGACAATCCCAGGTAGAAGACCTGCGGTTTGGTTCCGTACTCTTCCTTGAGGACGCCCACCCGCTCCGTGTTTATGATCTTCGTCACCGGGTCGTCGGGATTTCTCAGATTTCCGATTCTGCGTGCATCGAAGGGGCACGCATGTACACAGGCCGATTTCAACCCCTTAGCGAGCCTGTGGTAGCAGAAATTGCATTTCTCGGCGGCGCGGTGCACCGGGTGAAAGAAGCGGACTCCGTATGGGCACCCCATGATGCAGTAACCGCAGCCGATGCACCATGATCTATCCACAAGGACGACTCCGTCGGCGGTCTGGTACGTTGCTCCCACTGGACACACCTGGACGCAGGGAGGGTTGTCGCACTGATTGCAAAGCTTCGGGACGAAGAAGGCCTTGGCGATTTCATTTTCGTCGACATCCCGCAAGCCATGCTCCTCCTGATCTATTTCACTGCGGACAAAGCCGTCCCGTCCCCCCTTCGGCGAATCGATCAGGGTTTCCCCCTTCTTTGTCACCACGTACCGCTCGACCCAGGTCCGTGTTACCTTCGCATCGTATGGAGTGTCATTCTCGATTTTGCAGGCGCGGACGCAGAGGCCGCAACCTGTGCACTTGCGGGTGTCGACCAGGAACCCCCACCTTACGGGGCTTGTGTCATTTTCCGCGACGAGCCGCTTCGGGTCGAACAGCTCGATGGCCGCCAGGGGAATGGCCATACCTCCGATGAAAAGCAGGGTCTGTTTACAGAATCGGCGGCGATTGATCATGAGCTCCCCTTTCGGTGAGGCCTCGGATTGTGCGGGTAATGGCACATGACGCACTCGGCTTCAGGATAATGCTTTTTCGGATCAATTCCATCTATCCTTTCCCGCTCCGAGCCACGGTAAGGAAGGTAGCTGTGGCAGCGGATGCAGAGCTCCCGGCTCTTGTCGGTGGGCAGGGTCGGTGGATCCTTTGGGTGACCGAGGGCTGGCCCGTGGCAGTTTTCGCACCCGATTCCCCGATGGAAGGAGCCGGCAAGCTCCCGGTACTTTTCCTCGTGGCACTGGCGGCAGTACCCCTGAGGCCCGTACTTGACGGGAAGTCCGCGCCACTCGCTTTCATTACCCTTGCGGTGCCAGCCGTACATATACCCGCGATCATGGATGCCGAAGTCGGAGGGGACGTAGAGCATCCTGATGCCGAGGATCAATGCGACAAATAGGAGGGCGACCCACAGTGGCCGCCAGACGTGGCTCTTCACAGCAACTTTTCTCCTTTGTCTGAGATGGACAGCAGTGACACCAGTTGCTTCACTCTATAACACCGTTTATTATTTTTACAATATTCAGGAAGGGTAGCCGCAAAGCGTTGAATATTATATTTTTTTATTTTGACATGATGTTTATTAATCTGTAGATTCGGCTGATTCGCGTACCCATTGCGCAAAATCGCGGAGTTTTCTCCGGAGATATCACCCTTCTGAGGAGCATCTATGCCTGTACGTAAGACTGCCGGATACGCCTGGAACCTGATCAGCATGGTGGGCATGATTCTGGCCACCACCGCGACCTTCCTCATCATCGCCTTCCTCTCTCTGGAAGCGATCACAGGTTTCGAACACCCCTACATCGGAATCATGACCTACTTCATATTCCCTGGGATGCTCATACTGGGTCTTATCCTCGTGCCTGTAGGTGCCTGGAGGGTCAGGAACAGGAGGCGCCAGCATCCGGACGAGGATATTCCGCCATTTCCCCGCATCGACCTGAACGACCCGCACAAGCGCCGCCTATTCATCTTCTTCAACGTCGCAACTGCGCTTTTCGTGCTGATAGTTTCCGTTGCCGCCATCAAAGGGTACGAATTCACCGAGTCCACCACCTTCTGCGGGGAACTCTGCCACACCGTGATGCAGCCGGAGCACACCGCATGGAAGAACTCGCCCCATGCCCGCGTAAAGTGCGTCGAGTGCCATGTGGGGCCGGGAGCCAAGTGGTTCGTCAAGGCGAAGATATCCGGCCTGCGCCAGGTGTATGCGGTTCTTGCCCACAAGTACCCGACGCCTATCGAGACTCCCATCGAAAACCTGCGTCCGGCACGGGACACCTGCGAGCACTGCCACTGGCCGGAGAAGTTCTATGCCGGCAGACAGAAGGTCTTCTACCACTACGCGCCAAACGAGCAGAACACGCCGCGTGAGATAAACATGCTCATCAAGATCGGCGGAACTCCCAAGACTCCCCATGCCATGGGGATCCACTGGCACATCGGGACGGAGGTCCACTACATCGCCCGCGACAAGAAGCGCCTCGACATTCCTTACATCGCGGTGAAGGAGAAGGACGGCACCATCACCGAGTACATGAACACAGAAAAGCCGATGACGAGAGCCGAAATCGAGAAGGCAAAAAAACGGCTCATGGACTGCACCGATTGCCATAACCGCCCGACACACATCTACCGCTCTCCGGGGCAGGAGATGGACGAGCATATCGTCTCCCGGCTCATAGATCCGTCTCTTCCCTACATAAAGAAGGTGGCGGTGGAGATACTGGAGAAGCCGTACAAGACTACTGAAGAAGCCAAAGCGGCCATAGCAGCCGAACTTCCCGCGTACTATGCAAAAAATTACCCGAAGGTGGCCCAGGAGAAGGGGGCGGCGATCACTCAGGCCGTCGCTATCGTCCAGGATATCTACAGCCGCAATTTCTTCCCGGCTATGAAAGTAGCGTGGAACACCTACCCGAACCACATCGGGCACTTCTATACTCCCGGCTGTTTCCGTTGCCATGATGGCAAACACAAGACTGCAGCGGGAAAGGTGATTTCCAAGGACTGCGACCTATGCCACACCGTCATCAGCCAGACTCAGGAGAACATCCCGGCTGGCAAGCAGGTGAGAAGCTTCGTGCACCCGGTAGATATCGGTGACGAGCTGATGAAGACCAACTGCAGCGACTGCCATACGGCGGGCGGGGAGGATGTCCCCGGCGGGGGAGGGCACGGCCACTGACGGGCCGTTAGATCCAGGCACAGAAAAATGCCCCGGAATTCCGGGGCATTTTTCATTCCTGATTAGATCTCCACCTCCGGTTCTTCCGCCGGTTCTTCCTCTTCCGGCTCGAAATCGTCATCGAGTACCCGCGACAGGAATTTCTTGTTGTCGTCGATAATTTTGCGGATTTCCCGCTCCAGTTCTTCCAGTTCGGTCATTTTGTCCGTCATCGTTCTCTTCTCTTGAGGGCGAGGCGGTAGAGTTCCTCGTATTTCACCGCCGATTTCGCCCATGAATAATCGGCGTTCATCCCCCGCCGCATCAGTTTCTTCCACTCCTGCCTGTTTTCACCGAATATCTGCAATGCACGCTCCATGGCTTCCCACAGGCCGGCTGAAGAATAGTCCGTGAAAGTGAAACCCAGGTGGTCACGCGCGCTGTCCCGCTGATCCGTTACGGTATCCTTAAGGCCACCGGTGCTGTGAACCAGGGGAACCGAACCGTAACGGAGTGCGATCAGCTGTCCCAGACCGCATGGCTCGAATTGCGACGGCATCATGAAGATGTCGCTCCCGGCGTAAATGCGATGGGCCAGGGAACCGTTGAAGCCTGTGGAAAGTGCGATCTTCCCGGGGTGGGTCTGGCGGAAGCTTTCGATGGCGTCGACATAGCGCCTGTCGCCGTTGCCGAGGATTACCAGCTGGAGGTTCTGTTCCGCTAATTGCGGCAGCAGTTCCACTACCAGATCGATCCCTTTCTGGGAGACCAGCCTTGTCACCATCGCTACCAGGGGCGTTTCGACCTTCTGTTCGAGACCCAGCTGCTTTTGAAGGGCCAGCTTGTTTGCGGTCCTTCCTGAAATTGCCGTGGGGGTGTAATTCTTGGCCAGGTTCCTGTCGTGAGCAGGATCCCAGATAGAATAGTCCAGACCATTGAGAACGCCGAACAGGCGGTCTTCCCGTGTCCGCAGAACGCCATCGAGGCCGAATCCCTGCTCCGGTCCGCATATTTCTTCACAATAGGTGGGGGATACGGTAGTGACAACGTCGGCGGTAAGGATTCCTCCCTTCATCAGATTGAGATTTCCATAGTACTCGAGCCGATCCATAGTCAGATATTCTGCGGAAAGCCCCATGGCCGGGAGTGCTTCCGCAGGAAAAATGCCCTGATAAGCAAGGTTATGGATAGTGAAGAGGGTGGCCGTTTTCCCGAAGAAGGGGTCCTTTTCCATCTCATACCGGAGGAGAATCGGGATGAGGGCAGTCTGCCAGTCGTGGCAGTGGAGAACGTCGGGACGGAAATCGAGCTTCTTGAGGACATCGAGGACCCCCCGGCAGAAGAAGGAAAAACGTTGCGCGTTGTCCGGGTAATCCCCAGTGGGGCCGCCGTACAGGGTGTCCCTGCCGAAGTAACCCTTGTGCTCGATGAGATAGACCGGTATGTCGTCCAGAGCCGTCTGCCGGAGCAAACCTTTCTGCATCGTCTTGTCTGCAGGAACTTCCACGCTTTTCCGGCCCTTCCGGATGCTGAAGCCCCCTTTTTCGACCTCGCGGTAAAACGGGATGAATATCCGTACATCGTGACCCAGTCGTTTCAGTTCCTTAGGCAGCGAACCTACGACATCGGCAAGGCCGCCGGTTTTGGCGAACGGCGTGACTTCGGAAGCTATCATTACGATTTTCATCTATAGGTACCTTGTATCTGTGGTGCGCCTGAACTTGCACTACACCCGTGTTAGCACATGCTATGCATCGGCTTCCCTGAGAAAGGTGGCGGCATCTTCGGGGGAGGTCGGATTGATGAAAAATCCGGTCCCCCACTCGAAACCCGCTATCTGGGTCAAACGCGGAACCAGCTCGATGTGCCAGTGGTAGTCGTATGCAATTGATCCCCAGTAGTCCGGCTTTCCGAGCCTCGGATGCAGCGGTGGGGCCGTATGGAGGATGAAGTTGAAAGGGGGATCTTTAAGTACGGTCTTTAGGCGCAGCAGCATGTCTTTCAGGGCCACTGCCAGTTCCCCCAGCATCGGGTCGTCCATCAATGCGAAATCGTGAGAATGCTTCTTCGGGTAGAGACGCAGTTCAAATGGGAAACAGGCGGCATATGGTGTGAGTATGACAAAATTATTGAACTCCTTTACCACCCGCTCACCGCTGGCCAGTTCAAAATCTATGAGATCGCAGAATATGCAGCGCTCTTTCGAAGCGAAGAAGTCCCGGCAGATGCGCAATTCGGTGGCCGCCACAGGCGGGGTGAGGGGAACGGCGATGAGCTGGCTGTGCGCGTGGCTTAGGGAGGCCCCGGCCGTGGTCCCGTGGTTCTTGAAGAGGACCATGTAACGGAACCGGCTGTCGTTACGCAGGTCCAGGTAACGTGCACGATATGCCCGCAGGACGTCGGTTATCTCTGAAGGCGTCAGGTCTCCCAGCCCCCTGTGGTGGTCCGGGGTCTCCACGATTACCTCGTGGGCGCCGATCCCGTTCATTACGTCGTACAGCCCGTGCCCCCGCTTGTTAAGGTCCCCTTCGATGCGCAGCGCCGGGAACTTGTTGGGGATGACCCGGACCTTCCAGTTTGAGGAATTGGCTTGTCCCGAGGGCCTTATGGCGAATATCTCGGGGGGCGTCTTATCTTCGTTTCCATAACAGAAGGGGCAGCTGGTCATCTGCCGTGATTCCTGCTCCACCTGGAAATCCCGGGGGCGCCGCCCTCTTTCCGTTGCGATGATGACCCAGTGCTGCTTCAGGGGGTCCCAGCGTAATTCCGACATTATCCCTCCACAAATCGCCTCGCTGTTTCCTCGGAGAGTGCAGGCTTTTTCCGGGGAGCTGAGGTTTTGGTTGAATCAAATTAAATAAGCCAGTTGTCGAGTTCCAGATCCGGTCCGGCGTAGGTGAGCTGCATTGCGCCATCAGCCGGCCAGCGTCCCAGTTCCTCTTGCCCGCGTACGAGAGTCACGAATGCAAGCAGTCTGGCTCCGGGTTCGAGATCGAGAGGATCAAGGGGGATGCTCGCTTCGCAGGTGCGGGCGATGGTCCACTGCGCGCGGCCTACTTCCCGCCATTCCCCATGTTCAACCGCCAGCAGCGGTCCGTTTCCGTTCCCTGTGGAAAGCGCGATGCGGTATTCACGGCCGGTGACGAGATGAAGATTCAGTATGTCGTTGGGGTGAAGGATTTCTTCGAGATACTTCGTTCCGTCGACCCTCACATAGAAAAAGGCGCGATCGTATCCGTAGAAGAATGACTGGAGTACGCTCTCCGCAGCGTGCATCGCTGAAGATTGTTTTGTGAGATCATAGAGGCCGGCCGCCAGCCATTCGAAATAGTCGTCGGTAACTCCATTGATGGTCGGGGTGAGGAGTGCTGCCGGCTCCCGCACGAGCCCGGCAGGGTTCTTCTTCTTGATCGGCTCGAACAGCTCCCGCGGGGTCTCCAGGTTGAGGAGCCGGTAGACGTTGATCAGGTACCTGCGGAAGAGACTGTCGAACCGGTCGCTATGGGGAGAGAAATGGTCGTCGCCGTACCACCAGAACCAATCGCTTCCTTCCGCAGCATAGAGGGACTTGCATACCTGCCAGGGGACATCGTCCTGTCCGGTGGAAGACAGATGTGCGGGTCCGGTCGCGAGCAGGTCTGCGACAACCTCGCTGGAGGTGACCGCCGCTTCCCGTGCCCGTTCGAGATAATCCCACGCCAGGTTCTCCTCCGGGTGACCCACCCAGATGCCGTAGTTGGCGTTGATCCATGAGCCGGGGTGAATGTGGCTCAGGACCCGCTGCTCGGGGACCCTGGCAAGCACGTCGGAAAATGTGGTCATCTTCAGCCAGTCACAATCGGCAATGCTGGAGTAGAGGGTCGTAAGAAAGTCGTATCCGTTGGACGGGTAGTACTCCCAGGCATTCTCCCCATCGAGAATAACCGACACTACCTGTTCTCCGGTCCCTGCATGCTCCCGTATATCCCTGAGTCGACCTATGAAATCCGAAACGGCGCGCTGGGTCTCCCACTGGGAGTAGGTGAACCCTATGAGGTCGGAGAGCTGGTGATCCCGGAAGAATATCTTCAGATCACGTGCGCCGTACCGGAAGGAGTAGTGGTGATAAAGCTCCCTTTTCCGCAAGCCTAGCCCTCCCGGGAGCGTGCGGGCGAGGATCTCCTCGTCGGTGGCGACCCATGAGAGGCCGCAGCCGGAGATGATGGAGAGCGCCTCGTCGCTGACCGATCCTTCGGAAGGCCACATCCCCTGGGGTGTGAAGCCGAACAGTTCGCGGAAATAAGCAATCCCTTGCTCCACCTGACTTCGGGCATCCTCGGGGTGGCGGAACCGCGAAGCTGGGAGGTTGGCCCGCGGCATTGCTGTATGCGCCGCCTTCATGTCGCACAGAAGCGGGAGGATCGGGTGGAAGTACGGAGTGACCGACAACTCGGCCTTTCCCGTTTCATGAAGTTTCCGGTAGAGGGGGATGATGTCGCTCAGGATGTCATGTTGCCGTGCGAAGAGCAGTTCCTTGTCCTGGCGGCTGAAGCTCCTCCCCTTGTGCACAAGTTCCCGCAGTTCAGGATACCGGCGCTTCGCTGCCTCCCCTGTCCAGGCGAGGAAAAAGAGTACCTGCAGGTCGAGAAGGTCCTGGTCGCCGAAGGCCCGAGCCACGCTCCGTCCACCCTTCAAGGCGTCGTCTGCCTGGTGGAGCAGCTCCAGATAGCGCCTGTTCGGATCGATCATTCTTTGGCGGTTCGCGCTGAAGAAGTTCTCGATGATGAAGCGTTTGTCTTCCTCGCCCATGTCCTCCGGAGCCATTTTTCCGCGTATGAGGAAAGGATCGACCGCAGCGCCCGCCGCGTAATCTACGATCTGTTCCAGGAGCGACGGGACAAGGTTGAAGACGACTCTGGCTCCCGGTGACTCGTCGACTATGACTGCCATGTCGTAATAGTCTTTCACGGCATGGAGATACGTCCACGGAAGAGCGTACTCCCCCTTGAAGGGATCCTTGTAGTATGGCTGGTGCATATGCCAGAGAAAGGTCAGGTACATGGATAACCCCTCACACGCTTCGGCGTCCGGGGCTGAGCAGGCAGCCCCGGTGCAGCCTTCACAGGAGTTTTTCGGTGGAGTCCTATTGCAGTTCCTTCTTCCAGATCTCGACCTTCTTCCGGTATTCGTCGAGTAGTCGCTGGGCGACCTTGTGATCCTTGGCTTCCGCTATTATGTGGATGAAGGGCTGGTACTGGTCCGGAAGCACAAGAACCCAGTCCTCGCCGAAATGGACCTTGATGCCGTCAATAAAGGTCGCTTCCCGATCGAGGCTGTCCTCGCTCATCTTGCGCATAATTCCACCTTTCATCTCCAGGATGCATGGCAGCCGTGTCTGGAGGAAGGTCCGGCGAGGGATCTCGTCGAGCACCCGTGACAGGCGGATGGAATTGGAGGCAATCAGTTCGACCGTCTTGGCGATGGTGAACATCCCGTCGAAAGCTGCCTGGAATTTCGGGAAGGCGAACCTTCCGTCCATGGAGCCGGCGAGGACTACTTCGGGGGAAAGCGCCGCTTCGATCATCGCACGCTCGGAGCTTTTGGTGCGGATCACAGTGCACCCTTTTTCATGGGCCATGATTTCTATTACCGATGGTGCTGATACCGGGACGGCGAAGGAGCCTTTAGCAGCGGAGCGGATCATGAGGGACACCATGAGGGGGAGGGCTTCCGACGCCTCGTACACTTTACCGGTTTCATCGACGATGGTCACTTCTTCGGCGGAGGGGTCGAGCCAGAATCCGGCATGAGCCTCCAGGGTTGCAACTATCTTCGAAAGCTGTTCGAGGCTGTGCGGCTTTTCTCCGGCCAGCTTCGCTCCCCGCTCCTCGTCGATGTAGGCGTTGAGGCCGATGACCTCGCACCCCATGTCGTTGAGGATTGCAGGAAGTATCTGTCCGGCGGGGGAGTGGTTGAAGTCGATGACAACCTTGATGTTGGCCTTTCTGACGGTGTCCTGCGCGATGTTGCGGGAGAATCCCTCGCGGTAGAAATCGATTACCTGCGGCAGTTCGGTAATGCCTCCCGGCTCCATGTGATGGGCGCGACGAAAGTTCTCCTTGTAGAATATCCGTTCGGCGTTTTTTCCCATGGCGCTGGAGAAGTCGAGACCATCACTGTCGAGAAAGATGATTTCCGTTACCGCCGGATCTTCCGGGGACTGTCGGAAATGGACTCCCCCCTGTTCTCCGAAAGTCTTGAGCTTGTAGCGGAGCACCGGCAGCGGGATCATCTTGAGATCGCGTACGTGGACACCTGCGGAGAGTATACCGCCGAGAAAGCTGCGCTTCAGCATCCGGGATGACAGGTACGGGTCGCGGCCGGCAAGAACGAAGCTCCCCTTGGGAAGGGATGTGCCGTACGCGCAGCCTAGTTTCGCCACGAACTCCGGGGTGAGCTCCACGTTGGTGAGTCCCTTGATCATGGCGCCTTCAAAGAGTGATTTTTTCCACTTCTCCCCCCAGATCAGGTTTGATGTGACGGTGGACCCCGATTCGATAACCTTCCGGGGCCAGACTTTCACGTCCCGCTTCAGGTACGACTCCTCACCGATGGCGGTGTCGTCGGCAATGATGACACCTTCCTCCATGATCACACCGTTGCCCACACTCACGTTGTTGCAGAGCACGCTGTCGTTGAGCTTGGCTCCCCTCTTGATGTAGACGTTGTCCCAGACCACGCAGCGGGAGAGGCGGACGCCGGCTTCTATGGTGCAGTTGCGGCCGATGACGGTGTCCTTGATTTGCGCTCCCCCCTTGATCTGGCAGTTGTCGCCGATCACCACCGTGCCTTCCAGCATGGCCGCGTTGTCGAGCCGGACATCGGCACCGACGCGCAGGTCCTTTCCTACCAGGTCGTGCTTCGGCTCGTCGATCTTCACGTTCACCTTGCCGCGGAAGATGTCATGGTGGGCCTCCCGGTAGGAATCGGTGTTGCCGATGTCCCGCCAGTACCCTTTGGCCGGGTAGCCGAAGAGAGGCTCCCCCTTTTCGAGGAGATTTGGAAAGAGGTCCTGGGAGAAGTCGAAGTTTTCCCCTTGGGGAATGTATTGAAAAATCTCCGGCTCAAGAACGTACATCCCTGTGTTGATGGTGTCGGAGATTACCTCCCCCCACCCCGGTTTTTCGAGGAATTGAGTGATGCGCTTGTCCTTGTCGGTGATAACTACACCGAACTGCAGCGGGTCTTTCACGGAAGTCAGGGTGATGGTGGCAAGGGCTTTCTTTTCCTCGTGGAAGTCTATCAGCTTCTTGATGTTGAAGTCGGTGAGCAGGTCCCCGCTGATGATGAGGAACCGCTCGTCGAGATACTTCTCGGCACATTTTACGGCTCCGGCGGTCCCCATGTCTTCCAGTGGGGTTACATAAGTGATTTTTACGCCGAAATCAGCCCCGTCCCGGAAGAAGTTCTTGATGATGTGGGGCTGGTGGTAGAGAAGCATCACGAGATCCGTGATCTGGTGCTTCTTGAGAAGCTCCACAATGTGAAGCATGATGGGACGGTTCATGAGCGGAATCATCGGCTTTGGAACGTTGCTGGTGAGGGGCTGGATGCGGGTGCCGAATCCTCCGGCCATAATGACTGCTTTCATGTGATTCTCCACTCCTTTATCAAATAATAATATCAGTGTTTAGGTCGAGGTTAAGGGGCTGAGGGAAGCCTCGCTCTTGCTGGGCTTACTTGCTTCTGCCTTTTTTCTCCAGGGCCTTCTGTATCTCGTCCTTCAGTTCCTGAAGGTCGCTGGACTTGACCACGTAGGCATCGGCGAGCCATGCGGAGAAATCGTCCTTGTAGAATGAGAATGCGGTGCAGAGGATGACGGGCATTTCATGCCGTTCCTTCACGATCTTCTGCAGCAGGTCGAGGCCGCTTTCATTCTTCAGCTTTATGTCCAGGACGACCAGATCGTAATCCCCCGACTCCAGCTTCTCGACGGCCTCAATCGCCGATGCCGCTGTTGCGACTTCGTACCCTTCGTCGCTGAGCTCCTGGGAGTAGAGGAGCCGGATGCTCGCTTCGTCGTCAACTACCAGGATTTTCGCCATGTAATCCTTCCTCCTTGTGAATGCGCAGTTTTAGAGTATATTTTGTTCCCCCTTCGGGGCTGTTTTCCATGCCGAACTGGTTGCCGTACCGCTCCAGTATGGTCCTGCATAGCGGCATGCCGAGTCCGACCCCTAGCTCCTGGGTATCGGCAAAGGGGGTCGTCAGAGCCTCCCGGGCCTCTTTGGACAACGGGCGCCCGTTATCGGTGATCTCAATGATTACCTCTTCCTCTTCCGCCCATGTCCTGACCCAGATGGTGTTGACCCCCGAGACCGTCTCCATTGCATTGTTGAGGATGGTCTTGATGCAGTAGGAAACCTTCTTGTAGTCGATGTATATCGGAGGCAGGTCCGGTCCCAGGTTTAACTCGGTTTCTATACCCCGCTGATCGAGCCTGGACTGCATCTCCTGGCATACGCTTATGACCAGCTGGTTTACATCCCATTGGTCGAGAGCCGGATAGAGCGAATCGGAGTAGTTAAGCACCTCCTCCAGGACGTCCTCCAGAAGTCTGGCTTCCTGAACGATCGACTCCAGATATTCACGCTTCTGGTCCCCTTCGGCTATGGTCTTCAGCAGCGATCTTGCGAAGCCCCCTATGACCATCAGCGGGTTTCTTATGGAGTGGGCTATGCTGGACGTTATCCGTCCCACCAGCGCCATCTTCTCCATCTTGACTATCAGTTCCTGCTGTTCTTTAAGCTTGCGGTTCGCCGCCATCAGCTTCTCGACTTCTTCCTGCAGCCGTTCGTAGAGCGAAGCCCTTTCCAGGGCGAAGGCAACGGGGAAGGCGAATGTTTCCAGCGACTGAACGTCCTGGGGAGTTATCGGTTTGTGGGTAATGCAGTTGTCGGCGATGATTATGCCTATGCGCCTGTTCCGGGATATGAGGGGCATGACCAGGAAACTGGTCACACCCAGGATCGCTGCAAGAGCAGGATCGATCTCGGGGTTGTTGAAGGCATTTTCCACAAGGATCGCTTTTTTCTGTTTCAGTGCACGATTGAAAACATGGTTGCGATCAGCAAGGGGAACGGACATCCTTTCCAGGATGTCGTGAAACTTGACTTTCTCCGAGTAGAGCTTTGTTTTTCTGAAATTCCGGGCCATCTCCTTGAGGGTGAGGTTGCTGCGACCGATGTCGTCCCAGATGTGCCACGCTTCCTCGTAATTCTTCGGGCCGATTCCCAGGTATCCACGGAGATACTTCCGCTCCTTGTCGGCCATCAGAAGGAATGCCCGGTTGATGCCGAACCCCTTGCCCGCGGTTATGGCGGTCATGGCCACCGAAAGGACCTCGTCAAGATCCAGTGAAGTCTGCAGTACGATGCTTACCTCGTGGAGAAACTTGATCTCGCGGGTCTTCGTATTCAGGAAATGGACGATCGACTGGATTTGTGCCTTCTGCTCGGTGTACTCACCGATGAGGAGGGATACTATGTCCGCGACGGGGGAATCGTCGTCCCGCAGTTTCTCCAGATCGTTGCGAAAACTGGTGCAGTCAAGGCACCGTTCCAGAAGCCTACGCCTGTAGGAAGTGTAGAGATCTTCTTCCCCTTCGTGGATATTGGGACATTCACCGGGTTTGATTTCCTTCTTGGTCCAGCAGCACTCCCAGTTCAACTAAACCTCCACACGTATGATGACTCCCCGGTTTGAATCAGTCGTTGCTCCCGCCCGACGATTGGAAATATTTCGGCAGCAGAAGATATAAACTTAAGGTTCCGGTGACAAGGGGCAGGAAAGGCATAGATGGCTCCGGGGCCTCGTCAAGTGGGCAAAGTATAACAGCCTGTATCTCCTTTTCAAGCGAATTCGAAGCTTACGTACAACTAGTTGTTAATTAACAAAAGTCAAAAAAAGCCGAGATGCGGGGGCAGTGAGGCCTCATTCTGATTGCACCGGCAACAAAAAAGAGTACACTTTAACCGGACGTAATGAGACGTTACTTATTGAGCGAAAGGTTTCCCATGGATATCCCGGCTCCCTCTTCGGACGAACCGGTTCTGCTGTATGCCGAGGACGATCACAGTACACGTGAAGTCGTACAGTTGATGATTAACAGGCGCTTCCCGGGAGTTTCCGTATATCCTGCGGACAACGGGCGCACCGGCCTGGAGATCTTTCATTCCGTAAAACCGGACATAATCCTTGCCGACATGAAGATGCCGGTGATGGATGGAATCCGCATGGCCAGGGAGATTCGGAAGACAGACCAGAAGGTGCGCATCATCATCACGACAGCCAATACGGAATCCAGCCGTATCATTGAAGCGATCGACACAGGGATAAACCACTACGTACTCAAACCTATCAATCAGGGAAAACTGTTCTGGGCTCTGGAGCAGTGCATTGCAGAAGTGAGGCTCGAGAAGCAGCTCAGGCAGCAGGGGGAGCATATACGGAAACTGTCTTATGCGGTCGAACAGAGTCCGGTTTCGGTGATCATAACCGACCCTTCAGGAAAGGTGGAATACATTAACCCCAAATTTACCCGTCTTACGGGTTATACGCTGGAGGAAGCTGCGGGGAGGGGGGCATGTTTTTTTCACGAGGACGAGGAGTGGGGCGCCGAGCATCATCCGCTCTGGGAGACTCTCCGGGGAGGTAAAGAGTGGCGCGGTGAACTTCGCTGCCGCAAAAAGGATGGCACCGTTTACTGGGCATCGGTTTCCGTTTCACCGGTAGTTGACGGCAATGGTGCGATTTCTCACTTCATTTCGTTCCACGAGGATATCTCCGAGCGTAAGCAGGCCGAGGAAACCATCAAGCATATGGCGTATTTCGATGCGCTTACAGGGTTGCCGAACCGGCACCTGTTCAACGAGCTCCTTCACCAGGCGATGGCGCAGGCGCAGCGGCAAAACCGGGCGCTGGCGATCCTGTTTCTCGACCTGGATCGGTTCAAGGTTATTAACGACACACTCGGTCATGCAGTGGGAGACCAGCTCCTTCAAGCAGCAGCGCAGCGGCTCAAGCGATGCTGCCGCCGGGAGCGGGATACCGTTGCCCGCCGGGGAGGTGACGAATTCATAGTTCTGCTGCCGGAGCTGGTTGATGTGCAGGAGGCTGTAAGGGTGGCTCAGAACATCATCGATGCATTCAACAAACCCTTCATACTTCCGGAGCATGAACTTTTCGTCAGCACCTGCGTAGGGATCAGTATCTTTCCACATGACGGTACCGATGCAGAGACACTCATAAAAAATGCTGACATGGCTATGTATCGGGCGAAGGAGTTCGGGCGCAATCGGTACCATCTATATACACCCGCCATGGATGCCCACGCCTTCGAGCGTCTTTCACTGGAGAACAGTCTGCGCCGGGCGCTGCAACGAGAGGAGTTCTTTCTTCACTACCAGCCGAAGGTGGATGTTCGTGCCGGCCGCATCAGTTCGGTAGAGGCGCTGGTTCGCTGGAAGCATCCCGAGTTCGGTATGGTTCCTCCTACGCAGTTCATCCCGCTCGTGGAGGAAACGGGGATGATCACCGCTCTCGGGGAGTGGGTCCTGCAGACCGCGTGCGCGCAAAACAAGGAGTGGCTTGATCAGGGATACCCTCCGCTACGCATGTCGGTGAACTGCTCTCCACGGCAGTTTCAGCAGCTGAACCTTGCCGGCACAGTGGAACAGACCCTGGCCGATACGGGACTCGACCCGTCGCTGCTGGAACTGGAGGTGACAGAGAACATCATGCTTGACCATGAGGAATCGACCATGCACTCCTTCCGCCGTCTGAGCGAGCTGGGTGTCGGCATAGCAATCGATGATTTCGGTACCGGCTACTCTTCGCTCAGTGCGATACGAAGGCTGCCCATACAGACGCTGAAGATCGACAAGTCATTCATCAACGACATCAACTCCAACCAGGACGACGCCGCTATTGCAAAAGCTATCATTACAATGGCCCAGAGTCTGCGCCTCGATGTGGTGGCGGAAGGAGTTGAGACCCGGGAGCAGATGGCGCTTCTGGATTCCTACGATTGCAATCTCATGCAGGGGTATTATTTCAGCCGGCCTTTGCCCGCAGAGGAGCTGACGGATCTTCTGGCCAGGCGGAACTGGGCCCAGCAGTCCTGGGCGCATGCCTGAACGGATATATCCGAAACTACGGAACCGGGTGAGTGCAGGGGTTCCGCGTTTTCACGTAAACATGGCTGTCATGAACAGCGTTAAGCTGAAGCTCATCTGATCCTCGATAAGCCTTCCCTCATTGCGATCTATTCAAAGTCTCTCATGCTCGCTGCAACCTTCCGTCATAACTGGCATCTCCTTCCATTCACTGTTTTGATCTTTAGCATTCTTAGTCCTTGATAATTCGATACTTCCAACAATTTCCCTACCCAAAAGCTGGCATATTTTATGCTCTGTTCATCTTTTGGGGCATAGTCCGCAGTGTCATTATTTCTAATTAATGATATTGTTTTGTGGCAGGCTCCAAATGTAAATGAGTCACCGAGAAACAGATCAAGAGGAGCTTTCATGGACATACTGGACGCGGTACTGCGTTGGGGGAAAGTTGGAGGGGGGCTGCTGTCGGCGCTTCTGCTGTTGCCTGCTCTCGCTTCTGCCGAGCTTCGATGTTACGATTGCCACGGCACGCAAGAGACCCGCGATATCAGGCCATTTGATGCCCCTGTCCGTGATGTTTCCTCGGGAGGGTTTCCGGGTAATCACCGTACCCATCTTTCCGCTAACGCCACTCAAAGCGATTGCGCTCCCTGTCATCCGGGAAGCGCGGCCTTTCATGCCGGACACCGTGATGGTCTTGTAAGTGTCTCCTCCCGGGTCAATTCGTCTCCCGCCGTGACCGCCTACAACAACGTGACCACGCCATTCCCTCAATATGCTGGAAATATCCCGGGAAGCTGCAGCAACGTGAACTGCCACTTTGAACAACCCACCCCCGACTGGGGCAGCTCCACCCTCGGCAGATCCGACTGTTCGGCCTGCCACGGCGCGCCGCCGTCTGATGGGAACCATCCGGCCCTTTCGGGGAGGGGAGGGAAGCACGGAGAGTATATCGGTACCGGTACGAACAGCTGCAGCGCATGTCACCGTGACCATACCACCGATCCGGACCCTCTTGCCCATGCTCGGGAAGCCGGAAAGCGCCCCCTCAACGTGCAGTTCGCAACAGCCCCCAATAACGGCGGCAGCTATTCGGGCAACCTCAACTATCCCAACTATCTGCCGAGCCAGAATCCGCTTCGCGACGGGATATGCAGCAATATCTACTGTCACAGCGACGGCCGAGGAGGAGCACCGACCATTAGCGTAAAATGGTCCGACGGCCCTGGCACCACGAAATGCTACTCCTGCCACAAAGGGACTCTGGCCAACAACAACCCCCAGGACTGCAGCGATGTTCCGGGAGCTGTATGGGACAGCGTCAAGGGGTACTGCACTCCATACATCAACATGACGACCAACGGGCACAGCAGGCTCGTCGGGCCGCAATGGATCAGAAGGTATCCCTGCTACTACTGTCACAGCGGCACACTGGATGGATCCGGGGGCATCACCGACAAGAAGAAGCACGTTAACGGGACCAAGGATGTCGTCATGGCGCCCCAGTGGAACATTGTAGGGCGACCTGCGGCGAGCTACGACCCGGTCACAAAGAACTGCAACAACGTCTACTGTCACAGCGACGGCACCTCAAGCCCCGACACCGTGCGCCCCTTCGCCTGGACCACCCACGGCACCGATTGCAATACATGTCATGGCCACCCCCGTGGAAGCTGCAACGTTGCCGACTGCCATGACGGCCGTACCGATGCTACCGGGAAGACATGGGTCCTTCCCTCCACCTACGGCAACCGGACCTCGTACAAGTGGCCCCGCGGCCAGGAGTGGAAGGCGGCCATTCCGATGTTCCCCAACAAAGGACCCGGCGCGGCACGGGCAAACTCCCACAGCCGCCACACCGAAACGAACTTCACATGCGACCAGTGCCATGCATCCACCATCGTTAACGGCACCTGCAATGATTGCCATGTGGATGGGATTCCTGCGGGAAGCATGGGGGAAGTAGCGCATCTGAACGCGGAGTTCCATGCCAACAAGGGTAAGGACGTCGTCTTCAAGAAAGGGGGGTCGTATAACCCTGTGACGAAGACATGCTCCAATACCGCCTGCCACACCGGCGGAACCGATCCGCAATGGGGTGGCTCCGTCAATGACTCGGTCATCTGCCTCAACTGCCACGGTACTACCGGTGCCGACGTGGATACATTCGGTTTCAGCATCTACAGCGCGGCTGCAAAGATAAACCTCACCCAGTGGGTCAATACCGGCCACGGACGGGCGGGCACTTCCGGCGCCTATCCGGCTTCGGGGAATCCTGCGGCAGGTTTTCCGGGCAACCCTTGCTGGTACTGTCACGACAACAACATCATTCACAACGACAGCGGTAATCCCTTCCGCCTGCGGCAGCATCTGCAGTTCGCCAACAGATTCGACAAGGAATGCGTTTATTGCCACATGACGGGCAGCGACGCCGAATGCCTCGCATGCCACAATGCCGAGGAGTCGCTTGCACCGCAACTTTCGGCGTTGCCCGCCGACCCCGCTGCGGTCTGGCCTGACGGAAGCGCTGCGCCGCGTCCCGATCACACAATTATGGCGGACGGAAACACCTCATGCAGCACTGCCCCCTGCCACTTCGTTGATCCGGCCGATCCGACAAAAGATCTGAAGCGGCACAATGTCGGTGCGGGAATCTGGACTGATCGCCAGAAAGCGGATGTAAAGAACCAGTACATGATGATGGGCGTCTGCCTCAAGTGCCACGACGACGATGCCGGCGGCAAGTGTACCAGCTGTCATACGCCCCCCGAGAGCAACCCACTCAAATACTCCCTCGGTTTCGACCCGGGCACCGGCTGGATAAAACCGCAGAAGGCGCGGGCATCCTCTTCCCATTTTGGGTACAAGCACTATGGCGCATTCATGGCCAGCGGCGGGTGGAACGGAAACGGCACATGGAAAGGGGGGAAATTCTGCTGGGACTGCCACGACCCCCATGGTGACGGGAATATCTACATGATCCAGAACCAGGTCGCGACTTCCACCGACGGCACGTTCGGTATCCCCAGATCCCGGGCTACGGTCGTGTTCACGCAGAAGCAGAGCGGTCTTGATTACGCGAAGATCAACGCTCCGTACAACGGCATCTGCAATGTCTGCCATTCCACGGGGAGTCAGCATTACCGGGCCGATGGCGGAGACGGCCACAATGCCGGGCGCGTCTGCACTTCATGCCACGAGCACAGGTTCACCGACAGCCATGCCGACGGGCAGGCCTGCACTACCTGCCATCGCGACAAGCCGGTCCCGCGGCATTCCGGATTCGGCCTTCCACGTGACTGCACCAAGTGCCATACGGGCACCATCGGGCTGCGCATGGATGTCATGGGTCAGTTCAAGGGAACGTCGCATCACGTGCAGCTGCCGGATGGGCAGTTTGCAAACAACAAACACTGCTACGCCTGCCACTGGGAAGCTACACCCGAGGGGCTGATCGATATCCGCTACCACGAGGGGTACAACTACAAGAACTATTCGACAGTGAAGAACGCGAAGGTGGACCTTGTGGTATGGAAGCCGGGTGCGCGTCCCACCTATCTGAACAGTACGACAGCCATACAGTTCATGGCCAGCAAGGTCGGGACTGCAGGCGAGCGGACTGAGGTAGCAAAACTCAACAACCACTGCCTCAGCTGCCACAACGACGACAACAATAACTCCCAGCCCTTCGGCGACTGCAAGACCCCGCGGCAGTACGCGTGGGACGGGCAGAGCGTAGCCGCGCGCTACTCCCAGACCGGAACCACGGCATGGGGCAAGTACAACTCCACCACGTATCCGAATGCCAACCAGAAGGACAAGGTTGCCAAGTCTTTCTCTGCCCATGGGAATGCAGTGGGGAATGCGGGCGGATTCAGTATTGCCAACGGCGTCGATTCGGGCATTCCCAATACCCGCAACGGCAGCCAGAATGTCCAGTGCTTCGACTGTCATAGCTCACACGGCTCGAAGCTTGTAGGGGTGACTTCCAGCTACGTTACCTTCAACGGCTCCCGTAACGGCGGGAACCTTAAAGAGACACAGGCCGGAAAGGGTGGATACGCCATGAGCTACAAGGCATCCGCCAACACCGCCCAGGGCTCGCTCAACCCATACAATGCCGGGGCAGGCCAGTGTTTCGACTGTCACCTGAACCAGAACTCAGGGACCACGCCTTGGGGATACCAGTCCACCTTCGGGGCCTCGGAAGCTATAAAGGGTTACTACGACGCGCCGAAGTTCATGTCCCCCGGCGCCGCTGTGCAGCAGAGGTTCCCATTGAAGGGGAGCCTGTCGACTAAGGGCGGCCACCTGAAAGCTTCCTCATTCCTCAACCATACCACCTCGGCCCACAACAGGATCAACGGACTCTGTACGCCTTGTCATGATCCCCATGGGGTGAGCCCGACGCTGGGGACAAAACAGCAGTATGCCGTGCCCCTCCTCAAGGGGACCTGGCTCACGGCTCCCTATCGTGAGGATGGGCCGAAGATGAGCCTGGAAAATCCGCCCAGCGGCGCTCCCGATTCCAATCCGACCACCAACGTTCGCACCGATCAGCAGACCTTCGGGAACCTTGCAGTGAGTGAGGACGACAGTACTTTCGCCGGCCTCTGTCTCCGATGCCACGCCAAGAGCAACCTGACCGACGGCGTGACCCACACCTGGAAGAGCCAGGACCGCATCCACGAATCAGTCAAAGGATGGAAGACCGCCAATGGCACGATCCAGCACAACTATACATGCTCCAAGTGCCATACTCCCCACGCCAGTGCGCTGCCGCGCCTCATGATCACCAACTGCCTCGACACTAAGCACCGCGGCGGCGGTGTCTCCGGCGGCCAGCCCGGTTCCGGCGGCCCGAGGAAATTTGAATACTGGGACGCGAATTACGAGCCCCATTCCGGAAGCTTTCCCCGAGGTATTGACCAGAGTGGCGTCAACTGCCATCCCGGCGGAACCTGGCCCGACAACGGCTGGAACACCAAGACCCCATGGTAGGAGGCCGAGTGATGCTTAAATCAAATCCGTTCAAGGGAGAAGGTTCCATGGGGACTGTACGCGGAAACGCCATAAGTGGAGAACTGCAGGGGAGAAGGCGCGCCTGCAGAACTTTCCTGGGGCTGTTCCTGGGGATGACGTTGTTGCTGGGGCTTCAGGTGCAGGCTCATGCAGTCGGTGGAGACGTTGTGTGGCTCACCTCCGATTCCCAACCGGGGAAACAGGAACCGAAGCTGTCGGCTACGGACTCTCAGGGAAATGTCGTCCTGACCGGGCATCAGAACATGACGGGCGGGATAAATGACGACATGTACACCGTCAAGTTCAAGGCCGACGGAAGCGGAATTTCCTGGCGCGCCCTGGTGGACAGGACGGGTGGCGAGGACCGGGGACTGGCCGTCACAGTCGACGGCAACGACGACGTCATTGTGACCGGGTATGTATGGAACGGTGTCAACCGGGACATACACACAATGAAATACAACGGCTCCACCGGGGCCGTCATCTGGCAGCACACCGTGAACGGCTCCGCCAACGGCAGCGACATCGGCACCGCCGTGACGACCGACAGCCTCAACAACGTATATGTGGCGGCCAACTCCCAGAACTCCTCCGGAAACGACGACATCCTGGTGCTCAAATATGCACCGGGCGGCCCCTCGGGAGATTCCCCTCTCTGGACGGTTTCATACAACGGAGCGGCAGACGGTCTGGATCAGGTGAATGCCATTGCGGCCGGAGTCGCCGGAGTCGTCGTCACGGGAAAATCATGGAACGCTGCTTCCTACGACATGGTGACGATCTCATACGGTTTCGACGGAGTGAAGGTTTGGGAGAAGCGTTATTCCACTGGGGGCGGCTCAAACAACGGGTGCATAGGGAACCAGGCCCGGTTCGACGGGAGTGGGAATGTAATTGCAGTGGGTTCTGTCGCCAACGGCAGCAATCTCGATATATATGTCGTCAAGTACAGTGCGGCCAATGGTAGCGTAATGTGGCAGAAGACTTACGACGGAGGCCTCGACGAGGAACCGCTGGGGCTCGCTGTCGATGCGGCAGGCGATGTTTACGTCACCGGCTACACTTACACCCTGACGGGTGCCAACGACTTTTTCTCCGCGAGATATGCAGGAGCGACCGGAACCACGGTCTGGCAGCAGTTGTACGATTCGGGCAACGGTAACACGGATATGGCCGTCGCGACCGGTATCGTCGTTGATCCCGCAGGAGACGTATTCGTCACCGGTTACACTGTGACTGACGGAAACTATGATGTCCGGACGATAAAATACAAGCGTGATACCGGCAACCTGCTATGGCAGAAGGCCTACAATGCTCCGGCCAACAAGAACGACAGGCCCGTTGGTATCGGCATCTCACCCTCCGGAGATGTCCTCGTCGCCGGCTGGTCCGATTCCATGGCTAACGATCTCGATTTCATAATACTCAAGTACGACAGAGGCGTGCTCAATCCTGCCACAGGCTTGACGGCCACTGCTGTTTCCCCTACCAGCATCGCGCTTGCATGGTACGACAACTCATCCACCGAAGATGGATTCAAGATCGAGAGGAAGCTCGGCGAGACGGGGAGCTGGAGCCAGATCACGGTCGCTTCCGCAAATGCGACTTCATTCACCGATACCGGGCTTTCTCCCGATAATACATACTACTACCGGGTCAGATCGTACAATGCAGCATCCGGTGACTCCTCCTACAGCAACGAAGCCCATGCACTCACGGTCTTCGTTACATTCACCGCACCCGCCTGGAGCTTCAGCTACAACAATCCGGACAACACCGACGACTATGCCAATGCCATAGCCGTGGGTGCGGACAACAACCCTATCGTCACCGGCTACAGCAACCGCAACACGGGAACCTTCGACTACTTCACCGCCAAGCTCAACCGGGGAGACAGAAGTATCATCTGGAGTGATCAGTACGACGATCCCGACAGTGAAATGGATGAGGCGAAATGCCTGGCGGTGGACAGCAACGGCAACGTCATCGTTTCCGGGGTTTCCCAGCTCTTTTACCCCCCTGCGCAGAGGAACATAAATTCGATCTACACCATAAAGTATCCTGCAGCCGGTCCCCCCGAAACCTGGCATGGCCAGTATAACGGTCCAGGCGCCATCGACGACCGGGCCACCGCAATCGCCACGACCGCGGACGGCGCCAACAACGTAGTGATCATCGGTTACGGAAAGAACGCTTCGAACAACGATGATGTCTATGTGATCAAGTACCCTGCAAATCCCGGATTCGACGTTCAGGGGGGTGCAATTCCGGCGTGGGCGGCCACACCTTTCGACGGGGGAGGGGACGACATACCGAGCGCCGTGGCTGTAGCTCCGGACGGCAGCGTCTACGTCACCGGAATCAGCGAGAAGACACCCGACTCCGACACCTATTTCTGGTTCACCGCCAAATATGACGGCTCCACCGGTGCTCTTGTCTGGGCCGACAGGTACAGCGTGGTTGCCGGAGGCGCGAACCGGGGAGCATCCATCGCCGTCGACGCCGACGGAGACGTTTACGTCACGGGCAGCGCTACAACGGCCACGCTCAGCAGGGATATCTATACCATCAAGTACTCCGGATCCAGTCCCACTGCCCGCAGGATCTGGGAGAGGGCAATCGATGGAGTTGCCGGCGGCGACGATGCCGGTGCCGATGTGGGGATCGACCGAATAGACGGCGCCATTCTCGTTGCGGGCACCACTCTTACTGCCTCAGGCGACCGCGATATTACCGTCGTCAGATATTCTTCCGGCGGCGACACTCTCTGGCGTCGAACTCTCCTGCGGGATGATTTGGACGATGCCGCCGTTGCCATGAAAGTCGATTCCTCCGGCTATATCTATATTGCGGGTACCACCGCAGCGGGTGCCGGCTCCGACATGATCTCCGTGATATACGATTACGAGGGGAATCTTCTTGGTGCCACGTCATACAACGGTCCGGCCAATGACATCGATGAAGCAAGTTCCATAACCGTCAACTACAAGGGAGAGGCCTTCGTTGCCGGATATTCACGAAACGCTTCCGGAAATGCCGATTATTCAGTAATAAAGCAGGTGAACAATTATCTTCTGGTTCCCGCTCCTTTTACCGCTTCCGCCCAAGCAGATTCCTCCAAAATTGGTCTTTCCTGGGGCGATAACACTTCCGGAGCAAGCTATCTCCTGGAAAGAACGACCGGCCCCGTTACCGACCTGAGCATCTGGACGCAGATAGCAATGCCTGCTGCGGGAACGACTATGTTCCAGGATTCCGGCCTCGTTGCAAACAGCCCTTACTGCTATCGCATAACAGCTATCAGCGGGAGCTTCTCTTCCCGAAAACTCATCAGCTGTGCTACGACGACTCCGGTCGCTCCCGTCCTGGGTCCACTGTCGCTGGTTTCAGCTACGGCTGTAGATGTGACCTGGAGCAACGTGGCGGGGAATACCGGCTACAAGCTGGAGCGGAGTCCGGACAACAACAGCTGGACTCAGATCGGCGGGAACCTTGCCGCCAATACCACAATCTATAATGACACCGGACTTGCCGCCGGCGCCGTACGGTATTACCGCGTCAGCGCCCTGAGCAATTCCGGCGCTTCCCTCACGAGCACAGTGCAGATAGCGCCGGTGCTGAATGCCCCCGGCGGAGTCACCGCCGCCAAGATCGATCTCTCCTGGCCTGCAGTCAGCGGGATCACCGGGTACATCCTGGAGCGAAGCACCGATAACCTGAACTGGACCCAGATCGCCACTCCCGCCGTGGGTACCACGGCATACTCCAATACTGGGCTTAATCCGGCCACGACATATTATTACAGGCTGAAGGTGACTTCCGCGGCGGGTACATCGACGCCGAGCCTCGTACAGTCCGCTACCACTGTTCTGGTGGCACCGACCGTAAGTCTTGCTGCCGGCACGACCACCACCCAGATCAATCTCTCCTGGACCGATGTGGCCGGGGAGGACAGCTACACCGTATGGGAGATGGCGTGTACGCAGAATATGTCATCCAGTGATATTTCGTACTGTGTTTCCTCTTACACCTATAACTGGGGAGCCGCCGTTCAGGTTGGCACGACCGGTCAGGGTGTGACCTCCTTCTCCCGGTCCGGCCTCATTCCCGGATACTCATACCAGTACTACGTTGTAGCCAGGACAGCGGGGGGTATCACCTCACCGGCAAGCAATGCCGTATTGGGCTGGACGGTACCGGCCGCACCGATTCTCAATGTCCCGACAGCACCATCGGATACATCCGTGAACTTGACGTGGAACGACGTTGCTGGCGAAAACGGTTATGTCATCGAGCGGAAGGTCGGCGCCGGCGCGTGGTCAACCCTTACCACTCTCACGCAGGGGAAAACTTCCCATACCGACACGACGACTCCACAGACCCTCTACTCCTACAGGATCAGGGCTAAAGGAGCCGTGAACGGTGTCTACTCGGACTACAGTGCTGAACAGCCCATTACGACTCCCCCCACCGGACCGGTGATTAGTTCCGTTACCGCCACGTCGTCTACCACCGCCACCTGGGGAGCCGTTTCCGGGGCGACGAGTTACGAGGTCAGGCGGAGCGTCTTCACGAACTACGACCGTCCTGACAGGGCGGGCGATCCCTACTATGCCTCCTACTGGAGTGCCTGGACAACGGTCACTACATCGGCTACCGGCACGAGTTACCCCGATCCTGGTGTCTCCGCCGGATATACATACAAGTACTCGGTAAGGGCAAACATTTCAGGCAACTACACCGGTTGGGGAAGCGATGGCGGGAAATTCGCAACTACCATACCGGCCATACCGTCGAACTTTAGAGCTACCGGCAATTCAGCGACTCAGATAACGATGAACTGGAGTAACGTATATGGCGAGACCAACTACAGCATTCGGTACAAGGCACGTTCCGCCGCTGACTGTGCTTCCGAGAGTTGGGCCACGGGGGTCTCGACTACTCCCGCTGTCGCCATGAACCTCACTTCCTACCAGATAGGCAGCCTCAATACGAACAGTGCGTACTGCTTCCAGATCAGGGCATACAACAGCGGAACCTCTGACTGGAGCGCGGCGACCACCTATCTTCCTCCGCCGACCCTCAGTGCTCTCAGCGGGATTACCCAGTCGTCCCTTACCCTCAGCTGGAGCGCGGTGCCTGGCAACACGGACTACCGGGTGGAGCGCAGTACCGATGGGGTTACATTTAACCTCCTTACTATAAAAGCTGCCGGTTCGACGGGGCATACGGATACGGGCCTTACCGCCGGGCAGGTATACTATTACCGGGTATTCACCGTCAACGGGTCCAACATCTCCGCACCGAGCGCCGTTCAGAGCGCGGCGACGCTCGTTCCTTCCGCACCCCTTCTCAATGCGCCTACGGGAGCGACTACATCGCAGCTGAGCCTTTCCTGGAATGATGTATCGGGTAACTACGGCTACAAACTGGAGCGGAGCATTGACAATGCAACCTGGACAGTAATAGCGAATCCGGTTCAGGGGGCTACCAGCTATACAAACACGGGGCTCAACTCCGGAACGATCTATTACTTCCGCATATCTACAAAAACAGCTTCCGGAAGCTACTCTTCTCTCAGCAACGTCCAATCGGCGATGACGCTCCTGAGTGCACCGGTGCTTGCCCTCACCGGAAGTACCGCTGCAACGATAGAGATGAAATGGCAGTTCGTGTATGGTGCCACCAACTACCGCGTTCTCCGCTCCGAAGGCTCCAATGGACCTTGGAACGAGGTGAACAATATCGCTGCCGCCTATGCGGCATCCTACTGCGGCTCTCCCATTCCCACAGTCGGCTGCCAGGCGCAGGCCCCTAACACAACCTTCTTTACAGATCAGGGCTTGACGGAGAACCTGACCTACTGTTACCAGCTCAAGGCCTGGAATTCGACCGTCGGGAATTCGGACGCCAGTTCCACAGTCTGCCTCAAGACCCAGTCGGTGGGGGGACCCGTTTTGACCTCCGCGTCAGCCTCGAACTCGAAGATGATCCGGCTTGACTGGAGTTACGATCCCGGCAGCTGTATCCCGGTCGCCTGCGATGCTCCTGAGGGCTTCGAGATCTGGAAACAGCTCTGGAATGGGGATTGGACGCTTCTCGACAGGGTTGGGAACGTCTCAACATATACCGATACACTGGTCGAGCCGGCAACGACGTACAGATACAAAGTAAGGGCCTTCAAGGCAACTGACATCTCTTCGTACAGCAATGTCCGAAGTGCCTTGACTCCTGTTTACAACAGCAGTGATTCGGCCTGCCCCTAGAGCCCATCCAGTGCCGGGCTCATGATGCTTCGGTGTCATGTGCTCCGCAATTTTTCCGCCATATCGGAGGCGAAGAGAGGAGGTGACATCCTCGTGAAAAAAATGAGATACTCAAGGCCGAAGGTGGTCGGCAGCACGGCGGTCCACCCGTGCTGAAGGAATGAACGGCGGGGCGGTGGACTCCTCCATCCGCCCCGGCTTCTTCGGGTCCGCTCGCCCAGGCAGTTACACCAGCAGGACGAAGGAAACAGATGAACCGTGATGCAGAACTGATCCGGCAGACACTTATAGATTTCGAGAAGCAGCAGTATCCTGATATCTTGTCCGCCATTTCTCTTCCGGCGGCCACTCCTGCAGGTGGTTGCGGGCACAACACCATCTTCAGCAAGACTCCGCGCAAGATTGACTCCTACCAGTATCTTAGCACCATACGCCGCACCTCAGCCCACAATGCCTACTTCCACATACCCTTTTGCCGGAGCGAATGCCTCTACTGCTCTTTCGAAAGGATCGGCAACCATTCGGCGCACCAGATCGAGACCTACATTGAGGCAATGACGACGGAAATTGAGGGAAAACTGCAATACATTCCTGATTTCCGTCCGGACATCTTCTATATCGGCGGCGGAACTCCGACAATTCTTTCTCCTAGACTGATGGAGCGATTCCTCGGAATGCTGTCGGGCCGGTTTGACATAGGAAAAAACCTGGAATTCACCATTGAGACTACGCCACAGGCGGTCCTTGCGCCGGAGGGGGAGCAACTTCTCTTGATGTTCGCCGGGCATGGTGTGAACAGGATCAACGTAGGGGTACAATCCTTTTCGCGTGACGTTGCCGCGAGAAACGGGCGACTACAGTCGGGAGACGATATCGTTCGCTGCTTTGCGAAGCTCAGAAGGCACGGCTTTCAGAAGGTGAACCTCGATCTGATATACGGCTTGCCGGGTCAAACGCCGGAGGTGTGGTGCGAAGATCTGAGGCAGGCGGTGGACCTTCAGCCCGATTCGATCACCACCTTCTCGCTGCGGGTGCGGCCGCCGAGCAGGCTGCATCGTATGGTTACCCAGGGGGAGGCCGCGCTTCCGTCCGAGCACAGCCTGCTGCTGATGAGATTACTGGCGCAGCGCTTCCTTCCCCAGCATGGCTACGCAGAGGACAACTCGGATTACTTTATAAAGAGTCCGGACAAGCGTTATCTCTACCAGCCGTTCCAGCCGCACAACGCCGACCGGAATCTCATCGGTTTCGGCTCTTCCGCCTACTCCCTCGCAGGGGATCGGCAGATATTCAATGTTTCCTCGACCGTGGAATACCTTCGGCGTGCGAAGGAGGGAGGTGCCGCTGTGGAGTACGTGATAGAACTCGACAGGCCGGAGATGATGCGAAAGCGTCTTGCGGAGGGGCTCAGGACGGTTTTCGACGGGCGTGGGTTTCGGGAGGAATTCGGTCTCCCGGCGCGGGAGGCCTTGGGAGGGCAACTGGCGTCACTGCTGGATCTTGGCCTCATCCACGAAGAGGGGTACGATGTACGTCTCACCCCCAAAGGGAAAGTCATTCACGACCACGTTGCGGCTTACATCAAGTACCGGACGTCGGCCTGAACCAATCAGCCGGTGCAGAGGAGGAGAATACCTGCCATCGCGACGAGCGTTCCGGCAAGCGCCTTTCCCGAAGTTCGTTCCTTTAGGAAGATTGCCGCCAGCGGGATGACGAAGAGCGGTTCCGTAGAGCTGAGGGTATTCGCCACGGAGACTTCGGTGTATTTTATCGCGACATGGAAGAGCCAGAACCCGCCGAAGGATATAAAAGAAACGAGCAGGAAGAAGTGCTTCATCGTACTCGCTTCCCGAAAAGGCGCAACCCAGGCGCCGAGGCGGCCCCTGATCCCTCCCCATATGACTAGACCCATCGTGCCCCACAGCATTCTGACGAAGGTGCCCTGAACAGCGGATACCTCTGCCAGCCCCTTTTTTGCGACAATGACCGACGCAGACATGCAGAGGACGGCGCCTAGCCCGCAGATAAAACCTGCCCTGGTTGTCCGTTTTTCCGAACTGCCCGAGATCCTGGTGAAGACGACGAAGGTGATGCCGCCTGCAACGAGGAAGACCCCGCTCCACATCAGCGGAGTCAGCTGTTCGCCTAGAAAGGCTACGGCGAAAAGGACCGTGAGCACTTGGCCCAGGAGCGAGAGAAGTACGAGCACGGGGGCGCCGACCTTCTGGAGTGCCTCGAAGAACAGAGTGTCTCCGATCGCTATTCCCAGAATCCCACTTATTCCTAATAACGAAAACGAGACCGGGTCCATAGACTGGTAGCCGGAAAGAAGAACCACAATGGAGAGAAGGAGAAGGTTGATGACTCCTTTTGTCAGATTCATTCCAGCCGAGGATATGTGTCGTCCGAACTTCTGGTAAAGTATGGCGCCGGCCGCCCATGCCGCAGCGGACAGCAGAGCGGCTGCTATGCCGATGACATCGTTGTTCACCAGCCTAGCCCTCCGTTCACTTGCAGTTCCCCTTGCGTTGCCAGCCGGTCCTGCTGCAGACAAGCTTTTTCTCTCCGTCACACACCTCGGCCTTTTCAGCAAAGGCCTTGCCGTTATGAAAGCAGCTGACGGGGGCGGAGGGATCAGGCTTTTGTGCCAGCAACCTCACGACCCGGTGTTTTTCTTCTCCCGTGAAGTTCCAATCGGGACGTGCGGGCACATCTTCGTAACGCAGAATACGGAAATTCCCAAAGATCAGGATAAGCTCGTTGTTGGAGAATGCCTTTTCCGTTTGGATAGGCCGGTACATGCTCGTATCACGATGGTAGGTTTCGATGACTACGACTCCCCCCGGTTTGAGGCTGCTGCGAATCCGCTCCATCAGATGGCGGAAATCCACGTAACAAAGAACGATCATGTCCCATTTTTCGATGCCGAAATCGAAATCGGCATCGGTACGTTCCAGGGCCTGCAGCTTCACGCCGAGTTTTAGCGCCTGCTCCCGTGCTTGCCGGATCCCTGTAGGGGAAATATCGAATCCTGTAACCTCCCAACCCTTCCCGGCGAGATAGAGGGCGTTTCGACCCTGGCCCATTCCTACGTCGAGCGCTCTCCCCGGTTTCAAGCCCTGGACTACCTCTACTAGAAAAGCGTTGGGACTGGGATCGAACCTCGACCTGCTGCTGGTCGAGTTGGAGAAGATCCGTTCCATCAGCGCCTTCATCCGCTGCTGGGATGACACTTCCACTTTAGTATTTCCGGCCTGAGGAGAGGCTTCTTCCCCTAGTACGGTACCTGCAGAGACAGCGAGCACAACCATCAGGCTCGCAGCTGCTACCTTCAGCATACACACCTCCTTTCGGTCTGCGTATCATAACTTGTTACAGCGTCGGAGACAACGACGCAACGATCCCTTGCCGCATGAATTTTTTCCTTCCCTTGTTAGCAGGTTTAATTTATATTACTTAACCTTGTTGGTTCCACGCGAGCTTATTCCATCCCCCAGTGACGGCGGCTGCCTCCCCCTTCCGGCCAGAACACGTTCCGACTGCCGTATGTGAAGAAAAGGCAAGTGCCTGTGACCTCTCAGCCGAACTACGAAAAAATGTCCAGATCAGAGCTGATCGATGAAATGAGGCGAGTCCTCTCCGATAGAAGTTCTCAAGCCGAGGAGGCGCAGCTGCCTCGGGAAGGGCTTTATACAGTTACGTCTGCCGAACGGACTGGGCATGAACCCGACCGGACCGGTGAGGGTAAACCGCTGCAACACCGCCCCCTTCAGACGAGGGAGGAGTTGCAACGTGCCTATGATGAGCTTGAAAAGCGGGTGAGTCGGCGGACCGAGCAGCTCGCAAAGACTATTGATGCGCTGCAGAAGGAGATTTACAGCCGCAGAGAAACGGAAAAAGCCTTACGGGACAGCGAGGAACGCTACGCCCTCGCTGCTCAGGGAGCTAACGACGGGATCTGGGACGCCGACCTCAATACGGGCGATCTCTATCTGTCGCCGCGGTGGAAAGGGATGCTTGGGTATGAAGACGGCGAACTCCCCAATGATTCCTCCACCTGGAAGAGCCGTATCCACCCGGACGATTTTGAGAAGGTCATGGAGCATCGTGACGCCTATCTTGCGGGGAAAATACCTTTTTATCAGATCGAGTACCGCCTGCGACACCGCGATGGAAGCTATCGCTGGATTCTTACCCGGGGGGCGTGCCTTCGCGACGCCGATGGAGTCCCCCACCGCCTCGCAGGTTCCCATACCGATACGACGGAACGCAAGGTTGCTGAACAGAAGATCCTTCGCCTCAACCATCTCTACGCAGTGCTCAGCGAGACGAACAAGGCTATCGTCCGCTCAGGCGACCGAGAAACCCTCTTCAGTGCCGTCTGCCAGGTCGCCGTGGACCATGGCGGCTTCCAGATGGCGTGGATCGGAATCCACGATCCTGTGACCGGGAGGGTGAACGCCGTCGCTTCTGCCGGATTCGGATCGGAATTGCTGGAGCAGATAAGGGTAACGGCTTACGACGAGCCGGAGGGGAGGGGGCTGGTGGGCCTGGCGATCCGTCATGGCGGGTATCACTACACCAACGACTTTCTCTCCGATCCCAGGACCGTGCCGTGGCAGCGGCAGGCGGAGCAATACGGGCTGCTTTCTGCTGCCGCAGTGGCGTTGAAACTGGATGGTGAAGTTGTAGGGATTCTAAGTCTCTACGCAGGAGAGAGAAATTTCTTCGACCCGCAACTCATCGAGCTTATCCAGGAGATGGCCGCCGATATCTCTTTTGCGCTGGACCGGTTCAAGAGGGAGCACAATCACCGTCAGGCCCAGATCGAGCTGCAGCGTGAGACGGCGGCCAGGCTGCAGGCAATGGAGGCTCTTCGTGAGCGGGAGCAGATGCTCATGCAGCAGAGCAGGCTTGCAGCCATCGGTGAGATGATCGGCAACATCGCCCATCAGTGGCGTCAGCCGCTCAACACGCTCGGGCTCTACCTGCAGGGGCTGGGGGTCACATGGGACATGGGTGGATTCGATCGGCAGCATGCGGAGGAGACAATCCGCAAGTCGATGCAGGTGATTTTCCACATGTCCCAGACCATAGACGACTTCCGTTACTTCTTCAAGCCGGATAAGGAAAAGATCAGTTTCCAGGTCCGCGAGCTGGTGGCAAAGACGGTTTCACTGATCGAGGGGAGCTATAAAGATCAGCATATCGATCTGCGGGTAACGGCGGAAGATGATTCGACCCTCGTCGGATACCCGAACGAGTACTCCCAGGTGCTACTCAACATTCTCAGCAATGCTAGGGATGCATTGATAGAGCGCAGGGTGCCGGCTCCAAGGGTTGCGGTGCGTCTGTTCAAGGAGAATCATAAATCCGTCGTAACGGTTACGGATAATGCCGGAGGGATTCCCGAGGGAATCATGAACAAGATATTCGACCCCTACTTCACCACCAAGGACCCAGATAAAGGAACGGGCGTAGGTCTCTTCATCTCTAAGACCATCATCGAGAAAAATATGGGGGGGCGGCTCACAGTCCGCAACACCGGTGACGGTGCTGAATTCAGGATAGAGGTATGATATGAGTGTCGTTACGGAGGAAGCCGGATCGATATCCATCATGTACGTGGAGGATGACGCGGTAACCCGGGAACTGGTCGCCCAGACGCTGCCAAGAAAATTCCCCCAGCACACGCTCTACACGGCAGAAAACGGCAGGACCGGCCTCGAACTGTACATGCAGCATCGTCCCGACATCGTCATCACCGACATCAACATGCCGGTAATGAACGGTATTCTGATGGCGGGGGAGATAAAGCAGATTAATCCGGATGTGGTGATCATTGCCGTCACAGCTTACAGCGAAACCAACTATCTGCTCAATGCCATCGAAATCGGGATAAGCCATTATGTGCTGAAGCCGATTGATTACCGGAAGCTGTTCGAGGCAATCGAGAAATCATCTGTGGGCATTCATCTCAGAAAGCAGGTCGCGGAGCAGAACAAGCTGATACGGGAGCTGAACGTGTCACTGGAAAAACGGGCACTGGATCTGGCGCATGCGAACCGGGAACTTGAGGCTTTCAGTAATGCTGTTTCCCATGATTTGCGAGTTCCTCTGGCCAATGTAAGAGAACTGGGCCTCCTGCTTCTCGGTTCCGGAGAGGAGCGGTTCAGCGACGAGGAACTGGGGTTACTGCGGAATCTGCTCATGGAGACGGAGCGGATGGATCACCTGATTGAAATTCTGCTCCAGTATTCGCAGCTTGCCAATCGTCCCGTCCACCGGGAGCAGGTCGATTTGAGCGAACTGGCACGGGAAATTGCGGCAGGCCTGTACCGGCAGGAGCCTGAGCGCTGCGTCGATTTCAGGATTTCGGAGGATATCCGTGTCAAAGGGGACGGGCAACTGCTCAGGGTGGTAATGGAGAACCTTTTGGGCAACGCCTGGAAATACACGGGGAAAAGCCGGCGTGCCCTGATCGAGTTCGGCAGCACCAATTATCAGGGAAGCACTGCCTGCTTTGTTCGGGACAACGGTGTCGGCTTCGACATGAAGCAGGCCGGCCGGTTGTTCCACACATTCCAGCGTCTCCACGACGACCAGGAGTTCACCGGGTACGGGATAGGGCTAGCGACGGTACAGCGGATTATTCAGCGTCATGGGGGCAGGATTTACGCTGCCGGGGAACCGGGAAAGGGTGCAGTATTCACTTTCACCCTTTAGTCCCGGGGATGGTGGAGGAAATACGGAAACAAACCTGTTTGCTTGATCAGTCTGTCAGAAACATTTAGTCCTACTTCTTGCCTTCGTCATCTTTTTTTGGAGAGATGTCGATTTCGTCCTTCCCTTCCGATGCTCTCTTGAAATTCTTGATACTCTTCCCGAGAGCTCCACCTATTTCAGGGAGTCTTCCCGCACCAAAAACAACAAGCACAATAACGAGAATTACGATCAATTCCGGCATACCGAATCCGAACATGAAGCTACCTCCGCGTGAATGTTGAGCAAGTATTGCACCATCACCGTGAAAAATCAAGGCGCATTACCTTGCCGGCATTCTCTCCTTACGACCGTTTCTCCCCGTAGGCAAAGGAGGCGCCCCGTGCTAAGATACCCACCATGGATATGTTTCGCATCAGCAGCACGTATGAGCCGCGCGGCGACCAGCCGCAGGCGATTCGGGAACTAACGGCAGGAATTGAACGCGGAGACCGGGACCAGGTCCTGTTAGGAGTCACCGGCTCGGGCAAGACGTTCACTGTGGCCAACGTCATTGCCGCGGTCAACCGCCCCACCCTCATACTGGCACCCAACAAAACGCTGGCTGCGCAGCTCTACGGGGAGTTCAAGGAGCTTTTCCCCGATAACGCCGTCGAGTACTTCGTGTCGTACTACGATTATTACCAGCCTGAAGCGTATATACCGACGACAGATACCTTCATAGAGAAGGACTCCTCGATCAACGACGAGATCGACAAACTGCGCCACTCTGCAACACGAAGCCTCCTCACCAGGCGGGACGTGATCATAGTGGCTTCCGTTTCCTGCATCTACGGGATCGGTTCTCCCTCCTCCTACCAGGAAATGCACATCTTTTTCCACCAGGGGGAAGATTACGGACGGGACGAACTGCTGAAAAAACTCGTCCAGATCCAGTACGAGCGGAATGATGTCGATTTCCACCGTGGAACCTTTCGCGTCCGTGGCGATATTGTGGAGATCTTTCCGGCCCATGACGACGAAAGGGCACTGCGAATCGACTTTTTCGGAGACAGCGTCGATGCGATAAGCGAAATCGACCCTCTGCGGGGGCAGGTGCTGCAGCGGCTCACCAAATGCGCCATCTACCCCGCTTCACACTACGTAGCCAGCCGGGAAACAATGGAGCGTGCCGTAGAGGAGATCAGGGTGGAGCTGGGAGAGCGACTCAGGTGGTTTCAGGGGCAGAACATGCTCCTTGAAGCCCAGCGCCTCGAACAGCGGACTTTCTTCGACATCGAGATGATGGAGGAGATGGGATTCTGTCAGGGGATCGAGAACTACTCTCGCTTCTTTGACGGCCGGAACCCGGGGGAGCCACCATATACGCTCATCGACTACTTCCCGCATGATTTCGTGCTCGTCATCGACGAATCGCACATCACCGTTCCGCAGGTGGGCGGAATGTACCGTGGGGACCGGAGCCGCAAGGAAACGCTCGTCAACTACGGGTTCCGTCTTCCCTCGGCACTGGACAACAGGCCGCTCAATTTCAAAGAGTTCACATCAAAGCTTAACCAGACCGTCTATGTTTCCGCAACGCCTGCCGACTATGAGATACGGATGGCTGAGGGGGTGGTTGTCGAGCAGGTTATCCGACCGACGGGTCTTGTTGATCCCGAGATACAGGTACGACCTGCCTCGGGGCAGGTGGACGACCTGCTTCATGAGATCAGGGAGGTGATAGGTAAAGGGGAGCGTGTGCTCGTGACGACGCTCACCAAGCGGATGGCGGAAGATCTGACGGATTATCTGCGTGATCTGGGGATAAAGGTGAAGTACCTTCATTCCGATATCGACACGATCCAGCGGATGCAGATCATCCGTGACCTGAGGCTGGGGGAATTTGACGTTCTCGTGGGCATAAACCTGCTTCGGGAGGGGCTTGACATTCCCGAAGTGTCGCTGGTTACTATACTCGACGCGGATAAGGAGGGTTTCCTCAGGTCGGCCCGCTCCCTCATTCAGACCTGCGGCCGGGCGGCGCGCAACGTTGCGGGAAGGGTTATCATGTACGCGGATGCCGTCACCGACTCGATGCGAGCCTGTATCGATGAAACCGCCCGCCGCCGTGCGATCCAGCTCGCGTATAATCAGGAGCACGGCATCACGCCGCAGACGGTGAAGAAGGGGATCCGCTCGATCCTCGAATCCATCGAGGAGCGGGATTATGCTGCACTGCCCCTGGCTGCCGAGCCGCTTGAGGAGTACGTCGCGGTGCAGGATGTGGCGAAGACGGTGAAGAAGCTGCGGAAAGAGATGCTGGCAGCAGCCAAGGAGCTGGATTTCGAAAAGGCGGCCCGGCTGCGAGACAGGATAAAGAAACTGGAAGAGATGCACCTGGCTTTGAAATAGGGACGAGCTCTTCCCGCCATCTCGCCGCCGTCCTCGGCAATCCCATTGTCGGCGTAGCGCTGCTACGCCTCCGCCTGGTCTGCCTGCGGGTGCGACGATCTGACGGAAATATTCCGTCCCTGCAACGTCGCAGGGGTTCAATTTTTATAAACCATAGGAGGGAAGCAGGATGACATTGACCCAGGAACTCGTTGACTGGACGTACGAGCAGAAATGCCGCAAGGCGGTGGCCGCCCTTGAGAAGAACGGCTTTACCGCCGTTTTTTGTGCAACCGCGCAGGAGGCGGCCGACTACATTGTGAGGGAGGCCGAGGAGGCCGGAAACGTCGGCTTTGGAGGTTCAATGTCGGTGGCCGACCTTCAGGTGGCGGAACGGATAGCGGGGATGGGGAAGGAATTGCTGAATCACAGCGCTCCAGGTCTCGCTCCGGAAGAACGGCTTGCCATGATGCATCGCCAGCTTGCCAGCGATCTCTTTCTCACCGGCACCAACGCCCTTACCCTTTCCGGAATATTGGTGAACATCGATGCTTCCGGGAACCGGGTCGGATCGATGTTCTTCGGGCCTAAAAAAGTCATTGTAGTCGCCGGGCGTAACAAACTGGTGGATGGCTCGGTGGAAGAGGCGATCCGGCGGGTCAAGGAGTGGTCATCACCCCCGAATGCCAGGCGCCTCAACTTCAAGACACCATGTGCCACTACAGGTTTCTGCAGCGACTGCGATTCGCCCGACCGCATCTGCCGCATTACCACCATCATCGACCGCCGGCCGCGGCGCACTGACCTGAGAGTGCTGGTGGTCAACGAGGACATGGGCCTCTAGTTGCGGCAACGCCACATTTGAGCGCTGACGGCGTTGCTCGGTCGGAGGCTTCCTCGACGTACCCTGGGTACGCCTGCGGAGCCTCCTCGGTCGCTGCCTTGTCATCATCTCAAATCTGACGTTGCTGAAAGGTTGGTGGTGGTTCTGGGCACGCTGACTGCACTTTATCATGATGGGCAACGCCATATTTGAGCGCTGACGGCGTTGCTCGGTCGGAGGCTTCCTCGACGTACCCTGGGTACGCCTGCGGAGCCTCCTCGGTCGCTGCCTTGTCATCATCTCAAATCTGACGTTGCTGAAAGGTTGGTGGTGGTTCTGGGCACGCTGACTGCACTTTATCATGATGGGCAACGCCATATTTGAGCGCTGACGGCGTTGCTCGGTCGGAGGCTTCCTCGACGTACCCTGGGTACGCCTGCGGAGCCTTCTCGGTCGCTGCCTTGTCATCATCTCAAATCTGACGTTGCTGAAAGGTTGGTGGTGGTTCTGGGCAGCGCTGACTGCACTTTATCATGATGGGCAACGCCATATTTGAGCGCTGACGGCGTTGCTCGGTCGGAGGCTTCCTCGACGTACCCGGGGTACGCTTGCGGAGCCTCCTCGGTCGCTGCCTTGTCATTATCTCAAATCTGTCGTTGCTGCACGGTTGGTGGTAGTTTGAGCGCGCGGGGGCTTAGTTTCCAAATTCCGGGGGAGGGGTTTGAATGCGCCACTCTGCCTGTTTTGCGTTCGGCAGGTAACGCCATTTCTGAATGTCCTGAACCGTTCTCAACGTCGTCGATGGGAGGACGTAGTAGTCATACTCTACTGTCGCTTCCGCTTCCCCGCGTTCGGTGTCGCATGTTAGAGTTTTGATTCGATAGTCTGCTATACGGAGATCCTTTTCCCCGAGACGCCGCCGGTATTCGGCCCGTGCCGCTTCTTCCACCGCACGTTCCGCGCTTTCGTGCTCCTGCCAGCGCACCATTCTGTTGTACGAGCGTATCGTCGTCTCGCACGTCTCCTTCTGAGCAGAGATTGTCTGACACCCCCCCAGCAACGCGAGTGCTAGAAGCCAGCATGCCATATATCCCCTGTTCACGACTTCTTCCCCTTTATCATCCTGATCAGCTCGATTGCAACTTCCCATTTGCCGAAAGGGGGGATGAGGTAGAAGCCGCCAACGCTGTGTTTAGTTTCGGATATGAACTCAGCGGCGATGTTGAGACCCTCCTGAACCCCCGCCTCCTTCTCCTTGCCCCGCATCCGTCGCCTCACCTCATCCGGGATGATGATTCCCGGCACCTCGTTATGGAGGTACTCGCAGTTGCGCTCGCTTACGAGCGGCAGGATGCCCGGCAGCACCGGTATGCCGAGAGGCTCGGTGTGGGCGAGCATCTCCGCGAGCCGTTTGCCGTCGTAGATGGGCTGTGTCTGGGCGAAGGCTGCGCCGTTTGCCACCTTTTTTGCAAGACGCGCGGCCTGCACTTCCATCCTGGGCGTATTGGGGTTGAAGGCGGCGCCGATGGTGAAGCCGGTGCCGGCGCCGATGGGGCTGCCGAGGCTGTTCACGCCTGCATTCATGTCGGAAAGCAGTTTGATGAGGCCGAACGAGTTGAGGTCGAACACCGATGTCGCACCTGCATGCTCCCCGAGCCGGGCGGGATCGCCGGTAACGGCGAGAATGGAGCGGATGCCGAGGAGACTCGCACCCATGAGGTCCGACTGAAGGCCCAGGATGTTTCTGTCACGGCAGGTTATGTGTACTATCACTTCGATTCCCACTTCGCGCTGGATGAGGCTGGCGAGTGCGATGTTCCCCATCCGCACCCGCGCAAGGGGATTTTCGGCAAGGTTTATGGCGTCGGCGCCAGCCTCCTTCAGGGCCCTGCTTCCGGCGATGACCTTGGTGCAGTCCAGCCCCCGCGGAGGATCGAGTTCTACGGTTACAACCGGCTGCTTCCCCCATCCGGAAAGAAAGCCGCGGGAGGGTTCCGCCGCCCCGCGGGGCGATTCCGGTGCTGCAACCTGAATCACCACAGCCCGACGGCCCGGCCGCACCCCCTTCAGCCTTTCGGCGATTCTCCGGATGTGGTCAGGTGTGGTTCCGCAGCAGCCGCCGATAAGTCTGGCACCCGCGGAGGCCATCTCCAGAGCCCGCTCGGCGAAGTAATCCGGGGTGGTCCGGTAAATGTAGCGCCCGTCCCGATATTCAGGAAAGCCGTTGTTGGCATACGCAGCAAGCGGAATTTCCGTGACTGCAGCCATCCGCTCAAGATTGCGCAGTACCTCGAGGGGACCCGCACCACAGTTGGCGCCGATGAGGCTGGCTCCGGCTTCAGTGAGTGCAGTCGCCATTCTTTCCACTTCAATGCCGCCGCCGGTCCTTCCCCCTTCCAGAAACGCCATGCTTGCGACAGCAGGCAAACCTGTTTCCCGAGCTGCCGTCAGTGCAAGTTTCAGCTGCTCCAGGTCCGAGAATGTCTCCAATATGAATAGATCGGCCCCTCCATTGGCAAGGGCGGTGCATTGTTCCCTGAATACCGACAGAACGTCGTCCGGAGAAAGATCCTGCTCCTCCCCCTTCGGCCGGGCGAGGGGGCCGACGGAACCGGCGATGAATGCGCTTCTTCCTGCTGCGTCGGCTGCGCGTCGAGCGAGTTCCGCACCGCGCCGGTTGATTTTCTCCACCTTGTTCTCAAGCCCGATAAGGCCGAGTTTGGTGCGGTTCGCCCCGAAGGTGTTGGTTTCGATGACTTGCGCTCCCGCTTCCAGATACTCACGATGGAGCTCTTCTACCAGTTCGGGGCGCACTAGATTCAAATGTTCGAAGCTGGCGTCGAGGCTTACCCCCTTGCTGTATAGCATGGTGCCGATGGCGCCGTCTCCGACCAATACTTCATTTCTTGCTCTGTCCAGGAAATTCACGTTGTACCTGCTGTCGGGTTTTGCTGGAATTTTGGGTCTCTTCTGATTAGAATGCCGCCTCGTCCTTAAATCTTTCCCGCGTCGAGGTCTTTATGCTCCATACGGCAATCGAGTGGCTTCTCGCCACCATTCTCAAGTTTGGCTACCCGGGCATTTTCCTGCTCATGGCGATGGAGAGTTCCGTCATCCCGGTTCCAAGCGAACTGGTCATGCCCCCCGCCGGGTACTGGGCTGCCGACGGGAAGATGAATATCTGGGTCGCCATTCTCTGCGGCACTGTCGGGAGCCTGGTCGGCGCCTACGCCAACTACTTTGCGGCACAGTACCTCGGCCGCCCGCTGGTGCTCAAGTACGGAAAATATGTGGGGATCAGTGCTGAGAAGTTTGCAAAGGTGGAGTCATTCTTCCATAAACATGGGGAAATATCAACGTTCATCGGTCGCCTGCTGCCGGTGGTGCGCCATCTTATCTCGCTTCCGGCGGGGCTTGCGCGAATGAACCATTTCAAGTTCTCCATCTATACCCTGCTCGGCGCGGGCATCTGGTGCAGCGTCCTTGCATGGATCGGTTATGTCCTGGGAGAAAACCAGGACCTCATCATGAAATACTCCCACCAGGCGGTCATAGGAGTCATCCTCTTCAGTGTAGTCTTGATCGCTGTATATGTGTGGCGGCACCGGAGGAAGTCTCTCTGATCCCGTCCTGAGCTGAACCCGCAGATAAAGATAAAGCCCCGAAGCACAAGCTCCGGGGCTTTATCTTTTATATGAAGTGCGGAATTGGATTACTTCGGCACCTTCTCCCAGTCTTCAAGGAACTTCTTGATTCCTGCATCGGTCAGCGGATGCTTGGCGAGCTGGATCATGACGCTGAAGGGGATAGTGGCGATGTCGGCGCCGATGAGGGCGCTGTTCAGCACGTGGATCGGGTTCCGTACGCTGGCGACGATGATTTCCGTCTCGTAACCGTAGTTGTCGAAGATGGTGCGGATTTCCTCGATGATCCCCATGCCGTCCTGGGAGATGTCGTCGAGCCGGCCGACGAAGGGAGAGACGTAGGTGGCGCCGGCTTTGGCGGCGAGAAGCGCCTGCATCGGCGTGAAAATGAGGGTGACGTTGGTCCTGATCCCTCTGCTGTGGAGGGTTTTGGTGGCCTTGAGCCCCTCCGGGGTCATCGGCAGTTTTATGACGATGTTGGGGTGGATGACCGCCAGCACCTCTGCTTCCCGGATCATGCCGTCATGGTCAAGGGAGACAACTTCTGCGGAGATGGGACCGTCGACGATGCCGGTGATCTCCTTGATGACGTCTTCGAACTTACGCCCCGATTTGGCGATGAGGGACGGATTGGTGGTGACGCCGTCCACGAGGCCGAGCGCATGCGCTTCCCTGATTTCCTTGACGTCGGCAGTGTCGATAAAAAACTTCATGCTTCCTCCGTGTTAGTGTGATGCTTCGTTCTTGTGCTGCAGCTGCTCCTGGAACTTGTGCAGGCATTCCATCGAGCAGAAGTAGATCTTTTCTCCTTCGAGGTTGCCTATGACCGCGTCGTCCCGGCTGACGTAAATGCCGCATACCGGATCTTTACGCGTCTCTTCGGCTTCAGGCTCTGCCTTCGGGGCGTCCTCTTTGCGCTGTGCAATGAACCCCTTTACGATCCGGAAGCCGACGTAGATCAGTACGAGCCAGACCAGCATTTTCATAATGATTCTCCTGTCAGATTCGCATTACCCGCTCTCCGTCGGGAAGCGCGGCAAGAAGCTCCGATACCGTTTTTCCGAAGAGTGGGTGGACGAAGTCGGGGGCGATTTCGGAAAGAGGCACGAGGACGAACCGGCGTTCATGCAGGCGGGGGTGCGGGATGACCAGATCGGGTTCATTCATGGTCAGGCAGCCGTAGAACAGGATGTCCAGGTCCATGGGGCGCGGCCCCCACTGTTCGGTCCGCTGCCGCCGGAAAACATCCGTTTCGATTTTTTGCAGCTCCGCAAGGAGTTGTGCCGGAGAAATCTCCGTTTCGAGACGAAAGACGGCGTTGAAGAAGTCCCCCTGAACCACCGGCCCGACCGGTTCAGTTTCGTAAAAGGAGGAGAGCGATGTGAGCCTGGTTCCCGGAAGCTTGCCGATCTCGGCCACCGCCCGTAACAGGTTCAGTTCACGATCCCCCTGATTGGAGCCGGCGGCTATAAATACGTTCTTTTCCACCGGTGGATTAGACCATAAAAGACACTATTTTTCAACAACGGGAGGAAGACCGGAAAGAGGAGGGCCGAGAACCCTGCGAACTAGGGGAATGGTGGTTGCGGCACCAACCATGAAAAGCCCCCAGCCTAAGGCCCGGCGCTGTCGATTGTCGAGGCTGTCGGAAAGCAGCAGCCCGGCCCCCGCTCCGAGGGCGACGCGGGTCCCGGCCAGCAGCGACACTTCCAGCAGTGAGAGGTTGACTTTCTTCATTGCATCTCCTTGGGTGCCCGTAGGACTTTGCGCACGATAATACACGGCTTCATTGCGAAAGCCAACAGTTGTGGGGGATAAGGGGATGGTGCCCCCTACTTCCTGTTTGTCGCCCGCAACATCGTCCAGTAACCGAAGAAGTTGACCGGCATCCGCTCGAGTACGTCGAGCTGTGTCTTGCGGAGAAACTCGTCGAGAGAGAAGTCGGGCTTGAATCCGATCATGTTGGAAAGTGGGGAAACGAGCCGCTCGATGAAGCCCATCAGACGGTTGGGGTGCCGGAAGTGGTTGACGATGAACAGCTCGCCGTCCGGCTTGCAAACCCGGCGCATTTCGTTCACCACGCGCACCGGGTCGGGTGCTACCGATACCACGTACATCGCGACAACCTTGTCGAAACTGTCTGCGGGAAATGCCATTCGCTCAGCGTCCATTTCCTTGAGGGCCGCTACGTTGCCCAGGCAGAGCCGCTCCCTGAGGACTTCGGCGCGCTCCAGCATTTCCGGTGATATGTCGATCCCGACCACCTGCACAGAGGACTCGTAGAGGGGAAGGGAAAGCCCCGTTCCCACGCCGACCTCAAGCACCCTTTCTCCCGGTCGGCAGTTCATCTTCGCTACCGCCTTCCGGCGTCCCTGGTCAAGAATCGGACCGAAGCAGAGGTCGTAACCGGGAGCGTATCGACGATAGGCGGATTTGACCGCATTTATATCCATTCCGGAGCTCCTTGCATTTCATGACAGCAACCCGAGAGAGTACAGGTTTTAGGTTAGCTGAATTTACATGACATGCAAGTCGCACTGCCTCGCGGTAGTGCCGGGGTGTCAGATTTCCCCGTGCAGAGAAGTGTCGCAGTTCATGCATTTCTTCGTGAAGAAGTTGCCGGTCATTCCCCGGACATGGAAATGTTTTCGGCAGGCGGGACATCGGGAGAAGCCGATGACGAATTCGAGGATGATTCCGGCGGCAATCCAGATAATGCCGCTCATGATCACCGTTCCTTCGGCGAGATCGAACATGGTGAGAAAATAGACAAGGGGGGCGAAGGCCAGGATGATGAAGAAGAGAAGCCTCCGCATCAAGCGGATTTTCCGCAGGCCCCGCGTTATCTGCGCAGGGTCGATCGTATCGGTCATTGGAGGTCTCCGAGGCCTGGCGGAGAGGTACGGCGTGCACAGGCACAGAGGGATAATACGGTTTTTATGAAGCAATTTCAATTCTAAATCTTTGCATGAATGTCTTGAACGGCTGCCGCATCATAATATAATGAGCAGATCGAAATTGCGGTTCATTCGGTGCACGGGAGGTGCCATGGATGCCAACGATCCGGTAGTGGAAAAAGGTCGGGAGATTTTCAGCTTGATGGAAGCGGAGCAGCCGGCGGTTTTCGACCGGCACCGTTGGGCAGGGGAGCTGATGCACCTAGCCATGAAGGATCCGCATCTCAAGGTGCAGCTCTTCCGTTTCGTCGATGCCTTCCCTACCCTTACAAGTAGCGAACTCATTACGAGGCATCTGCGAGAGTATTTTCTGTCAGGTGAAGCTCATCTTTCCCCCATTGTACAGCAGCTACTGGTCGGTGCCTCATCCGGGCTCGCTTCGGGAGTGACATCCGCCATTCTCCGCAGAAACATCATGTCTTTCGCACGAACGTTCATTGCCGGAGAGACCCCGGCATCTGCGGGAAAGACGTTGCAGCGCCTCCGGGAGACGGGAAGGACGTTTACGGTAGATCTGCTTGGGGAGGCTGCGCTGTCGGAACAGGAGTCCTCGCGATACTCCGATCTTTACCTTGAACTGGTAGAGCACCTTGCTGCCGATCTTCGTCACCGGCATGCGCCGGCGCCTCTTCGTGAGGATCTGTTTCCTTACCTCAATGTGTCGGTGAAGGCGAGTTCCCTGTTTCCACGGATCGGGCCCCTTAATTACGAGGAGAGCGTGGAGCAGGTGAGGGTGCGGCTCCGGCCGATTTTCCGCAAAGTGCGGGAAGCCGGAGGTTTTATAAATTTAGACATGGAGATGTTCAGCCTCAAGAACATTACAATTGAGTCTTTTATCGCCCTGCTGGACGAAGAGGAGTTTGCCGGATGGAATGGTGCGGGCATAGCTCTGCAGGCGTACCTGAAGGAGACGGAAGAGGACCTTTATCGGCTGGCGGAATGGGCTGAGAGTGGGAGACGGAAAGTCACAGTCCGTCTCGTCAAAGGAGCATACTGGGAATACGAGACGGTAAACGCGGCCCAGAAGGGGTGGCCGTCGCCGGTATTCCCCAGGAAGACTCACACGGACTGGAATTTCGAACGGTGCGCCGAATTCATGCTTCGAAACAGTCACTGCATTACCTCGGCATTTGGTACCCATAACGTGCGTACCCTTGCCTTCGTTCTTGCGACGGCGGAGCGGGTAAGTGTTCCGTCGGGCGAATTCGAGGTGCAGATGCTGTACGGCATGGCGGAGCCGGTCAAGAGCGCCCTTCGGGAGATGGGTCAGGTGGTGCGCGAATATGTGCCGATAGGGGAGCTCCTTCCCGGTATGGCTTACCTGGTGCGGCGGCTCCTGGAGAACACGTCCAACGAAGGATTTCTGCGTCAGGCTTTCGTGGAGAACGTGGATCGTGACGCGCTTCTTGCCCCACCCGAACCGTGGCGGCGGGAGGAGCATGTTGTCTCCTCTGAGGAGCCGGGTTTCCGGAACGAGCCACCCCTCGACTTCTCTCTCCCGGAAAATCGCAGAGGGTGCCGCGAAGCCGTCCAGAGGGTGCGTGGGAAGCTTGGGAGTCTCTATCCTGTAGTAATCGACGGAAAGGAGTACCCTGCGGGAAATTCCATCGAATCCAGAAACCCCTCCAACCCGGATGAAATTGTCGGCACCGTTTTCGGCATCGACAGGGAGCTTGCCGATCGTGCCGTCGCCTCGGCCGTAAAAGCCCAGGCTGTATGGCGTGCTGCAAGTGCGCAGGAACGGGCGGATGTTCTGTTTCGGGCCGCGGCTATTGCAAGGCGTGACCGGCTGGAGCTGCTGGCCTGGCAGGTGCTGGAAACGGGGAAGAACTGGGCTGAGGCGGATGCCGACGTCATCGAGGCCATCGATTACCTGGAGTACTACGGCCGGGAGATGCTGAGGCTTGGGGGGAGGAGACGGCTCATCTGCCCACCGGGGGAGGAGAATCTCTATCACTATCAACCCCGCGGCGTGGGCCTCGTAATTGCTCCGTGGAATTTCCCACTGGCGATATCGGTGGGGATGACGGCTGCGGCTTTAGTTACGGGAAACACTGTGCTCTACAAGCCGTCGAGTCTCTCTCCCGTGAATGGCTGGCAGATGTTCCGCCTCTTCCGGGAGGCGGGGCTCCCCGACGGGGTGCTCTCGTTCGTTCCGGGGAAGGGGGAGGCGGTGGGAGACCACCTGGTAGCGCACACGGACATAGACTTCATTGCTTTTACAGGTTCACGGGAGGTGGGGCTTCACATCGTCGAGCTGGCGGGGAGGAAAGCTTATGGGCAACGGAGTGTCAAGCACTGCGTCATCGAAATGGGGGGGAAGAATGCCATAATCGTCGATGAGGATGCCGATCTGGACCAGGCGGTGGCGGGGGTCGTGCACTCGGCCTTCAGCTACCAGGGGCAGAAGTGTTCCGCCTGCTCCCGCGTGATTGTTCTTGCCGGGTGCTATGATCGATTCGTCCAAAGGCTTGCCGATGCTGTCAGGACCATAGCCGTCGGGCCGGCCGAAGATCCTGCCTGTTTCATGGGCCCGGTCATCGAAGGGGGCCCCCGTGATGTAATCCTCGGCTATATCGAAACGGCACGGGAGGAGGGACGTGTGATCCAGGGAGGGCCTGTTCCGGAGTCGGGGTGGTATGTCCCACCGACGCTGGCACTGGACCTCCCGCCGGAATCGAGACTCCTGAGAGAGGAGATTTTCGGACCCGTTCTGGCGGTGATGAGGGCGAAGGATCTGGACGAGGCGTTGCGGCTGGCGAACGGGACGGATTTCGCACTCACAGGAGGCGTCTATTCCCGCAGCCCGGCCACGATTCAGCGAGTAATGGCCGAATTCCGAGCTGGAAACCTCTATATCAACCGTTCCATCACCGGAGCCATAGTCGGACGTCAGCCTTTCGGCGGCTTCGGGATGTCGGGGCTCGGTTCCAAGGCGGGAGGAAGCGACTACCTCCTGCAGTTCATGGTGCCGAGGGTAATCACGGAGAACACCATGCGGAGAGGGTTCACGCCGGAAGTGATAGCGTGAAAAGCAGGTAGGTATACCTCCATCTGATAGTTCAAATGTCGAGAACAACCATGGCCCGCCAGCCCTCGGGCGTCTGCTCGACCTTGAAGCGGTACATGGTGACGGCCTTAACGTCGGCGCTCAGGTTGTGCCTTCCGTAGTCGATCTCTTCTCCTCGGGCTACGGCGCGCAGGGAGAGAAGTGAGGATCCGAAACTGATTTTTTCCGCCCGCAGCAGCAGTCGGCGCGAGTCCTTCTGGAAGACGAGCTCGTTGAGAAAGTCGAAAAGCAGGAGGTCGAGGGCCGAATTTTCCAGATTGAAATTCACTTCCCGCTCCAACCGGACCGTGTCAAGATCATCGAGCATGACATTCAGCATCGCGTCGGCAGCGGCGATGAACATCTCCTCGGGAGTACTCCCCCATGCTTCGAATGCCGCGTCGGCCGTTGCTATCTCTTCCAGGTACCGGTACGGCATGTTTCACCCCTTTACGTTCCCGATCGGGACGAGCCGGACCACCCGCTTGCTAAGACCCGCGAGTTCGGTCGCCTCCACCACTTCATCGATGTCCTTGTAGGCAGAACCTGCCTCTTCGGCGAGCCCTCCCCATGACACGCTCCGTACGTATATCCCTCGCGCGGCCATCTCCCGTTGCAGCTTTTCTCCCCGGTGCATTTTTTTCGCCTGGTGACGGCTCATGGTCCGGCCGCTGCCGTGGGCGGTGGTGTAGAAATTCTGATCGCCGCTCGGCACCCCCGCCAAGAGGTATGACCCCGTTTCCATGCTGCCGCCGATGATCACCGGCTGCCCCGTCTTCTGGTATCGTTCCGGCAACCCCTCCATGCCGGGTCCGAATGCACGGGTGGCGCCCTTTCGGTGAACGAGAAGCTCCCGTTTTTTACCGTCCACCTTGTGCCGCTCCAGTTTTGCGGTGTTGTGGGCCACGTCGTAGACCATGTCCATTCCCAGATCGGTCGGGTCCTTTCCGAAGATGTCGGAGAAGACTTCCCTTACCCGATGAAGAATCACCTGCCGATTGGCAAAGGCCATGTTGACGGCGCACTTCATCGCAGAAAAATAGGCCTGCCCTTCCGGCGAGCGAAAGGGCGCGCAGGCCAACTCTCGATCGATGATCTTTATCCCGTATTTGCGCTCCATCACGCCCAGAAAGGAGGAGAGGTAGTCGGTGGCAACCTGGTGGCCGAAGCCGCGGCTGCCGCAATGGAACATCACTACAACCTGGTTCGGGCGATCTATGCCGAATGACCGCGCCAGTTCCTGGTCGAGAACGTTTTCGGGACGTGCAACCTGTATCTCCAGATAATGGTTTCCCGAGCCGAGAGTGCCGAGCTGATTGTAACCTCTTTCTACGGCTTTTTCCGAGACCCTGGTGGCGTCCGCTCCAGGAAACCTGCCGCTCTCCTCGGTCATTTCGAGATCGGACTGCCATGCATAGCCGTGGCGCATGCACCAGTGGGAACCTTGCTCCGCTACTTCGCGAAACTCGTCCTGGGATATCCTGACGAAACCGTGGCTTCCGACTCCCGCCGGTACGCGCCGGAAAAGACGATCCACGAGCCGCTCCAGGTGCGGCCTCACTTCATCGTAAGTAAGGTTAGTGAGGACGAGCCTCATCCCGCAGTTGATGTCGAACCCTATTCCGCCGGGGGAGATCACCCCATGTTCCGGATCCATGGCCGCAGCTCCGCCGATAGGGAAGCCGTATCCCCAATGGCCGTCCGGCATGCAGTAGGCATGGTTGACGATGCCGGGGAGGCAGGCGACGTTGCTGATCTGCTCGAAGACTCCCGCATCCAAAGCGTTCAGCAGCTTCTGGGTCGCAAATATGCGGGCCGGAACGAGCATCCCCTGCTTGTATGTAGGGGGCAGGTCCCATACGGTTTCAGAAATCTTCCGTATCTGTTGCGGTACGGGCATGGTATTCCCTCGTAATTTCCGCGATACAACTCCAGGTGCATTCAACTATATCACAGATGCACGGACCCTCAAACCGTACCGAACTCACTGTAACTATTCATGAAATAACGGTTTGAAGCGCGGGAATCTTGTGGTAAGATCGCGCCACACTAATAAGCGGGAGGTGGGGGATGATTAAGTATATCGACGTGAAAACCCGTACCAGAACGGAAATGATCGATATAACGTCCCAGGTTCAGGAAATCGTCAGAAATTCCGGAGTACGTTCCGGAGTCTGCCATCTGTTTGTCCTCCATACCACCGCGGGGATCACGATAAACGAGGGAGCGGACCCGGCGGTGCAGCGGGACATGGTCGCCTTTCTGAATAAGCTTGTACCCCATGACCCCTATTTCACGCATCGGGAAGGCAATTCGGACGCACACATCAAGTCGTCTCTGGTGGGCACCTCTCAAAATATCCTGATCGAGAGCTCGAAGCCGGTCCTGGGCACGTGGCAGGCGGTCTATTTCTGCGAGTTTGATGGGCCGAGGCAGCGGAAGGTGGCAGTGAAGATCGTGGCGGACGATTGAGATGCTCGGTTAAAAGCGAAAGACTGCATTGACAGCCAGCATGTGAAGTCCGGTCTCATACTTCCCGTTGGCGCGATCGACAGCACTCGTTGGGGTGGGGGGGGCAGCATCTCCTATGGAGTTGTTCTTGTTTCTGCCCTCCAGCATCTGATATGCATAGGCAAGGCTGATTTTGAATTTGTTGTAGTCCAGATCCGTTCCCGCACTGAAAACATGTGTTGGAGCGTCGGGAATGGATGGGTCGAATGTGTCTTCGGGGACCGGAGTTCCTCCATAAAGGTATCCGGCAAGCAGGGCAGTCCTCTCGCTCAACTGGTACCTCCCTCCGATGTTATAGGAAAAGGTGTCTTTCCAGTTCCTGATTGTAGTCATTGACCTCCCGTCGTGTAGAAGTACCTGTAGTTGCTTGAATGAGGACCAGCCTTCCCACCTTATACCTGCTTCTAGTTGAAGGGCAGGGATCCCTCGGTAGCTGATGCCACCCTGGACCTGCCGAGGCAGTGTGAATGAGGTAGTCCCCCGCGAATTTGCCAGTTGTGCGGCAACTATCTGGGGAACACCGGCGGGTACCAGAAATGAGGCATCTCCTTCGACATCTACTTCTATTTCGCTGCGGTAAGATGCGCCAAGTGAAATGTCAGGTGTCACATCGTACGAAATGCCGATATTGTAACCGATACCTGTTCCATCACCTTCAAATTTTTGGGATGCGTCCGGAAGAGGCGAAAGCTTTACCTTTTTTTCCAGGGTCGCATCGAGAAACAGAAAATCTGGTCCCGCCGCTACTGAAACATTCGGCAACACGCGGTAAGATACAACGGGATTGATTGTAAAGGTCTGCATTTCAGATACAGTCGAAATGAACCGGCCTTCCCAATTGCCGTCCCAGTCGGTGCCGAGCCCGAAGGGGCTGAATACCCCCAGGCCCGCGCTGAGTTCATTGTTGACCGCGTGGGTTACATAAAGTGTTGAAGGGAAGAAAGTTTTTTCGGATTCGGTTATTCGGCCGGTCTCACTACTTTTGAACCGGCGTGATGATATGAGGGCGGTGGTGCCGATGGATATTTGCGTGCCCTTGAGCTTGTTTATGAGCGCTGGATTGTAAAATATGGCAGAGGGATCATCAGCATGTGCAACTGCTGCATTTCCTTTTCCAAGTGCGGAAGCACCCTGAGTGAAAATTGCAAAACCGGAACCGTGGGCTGTCGTTGTTCCTGCGATGAACATTATGAGTGCGGGTCCCAACCTCTTCAGGTTCCTTTTCATTTCGCCCACTCCTGTTGTATAAGAAACGTGTATCTGTCTTCGGCAATGCAGGATTGTTCTTTAGCAGCGACAGTAAGTTGTTCTTCCACTTGAAAAGAAAACTGAGAAAGGTTCAGGGACAATATTGAAAACCAACGACTATCTGATGGAAAATGATGAAGAAGTTATAAGGCTCGATTTCAAGACCGATCCGCAGGTCGTGGAAAAGCAGGCCATATGGGCCGGATTGAAGCCTGGTATGAGAGTCGCAGACATTGGTTGCGGTTCAGGGAAAACAACTTTCAGGCTTCACCAAATTGCTCAACCCAATGAAGAGTCAATAGGGATTGACATTGGAGCACAGAGGATCAGGTTTGCCAAGGAAAATTATTCTCATCCTACGTTGAAGTTTGAGTGTGCCGACGCGCGTAATTCACTTGAATCGTTTGGAAAATTTGACTTTGTGTGGGTGAGATTTCTTCTTGAGTACTACCGGGAAAACAGCTTTGAAATTGTGAAAAACATAAGCTCTTTGCTTAACAAGGGCGGGATACTATGTCTTATTGACCTTGACCATAACTGTCTCAGCCATTACGGATTAAGTCAAAGGCTGGAGTCAACTGTGTCTTCTGCCATGAGGTTGCTTGAAACCAGTGCCAACTTTGATCCTTATGCAGGCAGAAAATTGTACTCGTATCTGTACGATCTTGGATTTACTGAAATGAACGTGGATGTGGCTGGGCATCATGTTCTTTTCGGAGAGTTGAAAGATTCGGATGCTTTCAATTGGCTTAAGAAGGCGGAAGTTGTTTCAAGGAAAATCGGCTTCGAGTTCGAGGGGTACGAGAATGGTTACGAGGAATTTGTAGAGGAGTACATGAAATTTTTGTCAGATCCCAGAAGGTTCACCTATTCACCGATTATATGTTGTAGAGGTATAAGGTAATTCAGGAATTGATGCGTCCCAAGTTATGGAGGGAGTGAGATCCATAATGCCTTTTGTAGTAACTAATAAAAGCGTTTACTATCTTTCTTTCAAATCTTTCTCCACTTTCGCCTTCCAATAGCGCTAAGGCTTCGTCCAGCGGCATGGGTTCTCTGTAGTGACGTTTGGAAGTAATTGCTTCAAAGAAATCTGCTACTGCAATGATTTTTGCTCCCAGAGGGATCTCGTTCCCTTTAAGGCCAAGGGGATAGCCGCTCCCATCGATTTTCTCATGATGAGAGCCAGCTATTTCGGGTACCTTTTGCAGCATACCTTCAAAATTTATCTGCTCGAGAATTTCGCGTGTCTTGGAGGAATGAGTTTTTACGATGTCAAACTCTTCGCTGGTCAGCTTCCCCTCTTTCTTCAAAATCGAATCAGGAATGCCTATCTTGCCGTAATCATGCAATAATGCAGCGACTCTCACTGTTTCGCGATAATCCCTCGGAATGGCCAACTCATCGCAGATGCCAAGGGCATATTCTGTGACAGCGGTTGAATGGCCTGCAGTTAACGAGTCTCGTGCGTCAATGCTTGCTGCCAAGACTTGAAGAAGGGATCTGAACTGACGTGTCTTGCTTTCGATAAGTTGAGCATTCCGAATGCTGATTCCGATCATAGGTGCGATTCCCATCAGCTGGCTCATGTCGCTCTGCAATAATGGGCGCTTCGATTTCAGGTTGTCGACAGCGAGTATTCCAATCGGTTCGTCTTCACAGATGATGGGACAGCATATAAAGGACTTTGAGCCCAGTTTTTTTGCATATGCCAGGCTTCGCAAGGACAAGGTGCCTTCCAGGTCGTCTACATTGTTGATGAGGAAAGGTTTCTTTTCTCGGAAAGCTACGATGAACACACCCGTTGATTCGGGACGGTCCAGGTGGAAAGTTGTTTTTTGAAGGAGACTCATGAACTTTTTGTTGTAACCAAAGCCGGTTTGAAACATAAGTTTTGTTTTGTCGTGATTGGCAAGAAGTATGAGGCCTCTGTCATAGTCTAGCCGGTTTTCCAGGACTTGTATGATATCTGAAAGGATCTTGTCTATGCTTGTCTGGGTACTAAGAGCTTGGCCTATTTCATTCGAGAGCAAGGCGTTATTATAATTTATATTTATTTGTTCAAGAAGTTTATCCGTTGAGTCACGTAGGTTGTTCAAGCCAGCTTGTACTTCTTTGTAAGAAAAATGTTTCGTTATCAGGATCATGCACAGGGAAAAAACCAAGCTCGCTGGACCTACGATACTTATTCCGAAGGAGGGATCTATAACAAGTGCAATTATTGTTGAGATGAAAACAAGAGCAATCGAAGCAAATGTCAATCGATTCCAGAAGGCAACAGGGGATTTGTCCCAGGTGAATACGTATTTACAGTGCGAAGATCCATTGAACATGCACTCGGTATGCTCTATTTTTGATGCATTATAATTGAATAACATTAGTATTGCTTCGAATGTTCCCAGGCGATTTTCACACTGAAATGGTTTTTCCTTTATACCCAGATTTGGTGTAACAGTAATTTCAACTTTGTTTGATGAGATAACTCTTGATTCATAGTGTGACGACCTTGTAAAGTTTTTCGCCCCGTTACCCAGCATTTCAAACGCCTTAGCCGGTCCCACCAGTCCGAGAAAATATTGCCGCATAACGCCGCTGGCGTCAGGAGATGCTGCGTGTCTTCCTGCTTCTCGTGCAATGTTGCTGTTGCCTGTTGCCTGGGCGAGTTTGTCGTGAAACAAATCTACCTGTTCCTGTGTAAACCAGTGCCCTTGATCTGCTATTTCATAGGCCTCCATCTTTGCATGCTTGAGCAATTCTGAGATGTTGATGTAACTATAGTTCCTTTTGATCAACTTAATGTAGTTGTCAATTATTCTGCTGTTGTATAGCTGCATGCCGTTGTTAATGTATTTCATTCTGTTTGTAGTTGCTGAACCTGAAGAAGTTCTTCAGATATTTGAAGTATGGGTCAGAGTAAGCCGTGTCGATAATGAACAGGTTGTATAGCTTCTCGTAAGCAAGCTGGTTATCAACTGCATATGAGGCAGGGTAAATCAGTATCGGAGCCTCCTTGCAGGAATGTTTGGTGACAACCATCAGCAGCGTGGCGTGCAGTATCGTGATGGGAAGAGATTCACAGTCAGTCACAAATACTTTGAGGCAGTTGGTAAGATCCGACAGGTTCAAGCCCAATTCGGATACTGTCAAAATGATTACAGCTTTAACAGAGCCATTTTTTTTAATCGAATAAAAATGACGCTCCCGCCTCAACCCTGCTTTTTCAAATGCTTCCGATACCGGTTCCTTGTCCGTTACGGGGTTGTCCAAATCGAATGCAGGAATCAGTAGCCCACCTGAAGCGCTATCGTAAAAATATTTAAATTCCTTTAGCTCCTCATCGCCCAGTTTTCCAACTATCCATCCGGGTTTGTCCGTCCCCCAGGTGATGCAGGAGAGAGCTTTCATCTTCAAGTAAGCAAAAGTATCGACAGAGCATGCAGTTCTGTCATTGATGTATTTAGCTACCCCCCCAAAGATCCTGTTCGGGAATTTGTTGTCCGGGCGGTAGTAGCATGCCAGGTAATTCATGTGGGCAGAGAAAATCGTATGACAATCAATGATGGAGCGGCTCAGACTGTTAAGGACGTCAAGGCCTGCGTTAAAGTGTTCATTTTTTCTTGACGCATGATGATGAATAAGCCATGTCTTGTTATAGAATCGCAGCATCGACATATGACCGTCTATTCTATCATCCTGTTGATAGACAAAGTGTCTGGCAAAGGGTAGATCGCCCTCATACAGCTTTTCCAATGTATTCTTCAGCTTCTCTTTATGCTTTTCCAGGTTGAGGTATTTTTCAGGATAAATAAAGCCGGTATCGAAGAAAAAATTCCAAAGTTGATGAGCGGTGACCTTGTTGCAGACATATGAATCTTTATCCTTTACCTGCTGTACAAGTCCGAGAATCTTTACATGGTCGTTCGGATCAATATCAAGGATTGAAAGTCCGCTTCTGGCTACAGTTTGTTCGGCGGTATTCTGCAAGCTTTTATGGACAACCTGTACAGTGCAGATGACATTAAAGCTCCCAGAAAGACAGAACTCAGCATTAGTCAGGATTAGCCCTGGCAACAGCACTGTCTTTTCCAGACTTTCATCAACAGAAAAACCTGAACCGGATACATCAAAAATTTCCAGATTAAGGAGCGTGTTGGTTAGCGGATGTTTGAAGTGTAGTCGTGGTGAAGGCACCAGCCTGTGTCTAGTGCTTCGTGTCTCCCTGGAGCTGAATCGCTGTATCCTGGAGTGGAGCGGTGTTAATACAAACGTTTTTGTTCTAGGAGTCCCAGAGTGTTTCTTGATTGCACACTCACCTGAATATACAACCTGGCTGTTACACAGGAAGAGTATATTAACTGGTTGATCTACATTAATCCAGTGCAGCGACTGAGGAGGTGTAGAGAACAATTCGACCTTGAAAGAGGCTCCACTGAAATCTAGTAGCCACCCCTGAAAAACCACGCCATTCTGGATGAGCTGTGCCTGTACATTTTTGCAGTAGTGGCGATAGGTGCGCCGCTGATTAACAGAAAATGACGTTTCCGGCAGGAGGAAACTGATTCCATTTCTGCTCTGTTTGATTACTTCGGCACTGACTACAATAAGCTTTTGCCCGTCAGCCACACATAAGTTGCTGAACTCGAAATTTTGTAAAGATGCAGGCTCGCCCCCGGGTGCCCAAGCACAATGAAGTTCGTTGCTGCCGCACGGAAGAGGTGTTGCCGGGATGGTGATGGAGTTTTTGTACAGGGAATGTTTGAAAACTACGTTTATGGTCTGATTTTGGAAATTTATATAATTAAGTTTGTTGACCAGATATTTTTTGCTGATCTTCTTCCCTCTATCTTCTGGCCGATCAGGAGGTGGGGGGGCAGTTTTGCTTTGCACTTCAGATGAGGTATCCATGACCTTCCTTTGTGCGTGAATTAAAACATTGTTAGTTCCAGCTTCGCAAATGTACTAACACATTTCTGTGTGCTGCGCAACTATATAAAAAATCGTTCATTTTTGCCAACAAAAAAAGCTCCCGAAAGGGAGCTTTTTTGTTATTAGCTTGAAACATCAGTGGGTATTGCTGTTACGAATTCAGGTACTCATTGATCTTGGCTGCGAGTGTTTTATAGATCCGCTCGCATTCCCGCTCATCCTTTTCCAGCAGGGTTACCCTGAAACCCTGGTGATGGGTCGCGAAGGAGGAGAGGGGGACGGCGCATATGCCGGTGTGGGCAAGGACGTAGTAAACGAACCGCTTATCAGGAGAGGTCCCCGCGGCATTGACTAGGCCTTCGACCAGTTCCTTGACTTCTGGGTTGCCGATGGGCAAGCTCTGCCGACTGTTAAGAAGCCCTTCCCGGAAGGCGACGGCCATATAGAAAGCCCCGTTGGTGCGGTTGACGAGGAGCCCTGGGACCTCCTTCAGGTAATCATAGGTGATGTTGCTCATCCGCTCGTAGCGGGAGATTCGCTCCGCCAGATAGACCGGGTATTCCGGGTGTGACATGATTGCCGGAATGGTCTTCTGTGGAAGAGTTGTCGAGCATACTTCATTCATTTTCGACGTGAGGATCGAGTTGATGTACTTGTCGAAGCGTATGTCTTTACCGTAGTTGTAAACTTCGACCCAGCCGCAGCGGGAGCCGGGCCATGGGAATTCCTTCGATATTCCTTTCATGGCGATGGCGGGAACCTCACCGATGACGTCGGAAATGGGTACGGTGGATTGGCCGTTGTAGACGATGTTGTTATATACCTCGTCTGCGATGATGAAGAGGTCGAACTCCTTGGCGATCTCGACAATACGGCGCAACGTCTCAACCGGATACACCATTCCTGTCGGGTTGTCCGGGTTGATGATCATGATTCCGGAGATCTGCGGATTGTACTTCACGTGGTTGCACAGGTCCTCCAGGTCGGGATACCAGTTGTCCTCGGCCTTGAGCCGATAGCAGATGGGAGCGGCGAGGGCATGCCCAGACTCGCCGAGGGTATGGGTCGTGTAGGTCGGTGAGGGCATCAGGATGCGGGTTTCATGGCGGAGGTTGCCGTAGACCTTGGCGATGGCGTCCCCAAGCCCGTTGAAGAAGATGATGTCGTCAGGGGTTATGCGGGCACCGCCGCGGCTGTTGGTCATATCACATATGAACTCGCGGGTTTCCAGCACCCCCCTGGTATGGCAGTAGCCATAGGTGTCGTTGCTGACAGCCTCCTTTGCCACGATTTCCTTCATCCATTGGGGAATCACTTCCCCTTTGACGATAGGATCGCCGATGTTCTCCCAGTTTATTTTCACTCCATGCTTCTGCAGCTTTTCCGCTACGTTGACGATATTGCGGATTTCGTACGTCAGCTCGCCGGCACCAGGCATTACCAGTTCATTTCGCATCTTCTTTCTCCTCTGTTATTTAAATCAAGTACTGAGTCAGTGATCCTGAAAAAGAAAAAGGCCGTGGGGGGGACCCACGGCCGGTTACAATCCAAAAGGTGCAACTCTCAGGCAGAGGGCAAGCCTGCGGCGTGAAACGCCGCTGCGCTGATAGCTCGTGCCTGGATTGCGATCATACGGGTTTTCATGGGAAGTCGAATAACACAGCATAGATGTGAAGTCAATGCTTTTGTGGGTCGAATTGAGGGTTGACGCTGATCAGGAAGCGCCCGTCCCGGTCACGCCAGCGGAGCCATCCCGACCCTTCTCTGACAGTGATAACGTAGCACCAGTCGTCCGTAACCTTCACGACCCGAAGCGGGATCGTGCTGTTGATCACTGCTCCGACATGACCTGTGTCCGCATTGCGGTCGAGGAGCGAGTAGTAATTTTTCCTCAGCCCCGGGAGAACCGTTATGGCTCGTCCCTTGAGGAACTCCGGCCAAGTAATGAAGGTCCAGGAGCGCTCGAAAAATATCCATCCTGTACGTCCCGCATCGTCATAATGGATATTGAGCCAGTCCCCTCGCTTTTCGTTGACGGCTACATGGACGGTATCCCCCCTGTTCTGTACCGCAGGTGCGAGGTTGGGAATATCGGTCGGTGTGGCGGTGACGAGGCGGGCGACACCGGGTTCCTGGTATATGGGAATGCCTGGTGGATCTCCGGCACGGGCGGGGTTGAGGGGCGAAATTGTGAGGATGCCGATGCCGGCGAAAGGACGCGGTGATGGTGCAGCCCATACTGTGGAAGCCGCAACAAAAATGAGCAGCCAGGCCGGGAGGTGGAGTATCCGCTTCTTCAAGATCATTCTCTGTGCGTGCGAACGGAGGAAATCAAAACATGGCGGAAAGCGATGAAAGATAGGAGGAGGCGTCTGCGCTTCCTTCCACAGGGCTCCATGGAGCCTTTTCCGCCTCCGCGATGGGACGGAAAGGGCCTGCTTTCGCCTCGAAAAAGACCGAACCTTCAGCGAGGCTTACGAAGGTGTGAAATGTGCCGTGAGGGATGTCGACCCCGACGATATCTCCACCGGCAACCATTACTTTCGTCATCACGATAGCTCCATCTTCGTCAAACTGGATGACGCCGACCTGCCCACGCACCACGATGATCGATTCATCCTTTGTCGGGTCGAGGTGCCGGTGCGGACGGATGTATGAACCGGGCTCGATCGCATTGAGGAACCGATGGCTGCAGAAATCGTCGGAAGGGTGGAAGTTGTGATTCATGCGAAGGCGTGGCGACTGGCGGGCCTTCCGGGTTACGCCGTCGAGAAGTTCCCTGTCGATGATGCCGAGAAGAGGCTTCATCCTGCTACCCCTCGACCAGAGCGAACTGGTTGCCGTCCGGGTCCTTTACCACCGCCATTTTCCCCCATGGTGTCTTTTCGAGAGGTTCGGCGAACTCCACTCCTGCTTCCGAGAGGCGGCGGCAGTATTCGTCGATATCCTTCACGGTTAGGGTAATTCCGGTATGCCTTCCGACGAGCGGCATCGCCGCCTCGTGCATTGCCATGGCTATGCCGAGAGTCGTGGGGCCGGGGAAGAACTCCATGATGGCCATCGATTCCTGGACGAGGGGCAGTTGAAGAACTTCTTTGTAGAAGTGTTTGGCGGCTTCGAAATCCTTAACGAAGACCACGATGTTTTTCATCTTGTCGATCATAGAGGCTCCAAAATTTTTCTCGAAGTTTTCCATTCATAGCAGACGGGGCATGGCGTGACAAGGGGTTTTTGCCTTTCCGGGGTGACGGTTGATCTGACGTAATGAGCCTTTTTTTAGATCCCGCTTGTCCGGTGGTGTCGCGTCAATTACAATAGGGGCAGCAAGCGAGGGAGGATTTCATGAACAGCAGATTTGAGTCCAGGAAGGTTTATGTAGCCGCGTCCTTTATGGTCCCCGTCGGACGGTACAACGGAAAGGAGCGTGAGGCGCTCTCGTTTCTGGATCTGGCGGAAAAAACCGGCGAGATATTCAAGGAGAGTCCAATTCGGCAGCGTGAGATAGAGGCCGTTGTGGTGGGAAGCCAGAACCCTTCCGCCTTCTCGGGTGTTGATAACCTTGCCGCCAAGGTGGCCGGCATTCTGGGGCTCTCCGGTGCACGCTCCGTCCTGATCGATACAGCTTCCTCGTCGGGGGCGTCGGCATTCGAAAATGCCTATCTTGAGGTGGCATCGGGGCGAAGCGAGCATGTCCTGGCCATAGGCGTCCAGAAGATGAGTGATGTCTCTACGACGGACGCGACCAGGATCGTAGCCGGGGTCATCGACCGGGACGAAGCCGAATTCGGCCTCACGATGCCAGCCTGCGGTGCTCTTGTCGCACGGTCGCTCATGGAGCGGCTCAATCTCTCAATGGAGGAGTGGACGGCTTTTTCTTCCCTGCTTACACAGCGCGCCCAGCGATTCGCCTCCAGGAACCCGTACGCTCACCTCCGCTTCGAGCTTCCGGTGGAGGAGTATTACCGGCAGATCGTAAACGGCAAGAACTACCGGTACTGGTGGCCGCTGCGCTACCACGATTTCTGCCCCATGTCCGACGGCGTCGCAGCGGTCATCCTTACCGCAGAACCGCAGGACGTTATGGTCACCGGAATCGGAAGCGCAACCGACATCCCGACCATCGCCGACCGCAACTACTTTCACTCCTTTCCCGCAACGGTTGCAGCCGCAGAGGCCGCATACGGCATGGCGGGAGTTAAGGATATCAGGTCCTTCGCGGGAAAAATGCACATCAATATGCATGACCCCTTCAACGGCTTCGGCCCGATCAACATGGTCGACCTCGGAATCGTTTCCCAGGGGCGGCTCCTCGATGCGCTTCTCGATGACGAGCTTACCGGTGAAAATGGTATGTTCCCCACCAATCTGACTGGTGGGCTCAAAGGGCGCGGGCATCCTCTCGGTGCCACGGGAATGATCCAGGTGGTGGAGAACCATCGGATGATAGCCGACGGAAAGTTCAGAGCAGGACTCTCCCACTCCATAGGCGGGCCCATCAACAACAACATCGTGATTCTACTGGAGCAGACCGGGCACTATGAACGGCGCAGCCACGAGCCGTACAAGCCGTGGGGCCTCCCTTCGCTGGGGAAGCTGAAGCCGAAGGATGTAACGGTGGAGCGGCTGCTTTCGGAAAGCGGTGCCGTTGAGGGGACATTCGTATCCGCCACGACCCGCTTCGACTACAAGAGCGGCGAACCTGAAAGCGTCGTCGTCATCGTCTCCTGCCGGGCTGCTAACGGCAAGAGCCATCGCTTTCTTTTCGGCATTCCCGGCGAGAACTACGAGCAGGTGCGCCACCTTGCCGCTGGCGACAGAATCAGCCTGGAACGCATCAACAATGAAATACTTCTTAACCGCATGCCTGTCCGGCGCTTCTACCAGAAAACCATCGCGGGAGTCGTTGAAATGGCCGGCACCGGATGGAAACGACTCACCGGGAAGGGTGGGGGCAGGTCCGAGACCGGCGATGAATCCCCCTCCGGTACGTCCTGGAAAATACCTGGTAAAATATTTACAAAAACAGGCAAATGATCTACATTGTTGCCTCCTCGGCAGGGGGTGAGAAAAGACTTCTCATTCCCTGCTGAACGTTTTTTTACCGGAGGCCACCATTATGGAACTCAAAAGCACGCCCCTCCTTGTCCGGCATCAGAACCTGAACGCACTGATGGCCCCCTTCGGCGGCTGGAACATGCCGATCCAGTATGAAGGGATCATCGCCGAGCACCGGTGGTGCCGGGAAAAGGCTTCGCTTTTCGACATCTGCCACATGGGAGAGTTCCTGCTGCGGGGAGATCTGGAGGCCTCGGGCATAGAGCAGGTATTCACATTCTCCGTCAAGTCAATTCCCGTCGGCCGTTCCCGCTACGGTTTCCTCCTCAACGAAAAGGGAGGGATCATTGACGACCTCATCGTATTCCGCCTCGCTGAGGATGAGGCGATGGTAGTCGTCAACGCGGCCACCATCGAAAACGACTTCGCCGTTATCCGCTCGCGGCTTAAACCAGGCGCTGATTTCATCGACATTTCCGCAGTTACCGGAAAACTTGATCTTCAAGGCCCGCTTTCCCGGGAGGTGATGGTTGCTCATTTCGGGGAGGAGATATTACGCATCCCTTATTTCAAGTTCATACGGACGAATGTTCTCGGTGCGGACGCTATCATAAGCCGCACCGGCTATACCGGCGAACTTGGTTACGAAATATTTCTTCCTGCGGAAAAGGTTGAGGAGTTGTGGAGCCTTCTTCTTTCCGACGAGCGGGTGAAGCCCGCGGGGCTCGGCGCACGGGACGTGCTGCGTCTTGAGGTGGGCTACAGCCTCTATGGAAGCGATATAGACGAAACGACGACCCCTTTCGAAGCAGGACTGGGCGCTTTCGTGGACATGAGCAGGGAGTTCCCCGGAAAGCAGGTGCTCCTGCGACAGCAGCATGAGGGGGTGCCGCGCACGAGGATCGCCTTCAGGTGTTCTTCCCGCCGTTCTCCTCGCCATCATTACGAGATAATCCAGAACGGCAAACTCACCGGCAGCGTCACGAGCGGGGTTTTTTCTCCCATGCTCGGGTGCGGTATAGGCCTGGGTTATGTCGCGCCCGGCGCGGCAACTTTGGGTACGCCGCTGATCATCCGGCAGGGCAATGTTTCCATCGAGGCAGAGGTGGTGGACATTCCCTTCTTCACAGGCGGGTCGGTAAGGTCCTGAGAGATACGCATTTGTTTCTGTTCCATAACTTATTAATTCGACGGGGGTGCACCAATGGAAATGTATTTCACCAAAGAACATGAGTGGGTCAAGATCAAGGACGGCGTTGCCGCCGTCGGCATCAGCGAGTATGCTGCGAAGCAGCTCGGGGACGTTACTTTCGTGGAACTGCCGCAGGTGGGGAAGACGGTGAAGCAGTTCGGCGTCCTCGCCGCCATCGAGTCGGTGAAGGCGGCAAGCGATATCTATGCCCCCGTTTCCGGGACTGTCACCAAGGTGAACGATGCCCTGGACGATCGTCCAGAGATAGTCAATGAAGCTGCCGAAGATGCCGGGTGGATTGCGTGGATCGAGATGAGCGACCAGGGAGAGCTGGAGTCGCTCATGACCCGGGAGCAGTACGATGAATACGTCAGAGGCCTCGAATGAGCTATACACCGAATACGCCGGAAGATATCCGGCAGATGCTCGCCGCCATCGGAGTCGCGAGCATCGAAGAGCTCTTCGCTCCCATCCCGGCAGCGCTGCGGGCCAAGTCGTTCGATCTCCCCGCCGGCATGTCCGAGTTCGAGATGCTCCGCCGCATGAGGCAACTGGCCGACTGCGCCACCCAGTGCGTGACGCCCTTTGTCGGCGGCGGTTTCTACGACCACGCCATCCCGGCCGTCGTCGACCACCTTTCCGGCCGCGCCGAGTTCTACACCGCCTACACCCCGTACCAGCCCGAGTGCTCCCAAGGGACGCTCCAGGCCCTCTTCGAGTACCAGAGCGCCATCTGCGCGCTCACCGGGATGGAGGTGAGCAATGCCTCCCTCTACGATGGCGGGACGGCTCTCGCGGAGGCGGCAATGATGGCGCTGCGCATCACCGGCAGAAGCAGGCTTGTCGTGGACGGCGGAGTCAACCCCGCTACCCGCGCGATTGTGCGTACCTACCTCGCTAACATGGACGTGGAGATTGTCGAGGTGATGCCGCGTGAAGGGGGAACGGACCGCGATGCCGTCCGGGCGGCGATTACCGACACCACGGCGGCGCTTCTCGTTCAGAACCCGAACTTCTTCGGAACGCTCGATGATCTGGGGGACCTGGCGGAGGCCATCCACGGGAAGGGGGGGCTCCTCGTCGCCTCCGTCTACCCGATTTCCCTGGGCCTCGTGAAGAGCCCCGCCGAGATGGGGGCGGACATTGCGGTGGGTGACGGGCAGAGTCTCGGCAATCCCCTCAGTTTCGGCGGTCCATCCTTCGGCTTCATCACCACAACGAAACAGTTCATCCGGAACATGCCGGGGCGGATCATTGGCGAGACCGTCGACAGGGAGGGGCGGCGCGGTTTCGTCCTCACCCTCCAGGCCCGGGAGCAGCACATCAAGCGCCACAAGGCGACCTCCAACATCTGCAGCAACCAGAGCCTCTGCGCCCTGCGCGGACTGGTCTTCCTCGCGAGCCTTGGGCGGCAGGGATTTGCAGAGCTGGCCCGGCTCAACTACGACAAGGCGGAGTACGCCAAGGAGAGGTTCGCCGGCATCCGCGGCGTCTCGGTCCTCAACGTCGGCACCACCTTCAACGAATTCACCGTGGCTCTTCCCCGCAACGCGACCGAAGTCGTTGAAAAACTCATGGGGAATATGATTGCTGCTGGCGTTCCCCTAGGGCCGCACTACCCGGAGATGGAGCGCTGCATGGTCGTCACGGTGACGGAACAGCGCACGAAAGAGGAAATCGACCTCCTCGCGCAGAAGGTGGAGGGTGTACTATGAAACTGATCTACGAACAGTCCGTTCCCGGTCGGCGGGGGGTGAGGCTTCCCGTTTCCGATGTGCCGCGGGGCGCGGAGCTTCCGGAAAATCTCCTGCGCAGGGAGGCGCCCGCTCTCCCGGAGATGAGCGAGCTCGACGTGGTGCGCCACTTTACCAATCTCTCCCGGCGTAACTTCTCGGTGGACACTAACTTTTACCCCCTCGGCTCCTGCACGATGAAGTACAACGCCAAGGCCCTGGAGAATGCAGCGGGGCTCTTCGCCCCCCTCCATCCGATGACGGCGCTTATCCCCGGCGGTGAGGAACACTGCCAGGGCGCCCTCGAGATGATCCACGACCTCTCGGAGAAGCTTGCCGAGATAACCGGGATGGACGAGGTGACGTGCCAGCCCCTGGCGGGGGCCCACGGCGAGATGACGGGTATCATGCTCATTGCCGCCTATCACCGCGCCAAGGGGAACCGAAAGAAATACGTGGTCGTCCCTGACTCCTCCCACGGGACGAATCCCGCCAGCGCGGCGATGGTCGGCTACGAGATCATCACGATCCCCACCGCCCCCTACGGCGACATGGACATCGAGAAGTTCCGCGAGGCGATGAACGGCGAGGTTGCAGCGGTGATGATGACCTGCCCGAACACCCTCGGTCTCTTCAACCCTCACATCAAGGAGATCTGCGACATCGCCCACGAGCACGACGCCCTCATGTATTACGACGGCGCGAACCTGAACGCAATTCTCGGTAAGGTCCGCCCGGGGGATGTCGGCTTCGACGTGATCCACGTCAACCTCCACAAGACCTTCGGTACCCCCCACGGCGGCGGCGGTCCCGGGAGCGGGCCGGTTGGGGTGAAGAAGTCGCTCGTGCCCTTTCTCCCCACCCCACGCGTCATCAGGCGCGGTAACGGCAGCTTTGGACTCGAGACAGAGAACCCGGAGAGCATCGGCCGCACCGCCAACTTCTTCGGCAACTTCGGCGTGATGGCCAAGGCGTACGCCTACATCCTCATCCAGGGGAGGGAGGGGCTGATCGACGTGACGGAGCAGGCGGTGCTCAACGCCAATTACGTGATGAGCCGCCTTAAAGATCACTACGACCTCCCCTACGACCAGACCTGCATGCACGAGTGCGTCTTCTCCGCGAGCCGCCAGCTCAAGCAGGGGGTGCACGCCATCGACATCGCCAAGTACCTCATCGACAGGGGATACCACCCGCCGACGGTCTACTTCCCCCTCATCGTGAAGGAAGCGATCATGATCGAGCCGACGGAGACTGAGAGCAAGGAGACGATGGACTCATTCATCGCCGTCATGATCGAGGCGGCGGAAACGGCAGCCACCGCCCCGGAACAGCTCCACGAGGCCCCTCTCACAACACCGGTGTCACGCCTCGACGAAACGAAGGCGGCGCGGGAGCAGAATGTCTGCTTCGGCAGCTGACATTTTCCCGGCTTCGGCAGTGCCGGCCCCGCGATGAGTCGCGGGGCCGCTTTTCTTTTCATGACGGCGAAACGGATGGACAGAGCACGGCAGACCTGGCGGTTAGTAGACACCGGTCCCCTGGACGGCGCGGCTAACATGGCGGTGGACGAGGCCCTCCTCGCCTGCTTCGACCCCGAGCGCTCGGAGCCGGTCCTCCGTCTCTACGGGTGGGCTCCGCCGGCGCTCTCCCTGGGGCGGTTTCAGGAGGCGGATGAGGTCCTCGACACCGGGAAGTGCCGGGCGGCAGGGATAGCGGTTGTAAAACGGATAACCGGCGGCGGGGTTATCTACCACTCCGCCGAGCTCACCTACGCCATCGTCTGTGCACCCCGCCACATCCCGCACTCCGCATCCGTCAAGGATTCCTTCCGGGTCCTGACATCCTTTCTCCTTCGCTTCTACCGGATGCTCGGCCTCGATCCAGCCTACGCCGTGGACCTGCCGACGGCGGGGGGTCGCCTCGGCGCACGGACCCCCTTCTGCTTTGCGGGAAGGGAGAGCTACGATATCCTTGTCGGAGGAAGGAAGATCGGCGGCAACGCACAGAGACGGCAGCGCCAGGCGATTTTCCAGCATGGCTCGATTCCCTTTCTGAACTATGCCGAGAAGGGCGCCTCCTTCATGCGTGAGCCGCCAGAAGGGATAGATAGAGGGGTGGCGGCACTGGCGGATCTTGGCATAGAACGAGATGAGCACGAATTGAAGCGACTTCTGGTGGATGCGTTCGCTGAGGCAATGGGAGTGGAACTGCAAATGGACGAACTGACGGCGCAGGAGAAGCGGGAGGCGTTCCCGACGTGAAGATCACCCGGAAGCCGGAATGGCTTCAGAAGAAAATATCCCCTGCGGCCCACGCAGAGATGGACCGGCTCCTCGGCGACCTGAAGCTCAACACTGTGTGCCGCGAGGCGATGTGCCCCAACATCTCCGAGTGCTTCCGCTGCGGGCAGGCCACCTTTCTCATTCTCGGCGCCCGCTGCACCCGTGCCTGCACCTTCTGCAACGTGACGAAGGAGCAGCCGCTCCCCGCCGACCCAGGGGAACCGGCTAGGGTTGCAGAGGCGGTTACACGGCTGGGGCTTCGGCACGTTGTGGTGACGAGTCCCACGAGGGACGACCTTCCTGACGGGGGGTCCGCTCTCTACGCCGCCACGGTGGTAGCGATTCGCGCAGTCTCCCCCGCGACGAAGGTCGAGCTCCTTATCCCAGACTTCGACGGGAGCCGGGAGAGCATCGAGATCATCGTCGCCAGCACTCCCGACATTGTAGGGCACAATGTCGAGACAGTCCCCCGCCTTTACGAGATCAGGAAGGGTGCCGATTACCGGCGCTCCCTGGAGGTGCTTGCGATGCTTCGGGGGCAGGCCCCGGGGCTGAAGACAAAGTCCGGCATCATGCTGGGGCTGGGGGAAACGGAGGAGGAGGTTCTTCGGGTGCTCGACGACCTGCGCAACGTGGGATGCACATGGTTGAGCCTGGGACAGTACCTTGCCCCCACCCGTGACCACTTTCCCGTCCAGGAATACATTTCTCCGGAGCGATTCGAGAAGTACCGTCAGGAGGCTCTTGTGCGGGGGTTCAGCCATGTGGAGAGCGGGCCGTACGTGCGCAGTTCCTACCATGCCGATCATTACCGATAATGTGAATCAGACGGACGGAACGATGAAAAAAGCCCCGTGTCTTTTAGGATACGGGGCTTTTTAGTCTATGGCGGTTACCGCTATTTTGTTTCCTGCTGTCGCTGCTCGGCTCCTTCTTTGTCGGAGTTCTTTTTGTTCTGCTTGAAGTCCAGGAGGTTCTTTTCCGGCTTTAGGAGCGATACCATTTCATCGAAAGCATCGGCATAAAGACGGGAGACAGCCGCATTCGGAAGGACCGATGATTTCTGCGCCTTGGCGAGAGATCTCCTTATGCCGTCGATGGTCTTGAAATGAACATCTACTTTTGCGCTCTCGTTAGCTTCCGCTTCGTCGAAAGCCGGATACTGAAGGGCGAGGAACGTGGGGAACGAAAGGTTGCGCTGCCGGAAGTTCGGATACTCCCAGAGAACCGAGCCTTCCGAGTCGATGATCTGCGCCGTCAGTATCAGGTTGTTGTAGTCGGTCTCCAGGTAGTGCATGAGGTTACTGGAGTAGCGCCGTCCATGTTTGGTAAGGCCGCTCATTACGACAACCAGAAGGGCATCCACTTTGTTCTGCTCTATGAGTTGCTTGAGTTCCGGCCCCTTGAAAAAATACTTGTTGTAGACGATGCCTGCATCGTCCCGCCGCTCCCGACGGAAGAAGAGAGAGGCAAAGAGCTGGTCCGGGTCGACGGAAAGGGGCTGGACGAGATAAAAGGTGCCGCTCGACTTGCACTGTGCTACCAGCTCCCGGTCGTTCTTCTTGTTGAACTCCTGGAGGATGGGAAGCAGCTTTTCTTTTTCCGGGTGACGGATGTCCGATTCAGGGTCGAGCAGTACGGGCGCCACGCCCAGTACCCGCACCTTCTTTTCGAAGGTCTCCCGCGGCACGTTGTAATAGTTGGTTGCACATCCGGATGTAACAGCGGCGATGCAGGACAGCAGGACTGCGGTGATAATTCTCTTCATGCTACTCTTCCTCCCGGTGGGAATTCACGGTTGCAGGCGGGTCGTCAGCCGTTTTATAGCAAACAGACGTTCCGAAGGCCATCATTATTTCGACGGAAGGTTCTGCGGGTGCATGAAGGTTTAGCTGCCGCTTCCGTCCGAGTTGGGACGAGCGCTGCTTACGCTACCGCCGTCGGGAGAGGTGTCCTTCACCCACAGGAAGAGAAAGAGTGCAATGGCCAACCCGCATACCGGCAGTAAAAATGCGGTGTGGTAGGCCTCGGGGGGGTAACCGGCGGAGGTGGGGGAATATCCCTCGATCATGCGACCCATCGCCTGCTGCACAGTCGCCGCTCCCATCAGGACGAAGAAGTTCATCGCCGTCATTGCGGTGGCACTGATTCCCTGGGGGAACATTTCGCGGACCATCGGATAGATGGCCACGCCTGACGAGACGGCAAGTCCGATGACGAGAAACACGGCGGGGAGTGCCGGGCGTGCTATCGATTCCGCAGGCCCGAGAAAAAGTGCCATCAGCAGCAGGAGAAGGGCTTGGCCGATGAGAAGGGTCCATTTGCGGGACTTCAGAAGCCGGTCGGATATTTTTCCGACAAAGGTGCAGCCGAGAATAAACCCGACGGAGGTGAAAAGGAGGATGCTTCCGGCTCCTTTACGGGAGAAGCCAAGGGCGTCCATGAGATAAGGCCCCCCCCACAATCCCTGCAATGCCATGTAGTTTGCGTACCAGAAGAAGGAGAGCAGGGAGAGAAGCCAGAAGGAGGGGGTCGTGAAGACGGTGTGCCAGCCCCGTAACAATCCCGCATGTTCAGTGGATGCGGAGCCATGAGGCTGGGCGGGGTCACGGTCACGTACGATCATGTAGGCAAGAAGCACCACGAGCGCCTGGATTATACCCGCTGCAACAAATGGCTCCCTCCAGCCGAACCGTGCGATCGCCGCCGCAAGGGGAGCAGTTGCGGCGAGGTTTCCCAGATTGCCGATGGCTATGATGAGGCCGGAGATTGTGGCGAATTCTCGGGGCGAGTACCAGTTCCCGAAGATCTTGAGGGCGCCCATGAGAACGCATGCGCTTCCCATTCCCAGAAGAATCCGCCCGGCCAATGCAGCGTAGAAGGAGGGGGCCGCCGCAAGCAGAAATGCCCCCGCGGCGGTCAACAGGCCCGTCAGGCTGATGACTATCCTTCCCCCGAACCGGTCGAGGAGGGGCCCGAGGGGAATCTGCACGAGCGCGAATGCGTAAAAGAAGGCTCCCGAGAGGGTGCCTAGCTGCACGGCGTCGAGCCTCAGTTCGGTGCTCAGATCCTTCGAAGCCACCGCCATGGAGACCCGAAAGAAATATGCGAGCACGTACATGCAGGAGAGGACGATAAAGATGTTGCGGCGTTTCACGGTACCCTCTAAGAGGTTGCAGAAAAACCCGGATTATTCAAAATTAGTCAGATTGTCGCACCCGCAGAAAGCGCCGCGGAGGCCAGCTGCGGTACCCGCCGCGCAATGAGGTTTCTAGGACGCGGCGAAACGACTCTTTTTCGGCAACCTCCCAAGGCTTCAGCGGAGCATGATGAAACCCATTTGTCTCCCCGTGTCCCCCTTATCCCTGCGATAGGAGAAAAAGAGGTCGGGGGTGCAGGAGACACACATGCCTGAAGTTTCGATGTTGCTCTCCCTCACCCCTGAACGCAGCAGAAGCTGACGGTTCGCTTCCTCCAGATCGAGACTCCACTTTTTATCCCCTGCAGCGTTCGTTATCATCTCCCAGGAAAGGCCGCTCTTCCCGAACGCTTCACGCACCGGTTCGTCCACCTCGTAGCAGCAGGAACCGATGCCGGGGCCGACGGCAGCCAGAATGTCGGCGGGACGCGAACCGAAGATTTCCGCCATGGCGCCCACTCCTTTGCCGGCTATCCCGTGGGCCGTTCCCTTCCATCCTGCATGGAGGGCGGCGGCGACACCTTTCTTCGGGTCCAGGAGAAGGAGAGGAAAACAGTCGGCGACGCAGATCCCGATCATCACCCCAGGCTGGTTCGTGACTATCCCGTCGCATTCCAGCTTCTGAAAATGGGCGAAATCGGGATTGGGAGAGTCGATCACGAGGAGATCGGTGCCATGCACCTGGCTGACGGTGACGAGTCGATCCAGGGTTGCGCCGAAGCTTCGGGCCAGCAGGCTTCGGTTTCCCTTGACGTTGTGGGGCGAATCATTGGTGTTGGTGCCGAGGTTGAGTGAGTTGTAGGGGGGGCGTGATACCCCTTCGTGCCTGGTGGTGAAACCTTGCGTCGAAATTCCGGCTGCCGCAAAGAGGGCAGGTTCAAGGTAATGTATTTTGCTGGTGGTCTTTCTGATTTCCATGAAAAGCTCCTTGTCAGGAAAGAGGTGATTCTGTGCCGGCTGCAGCCTGAGCCTGTTCCTGCAGGTAGCGGAGTACCCGGGCCATATCCTCCGGCATATCGGTCGTAAATTCCCGGTAAGAGGCATCTGAAGGGTGGATGAAGCCCAGGGTGGCTGCATGGAGCGCCTGTCTTCCCAGCTGCTTTACCATTTTTCGCAGGAGTGGGTCCTGAATGTTTCCGAGCCTGCTTGTCCCGCCGTATACCTCGTCTCCTACCAGCGGATATCCCGCTTCCGACAGATGCACCCTGATCTGGTGGGTCCGCCCCGTTTCCAGGCGCAGGCTCATCAGAGTGATCCCCCTGTAGCGGGCAAGAACGCGCCAGTGCGTAACAGCATTCCTGCCGTGCCGCGCCTTGCCGGACATCTTTTTACGTTCGACCGGGTGCCGGCCGATGGCCGATTCTATTCGTCCCTTGTCCTGGCGGGGTGAGCCGAAAACGAGGGCGAGGTAAACGCGCTTCACCGTGTGTTCCCGAAATTGCTCGGCGAGGGACCGGTGAGCCGCATCATTCTTGGCGACGACCAATATACCCGACGTATCCTTGTCTATCCGGTGGACGATGCCGGGTCGCAACTCTCCTCCGATGCCCGAGAGATCGTCGCAGTGGCCGAGGAGGGCATTGACGAGGGTGCCGGTGTTGCGTCCCGCGCCGGGATGAACCGTCATCCCTGCAGGCTTGTTGATGACAACAACGTCGGAGTCCTCATGTAGGATCTCCAGCGGGATTTCTTCGGCAACCGCCTCCGCCGGTGCGGGGGGAGGAATCGTCACATCGATGAGTTCACCCCCCTTCAACTTGAGGGATGGCTTCTGAACCATGCCGTTCACGGTCACGAACCCCGTTTCGATCAGCCGTGTGGCTGCAGAGCGGGTAAGGTTTTCCACCATACGTGCAACGAACTGGTCGAGCCGCTCGGTTTCTTCCCCCGCTTCGTATTTCAGCTGCAGTTTCTCCACTTTCTTTCCAGTTCCAGAAACAGCGAAGGCGCGATCGGTATCGCGCCCCGCTTCCCTGTATGACGAATGCTATGTTACCAGATTGATGATTCGATATTGCCGGCACGTTTGATCAGCACGTCCACCACTGCGAGATCGTAGATGTTGGTTCCCGAAATCTCCGGCGAAACGCGGGACAGAAAATGCTGGCGCCCTTCCTCAAGTTCTGCGGCAAGGACTTCGAAGATGGTATCGTTCCTGATTCCTTCTTCGACCTTCTCCCTGTTGTAGATGGCGACGTCCGAAACGATCGCCCGCGCAAGCCGCCTGGCCTGATCGGGGTTTGTGATGGTTTCCATGGTACCCCCGGTCTCCGCTGTTTTCTGCTAGAACCTCATGGACCTTCTCGAGATGGCTGATCGCGCAGACATTATACAAATAACGGCGGAAATTACTATGAATTTCTCCTGCGGCAGAGGGCCAGGCGACAGCCCTCAGCGAAGCCGCAGAGCGAAGTAGATGCTGGCGTTGCCGCGCCGCACCAGCAGAGCTACGGATCCCTTCCGTTCCACTTCCTTCATGGATTTGTCATACTCGGCCAGAGAGTTGATCTTCCTGTTGTTCACCGATACTATGACGTCCCCCTGCTGGAGCCCCGCGTCTGCGGCAATTCCTTCAGGGTCTACAGCGGTGACCATCACTCCGGAAAGGCCCTTTGCGCGCAATTGCCTCGGCAGTTCCTCCACCGCCATATCGAACCAGCCTGCCGCAGACGCCCCTTCCTCTACGCTGGGACGTGCCCCTGCGGCGCTCTCCGTGCTTGCCACCGTCACCGAAAGGCTCTGCTGCTTTCCATCCCGATAGACTTCCACCGCTACCTTCTTGCCGACAGCCGTGTCCGCAGCCGCCAGTTGCAGCTGATGCGCATCCTTGATCTCCTTACCGTCGAACCGGATTATGATGTCTCCCTGCCTGATGCCCCCTTTCTCGGCGGGGCTTCCGGCCATCACCTCGCTAACGAGTGCGCCGCGTGGCCGGTCAAGCCCGAAGGACCGGGCTATGTCTTCAGTTACCGGCTGGATTGCGACACCGAGCCACCCGCGTGTTACGCTCCCCTTCTTGATAAGCTGGTTCACGACCTGTTTGGCCATGTTGATCGGAATTGCGAAGCCTATCCCCTGTCCGGCGGCTACGATGGCGGTATTGATGCCAATGACCTCGCCATAGATGTTGAGGAGCGGCCCCCCCGAATTTCCGGGATTTATGGAGGTATCGGTCTGTATGAAGTCCTCGTAGGTTTCTATTCCCATGTTCGAGCGGCCGGTAGCGGAGACGACACCGACCGTGACGGTCCGGTTCAGGCCGAACGGGTTGCCGATGGCGATAGCCCACTGTCCCACCTGGAGCTTGTCGGAGTCGCCCAGTACCGCTGTCGGTAGCGGCTCCTTGGCGTTGATCTTGATGACGGCGATGTCGGTCTTCTGGTCGCTCCCCACCACTTTGCCGATGTAGGTTTTATCGTTGGAAAGTGAAACCTGGATGCTCTCCGCATCGCGCACCACATGGTCGTTGGTTATGATATACCCGTCCTTGTTGATGATGAACCCGGATCCGAGGCTTTTGTCGCGGCGGTACTGCGGGCGCATCTGCCCCCCGAAAAAGTCGTCGAAGAAGGGGGAGAATTCGAAGAAGGGCTGAACCAGCTTCTTCTTGCTGACCGTGGAAATGTTGACGACCGCAGGGGTCACGCTCTTGGCTACATTAGTAAAACCCTGCTGTGTTGCGAGGAGGTCTTTGGAAACCTCTTTAACGGGCGGTTCGCTCGTACTCGGACGGCTCGATTCAGAGAAGTATGCCTCCTCCTTCTTCTTGCAGCCCGAGAGCAGCACCAGCACGATCAACGGAGTAATCCACCAGATGTTACGGTTCATGGAGTGCCTCACATTAAGTTAAAGTTCAAGGCCCGTAGGTTAGCCAAAACAGGTTTAGTTGTCAACCGGCAGGCATGACCTTGTGCCCCGCTCCGCGCGGTATGGGGCGGCTCCGAGATGCTTTGCGCTCTCCTTGCCGGAAGAGAAATCGGCCTTGACGAAACATCCTCCATTGCATATAAGAATGCGGGAAAAGGAGGGGGCATGGAAGACATCAGGGCCGAGGTCCGTGAGTTGAGGCTGGGGGAAAAGATCCGCAAGTTGCGCCAGGAGCGACGACTCACCCTGCAGGAGCTTTCCGAGCTTTCCGGACTGTCGAAACCTCTGCTTTCGCAGATCGAGAACGACCAGGTGATCCCTCCACTGGCCACACTGCTGAAGATCGCAAAGGGCCTGAAAGTCGGCATACATTTTTTCTTCGAGGAGGAGGGGGACCGGCAGAAGTTCGTGCTGGTCAGAGGAAGCGAAGGGGGGATGAGCACGCGTCGCCCCAAAAGCGACATAACGCAAGGCTACCTCTACCGGCCGCTCGCTCCGGGGGTCCGCCATAAGAAGATAGAACCCTTCCTGGTGGAGTTCCAGCTCACCGAGTGGGACGACAGCTACTATTACCGGCACGAGGGGGAGGAGTTCATCTACCTTGTGGAGGGAGAACTGGAATTTCACTACGCGGGTGAGAAGATGGTGCTGAAGCCGGGAGACAGCATTTATTACGATTCGTCGGAACCGCACGGGTATGTTTCCGTGGGAGAAAAGAAGGCCCGGGCGGTGGCAGTGCTTCATTCTCCCGGTTGAGGAGAGCCTGGGAAGCGCTTTTGCAGTTTCAGGAGCCTTCCGAACTCCCTGACCACCTTCTCGGTCTTCTCGTCCATTTCCAGAAACCGCAGTCCCATGCTCCCCTGATCGTCCTCGAGACTGGTCCATACCACTTCCGCCGCGACCGGGACCGGCTTTGCCGAATCCGGTGTGAAGAACTGAAGGCTCACCCGCCTTCCAATGGGTAGCGGGCTGCTTATCAGCACAGACATTCCGGTTCCGGAAACATCGAGGGTGTCGAAGCAGGCAGCTTCGTCCATGTGAACGAGCCAGCATCCGACGCCGAGCGGCACCCGGCTCTCCTTCCGTTTTTCCAAGATCGACCCCCGCAAAGCTCAACGTTCATGTTGCCCCTGAGGCTCGCATTCAGCAAACGCACCACACCACTTGCTCCGGTGGAGCGCATGATGTGTTCGTATACTTCAGCGCGCTTCCTCGCAATCGGTTGCAGGCCAGCTGTCGAGGCTTCCGTCTTCGAGCTCGACCTGAATGGTTTCTCCAGGGGGGGTACACTGAAAGGCCAACCCGATGTCCCCGGTCTTGATGTTGCGCAGCCGGACCCGTTCATCTTTCCGTTCGGTCCTGTTGCAGACGCTCTGGTGCTCCCTGTCGCGCATGGCCCCCTCCTTTCCCCGCTAGGAGCAATGGTAGCACGCGCCAGGCATTCTGCAACCTCCTCCGTACCTTACTTAGATGTCGCTCCCTTCCGGGCCCGATACCTGCACGACCCTGACCGGTACCTTTTCTACGCACGCCTGCTCTACCATCCGGATGACAAAGGAGATGCAAACCTTCTTGTGGATAAGTGCCTGTGTCAGGCGGTAAAACCATCTGCAAAGCTTCGTTGGATTCGGCCGGCCCAGCAACAGCGGGCGAAAACCGGAGAGCTCCAGCATAAGCCGCATTCCCCCTTCTCCCTGCTCGACGCTAAAGGCGAACTTGCCGTTGTAGGCATACCCCTTTTGCACCAGCAATCCCCCGCGGATAGGGAGCTTCATGCTGAAACGCTCCTCCTCGGGAGGTGCGAAGGCGAGGAGGGAGAGCCTGCTGGAGAGGATATTGAAATCGATTCCGGATCTGGTTCGGGTCGGGCGAATGAGGGAGAACGTGGCGCGGCGAATATGCTGCAGGTATCTTTCCATCATCAAAGAGGGAGTGATGCTCGCGTTTGTGCAGGGGAGGAGCACCCACTGGGCGGAATATACGTATGTATTTTCGACGAGGATCTGCTTATGGAATATCTTCAGTTCCGCAGGCTGCATACGACCTCTTGTTTAGTGCTGAAAATGAGGGACAATTATAGCCTCTTTCTCAGCAAAGGGAATCCTTCTTGGCGGGTGTCCCATGGCGGAGTCTTCAGGAAAGGTTCTTGTAACCGGAGGGACCGGTTTCATCGGCCTCAGGTTGATCGACGAGCTTCTGCGGCGGGGGTATCAGGTGCGGAGCCTCGCCAGGCACACACACCCCTCACTTCCTCCTGAGGTCGAGCAGGTGCAGGGGGATCTGCTCGAACCATTGACGCTGCGGGAAACTTTTAACAGCGTCAGTGCCGCATACTATCTGGTCCACTCACTGGCAGGGGGGCGGAGCGGCTTCGGACGAAGAGACCGTGAGGCGGCCGAAAACTTCGCAGCCGCAGCCGGCCGGGGAAGGGTACGGCGGGTCATATACCTCGGGGGTCTCGGGGAGGCCGACGACAGGCTTTCCGAACATCTGGAAAGCAGGCGTGAAGTTGCCGATGTCCTGAGGCACGGCTCCTATGACGCCACGATACTCCGGGCTGCGGTTATCATTGGTGCAGGAGCAGCCTCTTTCGAGATCATGCGGTCTCTTGTGGAACGTCTTCCCGTGCTTCCTGCGCCGCGCTGGGTTTCAACCCGCTGTCAGCCCATAGCGGTTGCCGATGTCATTCAATATCTTGCAGGTTGCCTCGGTGAGAATCGTACCTCCCGCGGAACGTTCGACATAGGCGGGCCGGAGGTGCTCACGTATGGCGAGATGCTTGAGCGCCTGGCTTCCATAGAGGGAAGACCTATCCGGATTATCCCCCTCCGATTTCTTCCCCGGCATGTTGCCGCATATGCGGCCGGCCTATTTTCTTCAATACCGCCGTCGATTTCCGTACCACTCGTGGAGGGGTTGAAAAACGAGGTCGTGTGCCGCGACGACCGCATCCGCGAAATTCTCCCTGTTACGCTTACACCGTATGATGACGCAGTAAGGGTGGCCCTTGCGGAGGTGGGAAAGTGTGCTACACAATAACTATTAGTCCTTCGTAACGACCATCCTGTTATGGTATATTCCGCGCGTTGACAGGTGCGGCCCGCACGACATATTTGATGCAATCACAAGGAGGAACCATGAAAAAGAAAATCGGCGTTGTTCTTTCAGGATGCGGCGTGTACGACGGAAGCGAGATCCATGAGGCGGTCTTTACGCTCCTCGCAATCGATCGAAATGGTGGCGAGGCCATATGTATGGCCCCAGATATCGAGTTGAGTGAAGTGAACCACATAACGGGTCAGCCCTCCGGAGCGAAGCGGAGTGTTCTCGCCGAATCGGCCCGGATCGCCCGCGGCAGGATACGGAACATCGCTGAAGTACAGGCGGGGGAGCTTGACGCGATTATTTTTCCCGGAGGATACGGGGCGGCGAAAAACCTCTGCAACTTTGCCGAAAAAGGTGCCGAGGCCTCCATTCAGCCGGAGGTGGCGAGACTGCTTCGCGACATGGCGAAGGCGAAGAAGCCGATCTGTGCCATTTGCATCGCGCCTGCCCTTATCGCCGCGACGCTGGGCAAAGAGTATGCGCCTCAGGTTACCATCGGCACGGATGCGGGGACCGCTGCCGCCATCGGCCAGACGGGAAGCGTCCATGTGGAGTGCCCGGTAACCGAATTCGTGGTGGACAAGGAGCGCAGAATCGTTTCGACCCCGGCCTACATGCTGGCGGAGCGAATTTCCGAAGCTGCAGAAGGGATCGAGAAGGCGGTAAAGGCGACGCTTGAAATGGCTTGAAACCTAAAGTTTGGTGTCGGCACCCAAATCTCTTGAGGAGGTAACGGAAATGAAAAGACTTCTCGTCTTCGGAGGGCTCCTGTTGTCTGTCGCACTATCCACAGGGACCGCGTTTGCTGAGAGCATCCAGAACAGGTTCGGCGTCACGGGGCGGTTGGGGTTCCTGATTCCTGCGGACAGCGACTACAACGACCGGAAGCTCAATGCTGACGCCGGCTTTGTCGGTGGCGGCGGCTTCATCTACGGCTTTGACCGGAACATCGCCCTGGAGCTTGACATCACGCATACATGGTTCGGTACCGAGCTTCCGAGCGGCCCGCGTCAGGGTGACTTCAGCATCACCAACCTTGCATTCGGTGCCCAGTACCGGTTCATGATCGCGGACCCTAAAATCGTTCCGTACGCCGGCGGCGGACTCGACATCCTTTTCAACGAATATGAGAGAGCCGACGTGGATACGGTGGTCGGCATCCACGCTTCCGGAGGTGTCGATTACTTCCTCACCCGTGACATTGCGCTGAATGCTGAAGGGAAGATAGTAATCGCTCCTGAGGCGGATATCGACGGAGCAGGAGGCAATTTCGATCCCTCCAGCTTCTCGGGCACTTTTGGCGTCAGGTACTTCTTCTGATCCCTTCCCGGCAGGCGCTGCTGCCTGCCGGTCATTGATCTCCTTCCGCCCGTTTCCCCTCACGGGCGATTGCCGTTATTTCCACGGATTCAATGACAGCTGGTCGAGCCACGATTCTGCTGCAGGTGCCGCTCCTTTTTGCAAATCTGCATTTCAACTTCGCAGATTTGCAGAAGGAGCATGTTAATCCCTGGAGGAACAGTCGGTGAGTTAACGTCCAAAAGTCCGTCTCAAGCTAAGCAAACTACTGCCGATGGTGAAGATACGGTCTCGTGAGTCCTCCTTTTCATGCCGGTCGTGTGTCTGGCATGGATCCTGAAAAAACACGAATGGACGTGCACCCATGGCAGGATGTACACGCAAAGCACGCGGAAAAGAGGTGTGGCAATGAATGTGGAAATCGACACCATTGACGAAGCAATCGACAAGTACGTGCTCACGCGGAAGGAGAAAGGGGTACAGAAGGCCAGGGAGCGCTTTCTGGCTTACGTATACATGAGGCACGGGGGCGATGACCAGCGGGAATTTCTCGGGAAGGTGCGCGGGCTCACCCGCTACTACATCGACTATCTGAAAGTGATGGAGAATCCCTTCAAGGGACCGGAAGTGGCATGGTTTGCTTCCATGGTGACCATCGCTGTTTACTCCATCGTCCTCATGGCGACCGAGGGTGAGCGGACTCTCGGTATCTGCCTTTTGGCCGGGACTTTGGCCAACGCCTGGTTCCTTCTGAGCACCGTGGCGAAGAAATGGTGCGACATCGGGGTTATGATCGCCATTTACCGCGAAATAGTAGAGCTCACCGACAAGGAAATGGCCTCATAATCTTATCGACCCACCAGTCAGCTCTCACAGCGGCCTTCTTCGGCCGCTTTTTTTGCTTTTTCTCCCCTGCTCATAATCACCCTCCTCCCGTTGCAGTCAAACTCATTAATGTTAAACTTTTGCATAATTCCTGTCAGCGGAGGTCGTCATGGAGAAAGATCCTCGTACGCTTGCGCTCCGTCAGTGCAAAAGACCTGATGCAGGTGCTTCGCCCCTTGGCGTTCCGGAGATAGAGCGGTACATGGCGGAGCTGCCGGGCTGGGAGCTACGTGACAACGCCATAGAAAAAAAGTTCAGCTTTGGAAATTTCTGCCAAACCATGGCCTTCGTGAATGCAGTGGCCTGGGTGGCCAACCGTCAGGATCACCATCCCGACATCGAATTTTCATATCGGCAGTGCCGCGTGCGTTACAGCACCCATGCCGTAGGCGGTCTTTCCGAAAACGATTTCATCTGTGCCGCCAGGGTTGAGCAACTCCTGGTGTGAATAGGGGGAGAATGGTATGCGTTACGACTATGTCATCGTGGGGGGCGGAATGGCTGCCGACGCGGCCGTAAAGGGAATTCGCGAGATCGACGGCAGCGGCACGATCGCTCTTATTTCCGAGGAATCGGCCCCGCCTTATGCTCGGCCACCCTTGTCAAAAAAGTTGTGGCAGGGAAAGCCGGTGGAAAGCATCTGGCGTGGGACCGAAGCGGCAGGCGCTGAGCTGTTTCTCGGGCATAGGGTGGAGCACCTCGACCCGCGGGAAAAGGCGGTCCGTGACAGCAGCGGTTCGATCTTCGAGTACGGCAAGCTCCTGCTTGCCACAGGGGGCTCGCCCCGCCGTTTCCTTTTCTCCAATAACGAAGTCATCTACTTCCGTACATTGGGGGACTATACTCTGCTTCGGGAGCTCACCGAGAAGGGGCAGCGCTTCGCAGTGATCGGAGGCGGCTTTATAGGATCTGAAATCGCCGCGGCGCTGGCTATGGTCGGAAAAGAAGTAACTCTCCTCTTTCCGGAGGCGTCTATATGCAAAAAGGTATTCCCTGCGGACCTGAGCCTGTTTCTCAACGAGCACTACCGGAGGCAGGGGGTTGAGGTGCTGGCGGGGGATACTGTTGCGGGAGTTGCGCGGCACGGGGAATTGCTTACGGTCAAGACGGGCAGCAGCAGGCTCCTTTCGGTTGACGGCGTCGTAGCGGGGCTCGGCATCGATCTGAACCTGGAGCTGGCAGTGCGGGCGGGATGCACGACAGGCAACGGAATCGAGGTCGACGAGCAACTGCGGGCCCTTCCTCCCGATATTTTCGCCGCAGGGGATGTGGCATCGTATCATGTGCCGGCCTTGGAGGGGCGGTATAGGTTCGAGCATGAAGACAACGCCCTTGCGATGGGGCGCCAGGCCGGTCGCAATATGGCTGGGGCCGGTGAGGCTTACCGCCACCTGCCGTTCTTCTATTCCGACATGTTCGATCTGGGTTATGAGGCTGTGGGGGAACTGGATGCCGGGCTGGATGTAGTGGCCGACTGGCAGGAGCCGTATCGTAAGGGAGTGCTCTATTATATGCGCCAGGACAAGGTGCGTGGAGTCCTCCTCTGGAATGTATGGGACCAGGTTGACCACGCCCGCCGTCTCATCGAATCAGGCGTACAGGTGAAGGCGGATGAGCTTAAGGGGCGGCTGCCTGCATAGTGTGTTGAGGCTGCAATGTCATTTTTATAGGAGGAGGGAGTTATGAGCCATGTCCATGATCCTAACAACAACGATTACAGCCACATTCTGGGTCTGCTTCACCGCAAGCTGACAGACGAGCAGCAGGTGCGCTTCGAGGGATACATCGCCGAAATTTTTTCCGCACTCGGTCTAGACCTCAATTCCGAATCCGCCAGGGAGACACCCAGCCGCTATTTAAAGGCCATGCTCGACATAACGAGCGGCTATGACGGTGACCCTAAGCTCGTAAAGGCGTTCGAAACCGAGTGCCGGGGGGGCTCCGACTGCCGACTCAGCCAGGTGATCGAAGGCCCGATCAGCTTCTTTTCCCTCTGTGAGCACCACGCTCTTCCCTTTTTCGGCTACGCCTATATAGGATACATTCCTCACGAGCACATTTTCGGCCTTTCAAAGCTGAGCCGTCTAGTGCATCTCTTTGCCGCGCGGTTTGCCGTTCAGGAGCGGATCGGCAAGCAGATTGCCGACGCGATGGTAACCATCCTCCAGCCTCACGGGGTGGCGGTATATCTGGAGGCGCACCACCTGTGCATCGAGATGCGCGGCGTGAGGGAGAAGACACCTACGACGCGGACCACTTTCTGGCGCGGATTCTATGAGGATGACCCCGCATTGAGGGCGGAGTTTCTAAATTCGTGCGGTATACACAAGTAGCGGGGGAGGAGATGAAGCTCGAAGGGAAAACGGCCCTTGTGACGGGGGGCGCTGTTCGTCTCGGCAGATCTCTGGCTACGGCGCTTGCGACTCGCGGTGTGCGGGTTGCTGTGCATTATGCGGCCTCTGAAGCGGCTGCGGTAGACACCGTTTCGTCCATTCTCGATGCGGGAGGAGAAGCGGAACGTTTTTCAGCTGATCTGCGGCGGACGGAGGAAGTCACGGGACTCGTGGATCGAGTTGTTGCGCGGTTCGGCGTAATCGACATCCTCGTGAACAATGCTGCGATTTTCTACCCAGGAGACTTGGAGACTACCGACGAATGGAACTGGGACGAGCACTTTGCGCTTAACCTCAAGGCGCCGTTCTTTCTTTCCCGGCAGTTCGTGCGGCAGCTGGGAGGGGGGGAGGGGCAGATAATCAATATCGCCGACTGGCGCGCTATCCGTCCCGGCCCCGATTACATCGCCTATACCATCACAAAGAGGGGAATAATTACGATGACCGAGAGCCTGGCACTGGCTCTCGCTCCCCGCGTTCGCGTGAATGCCATCGCACCCGGAGCGATTCTTCCCCCTCCCGGAAAAAATGCTTCCTACCTCGAAGATCTTGCCGAACGGATACCTCTTCAAAGAAGCGGCTCCCCTCAGGATGTTGCAGAGGCGTTGTTCTACCTTCTCGAAGCCGGATACGTCACCGGACAGACCATCTTCGTCAATGGCGGCCAGCATCTCTGAAAAAGAAAGGAAGCACCCGTGAGCGATATTATCCGGATAGAAAAACTCCTCCTCAGGACGGTCATAGGCATAACTCCTGAAGAGCGCCATAATCGGCAGGACGTCGTCATCAGCCTCGCCCTCTTTGTCGACACGCGCAGTGCCGGCAGGAGTGACGACATCGGGAACGCGCCGGTAAATTATCGCACTCTGGTCAAGAAGATCGTCCCGGTGGTGGAGGGGGGGGAGTTCAATCTCGTGGAAAAGCTTGCCGCGGACATTGCCCGGCTTTGTCTGGCCGAACCGGGGGTGGAAAGGGTCCGCGTGTCGGTGGACAAGCCGGGGGCGCTGCGGTTTGCCAAGTCCGTCGGCGTTACCATCGAGCGGGGGAGAGGGGATGCATGACTCCGGGAACCAGCAATCAGGCCCTCCTTTCGCTGGGATCGAATATCGAGCCGGAGCGCAATCTGCCTGAAGCAGTCCGGCAGCTCTCCCGTTACGGGCAGATACGCTGCGTCTCAACCGTCTGGGAGAGCCCACCTTTCGGATATGAAGAGCAGGCCAACTTTCTCAACGCTGCGGTATGGCTGGAGACTGATCTTTCTGCTGCAGAACTCAAGGATCATGCAATTGCCGAAATCGAGCGTGTCCTCGGCCGCATCCGCGGTCCGAACCCCAACGGTCCCCGCACCATCGACATCGACATCGTATTCTTCAATCCCGACCCTCTTCGGACCGGTTCGCGCTACATCTCAGATACTGAGGCGCTGGAGCATCCATACATTACGATACCGCTGGGAGAAATCGCGCCGGAGTGGCGACATCCTGAAACCGGAGAGACCCTGGCCGAAACAGCCGCCCACATGTCGCCGGAGACCTCCGGAATGCGACGCAGGGATGACGTGAAGATTGATCCCCCTAGATCTCCGGCGTGAACAGCTCAAGGCGGTAGATATTCAATTCCTTTTCCACCATTCCCACCTCTTCGACCATCTCCCTGAATATCCAGGTTCCGAACGTTTTCTCCTCCCTCTCCATGAAAATTTCAGACAGTGATGCCAGATCGTAGGCCGTGGCGCGTTCGTGAAGCGCCGGGAAAAGGACGGTATCCTCCCGTGATTTGTGCGGGCGATACATGGTTATGAATGCCTTCAGCGATTTTGCCACATCGCTTCTGTTCCGCGGGTTGCCCAGGGCTTCCCGGTCACCGAGGCGATTCAGGCGTTCTACATGCAGGCGCCCCGCCTTATGCTGCTGCACGAGCACCTTTACAAGTGGCGAGAAGCCTTCGATGCTTGCGAACCAGGGAAAGACGTATTCTTCTTCCAGCTTTTCGTGAAAATCCTGGACGTAGCGGCGAATCAGGTACGTCGCCTGTGGAAGGGCTTCTTCGGGAAGTTCACGCTCCTCCGCCAATCGCAGGGCGATATCTTCATAAATAAGCAGCAGCCGGTCCAGTATTCCGTGTTCTCGCATCAGTTCTTCCACGGCCGGTATATCCTCCCCCTCCGGAGGTTCCGCTGCGAGGGTATGGCCCGGGTGCAGGAGCGGCGCGGCGGCAAGTATCATCGATCCTCGTTTGAGGAAGGTCCTTCGGTTCTGCATCTCGTTAAGAATTCGCATGTAAAACCCCCGCTTGCCGTCGATTGATGTTCGTCCAAAATTATATCGCAAGCGGGAGAGGATTCAGCGGGGGCGCAGCGAAGAATGGGGAGTAATTGCCAAGGGACTATTTCTCTATCCTGAAGTCGTGCGATATGGTCTGCACCATCGTGCCGCCCGGGCCGAACGTTCGTTCGATGAAGCTGACCGAACCGTCGTAACTTGTTAGGAGCACCGTTGATGCTCGGGTGCCATAGGCGGGGGAGGTGATGAAGGGAGGGGACAGGATGCGCTCCCATTCAAGGCCGAACCCGGTTTCCGGCAGTTCGTTGTCTGGAGGAAGAAAGCGATCGGCAAGGATGGAGAAGAGGCGTTCCGCAATCTGCGCCCCTTCACCCGATAAGGCGTCGGCCAGTGCCGCCGCTCCGCGTCGGACCTTGGGCCAGGGAGTGTCGAGGAGATGGTTGGAGAGGCCGTGAATGCCGGGAGGTATTCTGGCGATGGAATCGCCGCGGTTGGTTGCGTAGCAGATGTGGCCGGGAGTGCCGAATATGAGGTTGAAACCGCTGAAGTCAGCCCCCTTTTCCGTTACCGTTGACAGGTAGCGCTCCTCGCTCATATTGCCGCGAAGGAAGTCGAGCGGTAGCAGCCCGCGGGACTTTGCTCCTTCATGGTGATGCGGGTGCTCGCGATAGTTGGTGATCGCGGCGAATCGCCCGCACCGAGAGATGCCGAGCCAGGTGCCGCCTCCCCGGAGATCCTTTCCGGCGAGAATGTCGGGGGAGGTGTTCCAGAAGGCGGCGGGAGCCGTAGGCCTCTCATAGAACTCGTCCCGGTTGGCTGCAATTATGAGCTGGTACCGCGGGTGCACTTCATTCGCGAAAAGGATCAGGCACATGTGGGGGCTCTGTCACTACTCCGACGGTTTCCTGGCCAACTGACGGGAGGCCATTTGCTTTCCTCTTGCCAGCTGGTCACCGGACATCTGCTTGGCCAGTCTGGCCCGGTTGGCTTTTGCTTCAGCAAGCCCCTGGTCCGCAGCGAGCATGAACCATGCGTATGCTTTGACGATATCGCGGCTTACACCTCGGCCGGTGGCGTATAGGCCCCCCAGGTTGTTCTGTGCTTCCGCCAATCCCTGTTCCGCAGCCTTACGAAACCATCTCGCCGCTTGAGCGTCGTTCTGGGGGGCTCCTTTGCCGGTGCGGTACATTACACCCAGTTCGTGCTGCGCTACGGCGCGTCCTTCTTCGGCCATCGGCTTCAGGCTTTCGTAGGCTTGCTTCGATTTCGGTGGGCCTGATGCCGCAGCGGCATTGGCGTTTTCCGCAGCAGGCATTGACACCAGAATGCCTAGCAGGGATAGAAAAAGCAGTTTTTCCGTCATGACACACGTCCCAAAGCCATCCGGTGTGGGGCCTGTTGCCCGTTCGCAGCAGATAGTACACGGAAGGCAAGGATACGTCAACGCCGCCTCTGCAGCCATGCTCTGTTGAAAAAGCATCAGAAGGGTATTGACAAACAGTGGGTGGCAGTTTATACATGTCAGTATCCTCGCTGAAGCTTCCTAGCTCTGTTTCGATTCAATTCCATTTTGCGTAACGGTAACTACTAACTCACATTTTGCAAGCAACCATTTGCCGACGCATTTCCTCAGGCTATTCAACGGACCCCCATAGAGAAAAATTCGTGCAGTAAATGCAATAAAGCTCAACCGCCGATGTCACAGTGCCGATAACAGGTGGATATTTGCGTTATCAGGAGAATAGATGAATCTACAAGAATTAAAAGGTAAAAAGATTAATGACTTAGCTGCTATTGCGAAGGGGCTAAACATCGAAGGGGCTTCGAGCCTGCGGAAGCAGGACCTTATCTTCGCCATTCTCAACGCCCAGACCGAAAAGAACGGTATGATATTCGGCGAGGGGGTCCTCGAAACTCTTCCGGACGGCTTCGGGTTTCTCCGGGCGCCGGACTACAACTATCTGCCCGGTCCCGACGATATCTACGTTTCTCCGAGCCAGATACGCAGGTTCAATCTCCACACGGGAGATACAGTTTCAGGGCAGATCCGGCCACCCAAGGAAGGAGAGCGTTATTTCGCCCTCCTAAAAGTCGAATCTGTAAACCACGAGCCCCCAGAGGTGGCACGCGACAAGATACTCTTCGACAACCTGACTCCTCTCTATCCCGAGGAGAAGCTAAAGCTCGAAACCACCCATGACAACATGTCGACCCGTGTGATGGAGCTGATCGCTCCCATCGGCAAGGGACAGCGCGGACTCATCGTAGCTCCTCCCCGCACCGGGAAAACGATGCTCATTCAGAACATCGCAAATTCCATCGCCGAAAACCACCCCGAAGTGTTCCTCATCGTGCTTCTGATCGATGAGCGGCCTGAAGAGGTTACCGACATGCAGCGTTCGGTCCGGGGGGAGGTTGTCTCCTCCACCTTCGACGAGCCGGCCGCACGCCATATCCAGGTTGCCGAGATGGTGATTGAAAAGGCGAAGCGTCTGGTGGAGCACAAGCGGGACGTAGTCATCCTGCTGGACTCGATCACCCGCCTAGCCCGCGCTTACAACACCGTAATTCCTCCTTCCGGCAAGATTCTCTCCGGCGGTGTCGACTCCAACGCTCTCCATAAGCCGAAGCGGTTCTTCGGCGCAGCGCGGAACATCGAAGAAGGGGGCTCGCTCACCATCATCGCCACCGCGCTTATAGATACAGGAAGCAAAATGGACGAGGTGATCTTCGAGGAGTTCAAGGGGACCGGCAACATGGAGCTCCACCTGGATCGCAAGCTTGTCGAGAAGCGGACATTCCCGGCCATTGACATCAACAAGTCTGGCACAAGGAAGGAGGAGCTGCTCATCGACAAGGCCGCCCTCAACCGGATATGGATACTCCGGAAGGTGCTCCATCCGATGAATGTCGTCGACAGCATGGAATTTCTTCTCTCCAAGCTGGAGGGGACAAAGACGAATCAGGAATTCCTCGATTCCATGAGCAAATAGCTTTAACAGGTTGTTGAAAAACCGTGACTTTGCCACCGTCCTCGAAAGCTGCCGTGTGCGGTATGTGCAGCTACGCTTCCATGGGCTGTGGGTGCGACGATCTGGTCGTTCCTGAGCAACCCAGGTTTCAACAGCCTGTTAAGTGCGCTGCCAGCCGCGGAAAAATTTCTTGAAAACAATGTGGGGAAGTGGTAGCGTAACTACTTTCCGAATTGGTTATAACAAAGAGCCCGCTTGAGTCAGGGTGAGGAGGAAGATATGAAAGAAGGAATCCATCCGAAGTACACTGAAGTCACGGTGAAATGCCTTTGCGGCAACACCTTCCAGACAAAATCCACAAGGCCGGAGATCAGCACCGAGATTTGCTCGGCCTGCCATCCGTTTTTTACCGGGAAGCAAAAGCTGGTCGATACGGCCGGCCGCGTGGAGCGGTTCAAGAAACGTTACGGCATGTAAGAGCCCCCAGGGCGTACGGCTTCAAAAGGGGATTTTGTCCATGGCGAAATCCCCTTCTGTTTTTTGATGGCCGGAACCCTGCATGCGTCGCCTGATCCGAAAAGCCATAGGTGGAGAAGCCGGGTGTTAGCGCCCGGTTCAGCAAGGAAAGAATAATTCTTGAAGGTTGCTCTCCTACAGCACACTCCCCAGCCGGAACTGACCATTGCTCTGGCTGCCAAACTCTGCTACTCCCCGGTCGGCATCGAGGAGCTCTCCGGAAGGCTCTCCGCGTCCGATGTCCAGGCCTTTCTAGACAAGATACTGTCACTGGGTCACCAGTCGGTGCTGGAGCACGCATCCTTTACCTTCGGAATCGAGGGTATATCCCGTGCGTGCTCTCATCAGCTGGTGCGCCACCGGGTGGCGAGCTATAGCCAGCAGTCGCAACGATACGTTACTTTCAAAGAAGATAATTTCCCTCAGGTCTTACCTCCGACCATTGCCGCCTCAGAGAAGCGAGCAACTCTGTTCGCTCAGGCGATGGACGCGTGCGCAGCAGCTTACCGCGCTCTCATCGAAGACGGTACTCCGGCGGAGGATGCCCGTTTCGTTCTTCCAAATGCGGCAGAAACGAAGATAATGGTGACCATGAACGCCCGGGAGCTGCTTCACTTCTTTTCGCTGCGTTGCTGCGAGCGTGCGCAGTGGGAAATACGGGAGGTAGCTCTGGAAATGCTGCGGCTAGTGAGGCGGGTTGCTCCGACGATTTTCCGGCAGGCAGGTCCTGATTGCCTGTGCGGACCCTGTCCAGAAGGGAACATGACCTGCGGGAAGATCGCAGATGTCCGCACCTTTTTCAAGGAGATGACATGAAACGCGCGATGCGGTTGCTGAGCCGGCTGGTCTTGTTGGCGGAACGGATAAATGTCGGAGGGCAGGCGGTTATAGAGGGAGTCATGATGCGCGCTCCCCGCTCCCTTGCCATAGCAGTCAGGAAGCCGAGTGGCGAGATAGCGGTCAAGCGGGAGGAGGTAGTCCCGTTGTCGGAGCGGTATCCGGTGGTCAAGCTGCCGGTGGTCCGGGGTGCGGTGGCGCTCTTTACATCGCTGGTCGCCGGGATCAAGGCTCTCAATTTTTCGGCCAACGAAGCGCTGGATGAGGGAGAAAAGAAGGAGGAATTCAGCACGCTTGCCATGGGAGGCACCATGGCCGTCGCGTTCGGTTTCGGTATTCTCCTTTTTTTCATTCTTCCCCTCTATCTGACCAAGCTCCTTGTTCCCATCATCGGCGATTCAAATCTTGTATTCAATCTGGTTGATGGCGCGATCCGTGTGGCGGTATTCCTGATCTACATCTGGTCGATCTCCCGGATGAAAGATATCCAGCGTGTATTCCAGTATCATGGGGCGGAGCATAAATCGATCTTCGCGTTCGAGGCGGGTCGTGAGCTGACGCTTGAAAACGTCAGAGGCTACAGCCGTCTGCATCCCCGCTGCGGCACGAGTTTCCTGCTCATCGTCATGCTCGTGAGCATCCTTGTTTTTTCGCTTATTCCGAAGCTCTGGCCTTTCTATCTGAAGGCGGGGGCGAGGGTCGTTCTCCTGCCGGTGATCGCCGGCATCTCGTACGAGTTCCTCAAATGGAGCGCCAGGAACGATACTCATCCCATCGTGAAGATGGTGATAGCCCCCGGGCTCGCCTTGCAGCGGCTCACCACCCGTGAGCCCGACGACAGCCAGATCGAGGTCGCTATCCGCTCTCTCAACGAGGCGCTAGAGGTGAATGCCGGGTACAAGGACGATCGGCTGGTCGTATAATTTATCTCGAAGGTAGCCAATGTTCGACAAGATTGAAGAACTTGAACGACGATTTCAGGAGCTGGAAGCGCTTCTCGCCGATCCGGTCGTAATAGCCAACCAGGCCGAATTTCGCAAACTGTCACGGGAGCATGCCGACCTGTCGGGTCTCGTGGAAGCATATCGGGGTTATCGTAAGATTCTCGAAGAGATCGACGGCAACCGGGAGCTGTTGGCAGACCCGGAGATGAAGGAGATGGCCGAAGCGGAGCTGGAGGAACTGGAGGGCAGGAAAGAGGAGAGGGAAGCCGAGATAAGGTTGCTGCTCCTCCCTAAAGACCCCAACGACAGCCGCAACGTCATCCTCGAGATCCGTGCGGGAACCGGAGGAGACGAGTCTGCTCTTTTTGCCGGAGACCTTTTCCGCATGTACAGCCGCTTCGCGGAAAAGAACCGGTGGCGGGTGGAGCTCCTGTCATGTTCCGAATCTGAGCGGGGAGGCTACAAGGAAGTGGTCGCATCCATCGAGGGGACTGATGTCTACGCTAAGCTGAAGTACGAGTCGGGCACCCACCGTGTGCAGCGGGTACCGGAGACGGAGGCTCAAGGTCGCATACACACCAGCGCCTGCACGGTTGCCATCCTTCCCGAAGCGGAAGATATTGACGTTGATATAAACCCGACGGACCTTAAAATCGATGTCTACCGATCTTCGGGAGCCGGAGGACAACACGTAAATACCACTGACTCGGCAGTCCGCATTACACACATTCCCACGGGCATCGTCGTTGCGTGTCAGGAGGAGCGGAGCCAGATCAAGAACCGCGCAAAGGCGATGAAGGTCCTGAAGACCAAAATGCTCGACATCCTCACATCCGAGCAGAACGCAAAGCTTGCCGCGGACCGTAAGCAGCAGGTGGGGAGCGGCGACAGGAGCGAACGGATACGGACCTACAACTTCCCCCAGGGACGGATGACCGACCATCGGATAGGGCTCACGCTCTATAAGCTGGACGCCATCATGGAAGGGGATATCGCCGAAATCACAGAGGCGCTGAGGACGCATTATCAGATGGAGGCGCTCAAGGAACAGAGCCAGGCCGCCTAGATCAGAAGAGCCCGGCTATCTCGGCGTTGCCGGCCGCTCCTTCGGTGCCTTGACTTTTCACAAAATCCAAGTGCCTGGCGCTCGCGCTGAAGAGGAGAACGTCGCTCCGTTGATGGCTACGCCTCACTCCTCGGGCTCAGGCTTTTGGAATATCGGCAGTTTTGAGCGCAAGCAGGCACATAAAATATATGGCAGAAAAGCAGGAAATCTGGACGATCCGTAGGGTCCTGGAGTGGACGCGGGGGTATCTGGCGGAGAAGGGGGTCGAGAACGCGCGGCTGGAGACTGAGTGGCTTCTTGCTGCAGCACTCGGCCTCGATCGGGTGGGCCTCTACGTCAACTTCGACAAGCCGCTCACCGATGAGGAACTCGCAGGCTGCCGGACGATGGTTAGCCGCCGGGCGCGGCGTGAGCCTCTTCAGTACATACTCGGCACGCAGGAATTCATGGGGCTTGAATTCAGGGTAACTCCTGCGGTGCTCATTCCTCGGCACGATACCGAGGTGCTCGTCGAGGAAGCGGTGCGCAGGGCGCCGTCGGCCCGCACAATCCTCGACGTCGGGACCGGAAGCGGCTGTATCGCCGTTGCATTGGCTAAAGCGCTTCCGGAAGCGGTGGTGACGGGAGCCGACACTTCCTCCGCAGCTCTTGCCATCGCCGGCGAAAATGCAGAATTAAACTGCGTCCGAATTACTTTGGTGGAAGGTTCCTTATTTACCCCGTTTACGGGGCGGACATTCGACCTGATCGTTTCCAATCCTCCGTATATCAGGTCTGAAGACATTGCGACGCTTCAACCCGAAGTTCGTGATTTCGAACCTGCAGCCGCCCTCGACGGCGGTGCTGACGGATTCGGCTTCTATCGATCCATCGTCCCTGCTGCTCCACGTCATCTCACCGGGGGCGGGTGGCTTATGGTCGAAGTGGGTGTGGGCCAGGCCGGAGATGTAGCATCGCTCTTCGCTGAATCAGGTTTTCTTGAAGTCTTTACTGCCCGTGATCGGGGGGGGGTAGAGCGTGTCGTAGGCGGCTGTCTTCCATAGGCAGCTTGTAATCCAGTCAAAATCATCGTGAGGTAGTTTTGGACAAATTGATCATAAAAGGCGGCAGGAAGCTGAGTGGTGAAGTCTCCATCAGCGGATCTAAAAATGCTGCACTTCCCATCTTCATCTCAACCATTCTCGCACCCGGAATCAATGAAATCAGCAACGTTCCCTTCCTCCGCGACATCAATACGACCATAAAGGTTCTTGAGTCGCTCGGAGCCCGCATTGAGGGGAATGGAAACGTGGTACGGATCGATACCTCCGGCGTCAACAATGTCGAGGCAACATACGATCTCGTCAAGACCATGCGTGCTTCGGTGCTCGTGCTTGGACCGCTCCTTGCCCGCCACGGCCGTGCGAGAGTTTCGCTTCCCGGCGGCTGTGCCATAGGTGCCCGCCCCATCAACCTCCACCTGAAAGGGCTTGCTGCTTTGGGTGCCGACATCACCCTTTCCCATGGCTACGTGGAAGCGAAGGCCAAGAAACTGAAGGGTGCGCGGGTAAACTTCGACATTTCGACGGTAGGCGGCACCGAACAGCTGATGATGGCTGCGGCCACTGCTGCCGGCGAGACCATTCTGGAGAATTCCGCGCGGGAACCTGAAATCATCGATCTTGCCGAAGTTCTCAACAAGATGGGGGCTAAAATTGAAGGCGCCGGCACCGACACCATCCGGATCACCGGGGTCAAGGAGCTCAATCCGGTAGCCCATCCGGTGATGCCCGACCGGATCGAGGCCGGCACGTTCATTATAGCTGCGGCGATAACCGGGGGGGACGTCAAGCTGCGCAACATGAAGCTTGAGCACCTGGATGCACTCGTTTTCAAGCTTCAGGACGCGGGGGTCGAGATCATCAATCGGGATAACGTGGTCCGGGTCAAGGGGCCGCGCCGCCCCAAGGCTGTGAACATCAAGACTAGGCCATACCCAGGCTTTCCCACTGACATGCAGGCACAGTTCATGGCCCTCATGTCCGTTGCGGACGGTGCCAGTGTAATATCGGAGAATATCTTCGAAAACCGGTTCATGCATGTATCCGAGCTGATGCGGTTCGGTGCAGATATAACCGTCGAGGGTAATACCGCCACCGTCAAGGGGGTGAAAAAACTCTCCGGGGCTCCTGTTATGGCAACGGATCTGCGGGCTTCTGCGTCCCTCATCCTTGCCGGGCTCGCCGCCGACAACACCACCGAGGTATCACGAATCTACCACCTGGACCGCGGCTACGAGTCTATCGAAAAGAAGCTGGCGGCACTGGGTGCGGATATACAGAGAGTCCCGGAATAAGTGGATAATCCTTTATGACCGACTACATCACCATCGCTATCCCGAAAGGGCGCATCCTCCACGACTCCGTGGCCCTTTTCAAAAAGATCGGCATCGAGTGCGACGAGCTCCTGGGGGACACTCGCAAGCTCATCTTCGAGAACCCGGCGCAGAAGATGCGCTACATGATCGTGCGCGCCACCGACGTTCCTACCTACGTGGAGTACGGCAGCGCCGATCTTGGGATTGTGGGGAAGGATACTCTCCTTGAACAGGAGAAGGATCTGTACGAGCCCCTCGACCTGAAGTTCGGCTATTGCCGGCTCATGGTGGCCGAGCCAGCCGAACTTTCTCGTACCGATGACCCCGCCAGCTGGTCGAATATACGAATCGCCACAAAATACCCGAACATCACTGAGAAGTACTTCGGCAGCAAGGGGATTCAGGTGGAGATCATCAAGCTGTACGGGTCAATCGAACTGGCGCCTCTTGTCGGGCTGTCGGAGCGTATTGTCGATCTGGTTTCGACCGGTGAGACGTTGCGTCAGAATGGACTGGTGGAGGTGGAGACGATAGCGGAGATAACCACCCGGCTCATTGTCAATCGTGCCAGCCTGAAAACGAAACACCCGCGTATTTCCGAAATCATCGAGGGGCTTGAAAAGCACGTGTAGTCCGTGCGCCCGATCAGCGAGAGCTAGGATATCTTATGAAATTCCTTCAATTTAGCGACAGCGACTTCGATGCCCAATTCGCCGCGATTCTTTCCCGAAGCGAGGAAACGGCAAAGGATGTGGAGCAGGTAGTTCTCGATATCATTGCGGATGTCCGTACCCGTGGGGATGCTGCGCTTCTTGAGTACACCCGGCGTTTCGACCGGCTGGAGGCCGAGTCGGTGACGGCTCTTCAGGTTTCCGACGAAGATATAGACTACGCCTTCGCTCGGGTGGCGGAAGAGGAAATCGCCGCACTCAAGCTCGCCGTTGAGAGGGTTGCGCGCTTTCACGAGAAGCAGAAGCAGGAGACGTGGCTCTCCACGCACGAGAGCGACATATTGCTCGGCCAGATGGTTACGCCGCTCGAGCGGGTCGGCATCTACGTTCCGGGGGGCAAGGCCAGCTATCCTTCCAGTGTGATCATGAATGCGGTCCCCGCAAAGGTGGCCGGAGTCGGAGAAGTCGTGATGGTGGCCCCCACTCCGGGGGGAGAGATAAACCCGCACGTGCTGGTGGCGGCGCGCCTCTCCGGAGTGGACAGGATTTTCCGAATCGGCGGAGCCCAGGCGGTGGCGGCGCTGGCGTACGGTACGGCATGTGTGCCGCGTGTGGACAAGATCACCGGACCCGGAAACATTTACGTCGCGACGGCGAAGAAGCTTGTGTTCGGTCAGGTAGGCATCGACATGATAGCCGGTCCCTCGGAGATTCTGGTCATCAACGACGGTAGCGGAAACCCTGCGCACCTTGCTGCGGACCTACTGTCCCAGGCGGAGCACGACGAGCTTGCTTCCTCCATCCTCATAACGACCGATCGTGCGTTCGGCGAAAAGGTGATTGAGGAAGTGGAGCGTCAGCTGAAGAATCTTTCCCGGCAGCAGATAGCACGTAAATCTTGGGATGCTTTCGGTGTGGTGATAGTGGCGGGCAATCTTGATGAGGCTGTAGCGTTCTCGAACCGTATAGCTCCGGAACACCTGGAGCTGGCAGTAAATGCTCCTTTCGAGCTGCTGCCGAAGATACGGAACGCCGGAGCGGTCTTTCTTGGTCATTTCACCCCTGAGGCCGCGGGGGATTATCTTGCCGGTCCCAACCACACCCTTCCCACCGGCGGTACGGCGCGCTTCTTCTCGCCGCTTTCGGTGGACGATTTCATCAAAAAAACATCCATTGTCTATTTCTCCGAAGCAGGCCTCAACCGGCTCGGCCGCGACATCGTCCGGATCGCCGAACTGGAGGGTCTCGAAGCTCATGGGAAGTCTGTGAGCGTCAGGCTGAAGCCGGAAAGCGAGAAGAAGGGTAAATCATGATTCCGCTGAGGCCGAATATCGCTGCCATGGCAGGCTATGTACCCGGTTTTCAGCCGGAGGACGAGTCGGCGTATATCAAGTTGAACACCAACGAAAACTGCTATCCGCCGTCACCAAAGGTCGTTAAGGCTATTCTGGATGAGCTCGGTACTGACGGCTCTTCATTGCGCAGGTATCCCAGCGCATCCAGCGGGAAGTTGCGGGAAGTGGCAGGCAGACTTTATGGTTTCGATCCCTCGTGGGTGATAATGGCCAACGGCTCAGACGAAGTGCTTAACAACCTGATCCGCGCATTTGCCTCGGAAGGGGAGGAGATAGCCTACGTCCATCCCTCATACTCATACTACGCGACGCTGGCCGAGGTGCAGGGGGCTAATGTCCGCACCTACCGTTTCAGCGAAGATTTCCGCGTCGCCGATTTCCCTGAAGTCTACACTGGAAAGATATTCTTCCTTACCACTCCGAATGCTCCCCTGGGGGTCGGCTTCCCCCTTTCCTACATCGAAGAACTTGCCCGTCGATGCAGCGGGATGCTGGTTCTTGACGAGACATATGCGGATTTCGCCGGGACTACTGCGCTGGAGCTGGTGAAAAAACATGAGAATGTTGTTGTCACTAGGACCCTCTCCAAGAGCTATTCTCTTGCCGGCATGCGGCTTGGGTTCGCCATCGCCCGGCCGGAGGTTATTTCAGCACTCGACAAGATCCGTGATCATTACAACCTCGACCGCTTGGCGCAGGCTGCGTGCGTGGCCGCATTGGAAGATCAGGATTATTTCCTCGAATGCATACGCAAGGTTCGCGAAACACGTGACTGGTTCACCACCGAGCTGCGGGGCCTCGGCTATGCAGTGATCGAGTCCAAAGGGAATTACGTCTTTGTCATGCCACCCGATGCAGATGGAAGGCGGGTGTATGACGGTCTTTTTCAGCGCAAGATCCTGGTTCGCCATTTTTCCGACCCGCTTCTTGTCCATGGTCTGCGCATATCCATCGGCACACGTGAGGAGATGGAGAAGACCCTGGAAGCATTGGGGGAAATAGGCTGAATTGATGTCGCACGATCTTTAACACGGCCTTTTGCACGGCAACCAAGGCTTTTGCTTCAGATCAGCAACCCAGCGCTGCGTCGTATAGGGAGACTAGCCGAGGACGGTTTATAGATGACGCAAAAGGTGCAACCTTCAATGGAGGGGATATGTCCCGACAGGCAAATATAGAACGTATTACAAAGGAAACGCAGATAAAGCTTTCCCTGGATATCGACGGCACCGGGCAGTCGAAGATCTGTACGTCGGTCCCGTTTCTCGACCACATGCTAGACCTCTTTGCGCGGCATGGGCTCTTCAACCTTGAAGTGGAAGCCTGCGGCGACATCGACATCGACTTTCACCACACGGTGGAGGATATCGGCATCGTCCTCGGCAGTGCCTTTCGTGAAGCTTTGGGTGACAAGAAGGGTATCCGCCGCTACGGCCAGGCCACGGTGCCAATGGATGAGACCCTTGCCAGTGCGGCGGTGGACCTCTCGGGCCGCCCTTACCTGGTGTACAACGTTCGGCTTCCCAAAGTGAAGATCGGGGACTTCGACGTGGAACTGGTGAGGGAGTTCTTTCAGGCTTTCGTCAACAACTCCTGCGCAAATCTGCACCTCAATGTGATGTACGGAGATAACGTGCACCATGTCGTGGAGGCATGCTTCAAGGCAGCCGCCCGTGCACTCGATACCGCGACCCAGATCGACACGCGGATCGAAGGTGTGATGTCGACAAAAGGGAAGCTGTAGGTCCCGCTACCACAGTGGCAAAGGCTGGAGCGATGAGAAAGATAGCGATTATAGATTACGGGATGGGGAACCTGCGCTCCGTGCAGAAGGGGTTCGAAAAAGTCGGTTTTGAAGCGACGGTGACTGCCGACCCGAAGCTGGTACTTGAAGCCGACAAGGTAGTCCTGCCGGGTGTCGGTGCATTTGCCGACTGCATGCGGAATCTGGAGCAGGGAGGCTTTGTCGATCCGCTTCTGAAGGTAATCCGGGAGGGCCGACCCTTTCTCGGTATCTGCCTCGGACTTCAATTACTCTTCACGGAAGGGGAGGAGTTTGGTGTGCACAGGGGGCTAGATGTCGTCCCTGGTCGGGTTGTGCGCTTTCCTGAAGGCATGAGCGAGAACGGGGAAAAGCTTGCGGTGCCTCACATGGGGTGGAACCAGCTTTCCTTCCGGCAGCGTCACGGCGTCTTTGAAGGGATCGAAGATGGTAAAAACGTCTACTTCGTTCACTCATATTATGTGCAGCCGGCGGAACAGTCGGTTGTCGCTACCACCACCGACTACGGCATCGAATTCTGCTCCTCCATCTGCAGGGACAATATCGTTGCGACCCAGTTTCACCCGGAGAAGTCCCAGGATGTGGGACTGCGGATACTGAGAAACTTTGCCGAGAGCAAGTTCTGAGAGACTAATCAATATCCTGAGGCACAGAGAAGATCTGACAGGTGTCGATTCGGCTGCCCGGCCGGTGTCATCACTTCTTCCCCCCTTTTTTATTTCTGTTGCTCTCTGATGAAAGGAATCAAGCCTTGATTGTAATTCCTGCTATTGACCTGAAGGAAGGAAAGTGCGTTCGCCTCGAGCAGGGGCTCATGGAGAAGGATACCGTCTTCTGCGACAAACCTGCCGAGCAGGCGCTGGAGTGGCAGCGCCAGGGGGGGGAGCTTCTGCATATCGTCGATCTTGATGGCGCATTCGCTGGCGAACCAAAAAATCGGGCATCCATAGAGAGTATAGTTAATGCCATATCGATACCGACGCAGCTTGGCGGAGGTATTCGTGATCTGGCCACCATCGAGGCGTACCTTTCCCTTGGTATCGGGCGGGTAATTCTCGGCACGGCGGCTCAACGTAATCCACAGCTCGTGAAGGACGCGTGCTCCCGGTTTCCCGGCAGGATAGTCGTCGGTATCGACGCCAAGAACGGGATGGTCGCTGTCCAGGGCTGGGCTGAGGTGACGGGGATCAGCGCCGTCGAACTCGCCCGAAAATTCGAAGGAGATGGCGTCGCAGCCATCATCTACACCGACATCAGCCGCGACGGGATGATGCAAGGGCCGAATATAGAGGCTACTAAAGCTTTGGCAGAAGCGATCTCCATTCCCGTTATCGCATCCGGCGGGGTTTCGAGCCTGGGAGATATAGAGCGGCTCCTTGCCATTGAGTCGTCGGGGATTTCCGGGGTGATTACCGGGAAGGCCATCTATAGCGGCGCTATCAATCTGGCAGAGGCAGTGGCGCTTACGAGAAAAGGCAGGTAGATGTAAAGGTAAGGCATCCTTCCTCGGGTTTTTCTCTACCTCTACCTTTACCTCTACCTGTGAATTTGGAGAATTCAATGCTTACCAAACGCATAATTCCCTGCCTCGATGTTAAGGGGGGGCGAGTCGTCAAGGGGGTACAGTTCCTTGAGCTAAGGGATGCAGGTGATCCCGTTGAGATCGCGGAAATGTACGATCGTCAGGGAGCCGATGAACTGACCTTTCTCGACATAACAGCTTCCTCCGACGAGCGAGATATCATCATAGACGTGGTTCGGCGGACTGCCGAGCGGGTATTCATGCCGCTTACTGTTGGTGGAGGAGTCCGGACGGTGGAGGACATTCGCCGGTTGCTCAATGCAGGAGCCGACAAGGTGTCGATCAACACTGCCGCGGTGCACCGTCCAGAGTTCGTGCGGGAGGCTGCGGAGCGGTTCGGCTCCCAGTGCACCGTTGTGGCGATAGATGCCCGTCGCGTGCCGGGCGAGGAGCGGTGGGAGGTTTATACTCATGGAGGCCGCAATGCTACCGGGATAGACGCCATTGAATGGGCAAGGCGGATGGAAAGCTATGGAGCGGGGGAAATTCTCCTAACCAGCATGGACCGTGACGGCACTAAGGATGGTTACGATATCGGGCTCACGAGGGGAATCGTCGATGCCGTTTCGATACCGGTAATAGCCTCCGGAGGGGTCGGCAATCTGGAACACCTGTACGACGGCTTTACTCGGGCGGGTGCCTCGGCATGTCTTGCCGCCTCTGTTTTTCACTACCGCGAATATACCATCCAGGAGGCAAAGGAGTATCTTCAGGAGAAGGGAGTAGCGGTAAGGATATGAACCAGCAAAACGACATTCTCTGCGCTCTTTATCAGGTGATAGAGGAGCGGAAGCGTTCAGGAGGGGAGTCTTCATATACGGCTTCCCTGTTCCAGAAGGGGCTCGACACTATCCTGAAGAAGCTTGGAGAAGAAGCAACTGAACTGGTCATTGCCGGCAAAGGGGGGGGGAGAGACGGCATCGTCTATGAGACAGCTGACCTTCTATTCCACACACTGGTGCTGCTCGGCTACTACGACATTCCTCCCGAGGAGATATTCACAGAATTGCGCCGCCGGTTTGGCACGTCGGGAATTCACGAGAAAAACTCACGGGAAAAGACAAAAGAGACTTGATAAATTGCAAATCTATGCTTGACTTTGTAGTCATGGGTGATATCATACGTTTTCTTTGAAAAATTTTATCCGGCCACCCTGTTGTTTAATAAAAAATTTACGTTACAGAAGGGGGGGGATTATGGATGCCGGGAATAAAGGTCAAAGAGGCTGAATCTTTCGAGCTAGTCCTGAAGAAATTCAAGAAGCAGTGCGAGAAGGCAGGTATTCTCTCGGAAATCCGCAAGCGCGAGCATTTCGAGAAGCCTAGCATCAAGCGGAAGAAAAAGGCTATTGCCGCCCGCAAGAGGGCATTGAAGAAACAGCGGAAAATGATGGAGTAGTATGTAATGTCGCTGCGGGAGAGGCTTGAAACTGAAATGAAGGGTGCAATGAAAGCACGGGATGACCTGAAGCTTTCTGCTATCCGACTTGTTCGTTCCGCAGTGAAGAATAAAGAAATAGATTCGAAGCGGGAGTTGGACGACCAAGGTATCACCGAGGTCGTCTCATCTCTTGTGAAGCAACGACGTGAGTCGATCCGGATGTTCGGTGAAGCCGGACGACAGGATCTGGTTGCGAAAGAAGAGCAGGAACTCGAAGTCCTTCTCAGTTTTCTTCCAAGGCAGATGTCCCGCGAAGAGCTGATAGAAGTAGTCATGCAGACCATAAATGAGTGCGGAGCGGCGGGCGCGAAGGATATGGGTCGGGTAATGAAGGCCCTACAGCCTCGTGTTGCCGGTCGTGCAGACGGCAAAGCCGTCAGCGATCTCGTCAGGGAAAAACTTTCCTGAGCTCCCAATCTCGTTGAACAGACCAGCGGCACCTACATATGGAAGCGGGGGCGATTCTCGATGATTGCCCCCTTCTTTTGCTTTTGGTGTTTAGCCGGGTGTAATGAATGAGCCTTGTTGACATCCTTATCTGGGCCGTTTTGCTGTTGTTTGTGGTGAAAGGTTTCATGAAAGGCTTGGTAAGGGAGGTGTGTTCGCTGCTCGGCCTGCTGGCAGGGGGCTGGGCCTCTTTCAGGTATTATCATTACCTCGCGGAGCTGCTCAGGCCCTTCATCCATCTTCCCCATAGCGTTGCACGCGCTCTCTCATTCATAGCAATATTTCTGGTCATCGGCCTGCTTTTCTACCTGTTCGGCCATCTGTTAACCATAATCTTCCGCATAATGCTTCTAGGCGGGATCAACCGCATAGGGGGAGTCTTCTTCGGGCTGCTCGAAGGAGCATTCATTCTATGCATGGTGCTCTATTTCGGAACAGCCGATCCTGTGCCTGAGCGAATAAGGAAGGCGATTTTGAAATCGAAGACAGCCCTGTCGTTCATCCGGGCGGGACGGGAGATGATCGCAGGGTGGGACAGTGCAGATGCGCGTAATAGGCTGTCTAACTGATGGGTGAAGCACAAGTGCCAAAATCAGGAAACGATGATACCGGACGATAAAGTCAAGGAAGTAAGCGAGAGGTCTTCGATCCTTGAAGTGGTTTCAGATTACGTCCACCTTCGCCGATCAGGAGCTAATTATCAGGGGCTCTGTCCGTTCCACGGCGAAAAGACGCCATCGTTCAACGTAAACCCAGGGCGGGGTATCTTCCACTGTTTCGGCTGCGGCGTAGGAGGTAATGTTTTCTCATTCATCATGAAGATGGAGGGGCTGGCATTTCCGGAGGCGGTAAAATTTCTTGCGAAACGCTCTGGGGTGGTGATCCAGGAACGGCCCTTGACGAGTTCCGAAAAACGGCGGCAGGACGAGAGGGAGACACTTTTCCGGATTAGTGAATTGTGCGCTCAATACTACCGTGAGGTTCTGCTGAAAGACCCGGCGGGAGAACCTGGGCGGCGCTACCTGGCAAAGCGAGGGGTGGATGCTGCAACAGCTGAATCCTACCGGCTCGGTTACGCCACCGACAGGTGGGACGGACTCGTCAGATTTCTGGAACAGAGGCACGTTTCTCTCGAAGCTGCGGAGAAACTTGGGGGTATACGCCGCAAGAGTGGAGGTTCTGGTTTCATCGATCTCTTCAGAAACCGCCTTATCTTCACCATAAGCGACCCGCATGGCCGTCCCATCGCCTTCGGTGCAAGGGTGCTGGACGACTCGCTCCCTAAATACATAAACTCCCCTGAATCTCCCATTTACCGGAAAGGGGATGTGCTTTTCGGCATTGATCTGGCCAAGCAGGCAATGCGCGAGAATGGCAGCGCAATCATCGTGGAGGGGTATTTCGATCACCTTGCGCTCTACCAGGCGGGGGTCAGAAATGCCGTCGCCACATGCGGCACTGCAATGACCGAAGGGCACGTAAAGCTTCTGCAGCGTTACGCCGGGAAGCTCTACACGCTTTTCGATTCCGACTCCGCCGGAAAGAAGGCAACTTTCAGGGCAATGGAGCTTCTCCTTGGAGAGAACCTTCCGGTAAGTGTTATCGAGTTGCCGGAAGGGGAGGATCCTGACAGCTTTATCCGAAGCGAAGGGCAGGAAGCCTTTGCGGCACGTATGGGAGCAGCTCGCCCTGTGCTTGATTTTTTTTTCCGCCATCTTCTCCGGCAGTCAGATACCGGTACGGTGGAGGGAAAAGTGCGGGTCGTCGCCGAGCTGGCCCCCCGGCTGGAAAAAGTCTCTGATGATGTGGAGAGGGCACTCTACGTCAGGGAAATAGCGCGTGTGTTGGGGATTGATGAGCGCCTTCTCCAGCAGAAACTTCGGAAGGGGGGGGTAGCCCCTGCCGATTTTTCCGTGCCACGGGAGAAGAGGCCGAAGGTCGATACCGAGGAGTTGCTCCTCGCTCTGATGGGTAAATATCCGGAAATTGCGGAAAAGGTGACGGAGTACGGGGTTCATCGGCTTTTTCAACCGGATCTGGCCACAGTTGCCGAGGCAGTTGCCGCCTCGGCGCTCACTCACGGAGAGGTGAATTGGCCCGACATCCTTGAACTGGTTGGTTCCCCGGAGGAGCGGAGCCGCCTGGCATCGTTTCTTGTTAAGGAAGATCAGCTTGATGGAGTGAATCCGCAGAAGATGTTCGAGGAACTGTGTGTAAGCCGGGAGCGGCGTGCCCTGAAGGAGATGGATCGGCTCAAGAAAGAGCTTGTGCGCGTAGAGCCGGGGAGCGAACGGTATGTTGAACTCCTGAGGGAGATCGACTCCTTGCGAAACAGGAAATCGCAATTACTATAGATAGACGAGAATGCACGAGGTGAAGTGAATGGCGAAGAAAAACATGGAAGAAGTGAAGCAGCTGATAGACCTTGGTAAGGAAAAAGGTTTTCTTACCTATGATGAGGTCAACGATCTGCTGCCCCCGGACATGGTCTCTTCCGAGCAGATCGATGATGTGATGAGCATGTTCGGCGAAATGGATATAGAAATAGTCGACTCGGTGCAGAAGGTAAAGATCCCCAAAGTCAAGCTCGACCTGGAAGAGGAAGAGGAGATGGAGGGGGAGCAGGAAGAGCAGGAATTTGAGCCGGGAACCCTTGGCCGCACCAGTGATCCTGTACGTATGTATCTGAGAGAAATGGGTTCTGTTTCCCTCCTGACACGGGAGGGGGAGGTAGAGATTGCCAAGCGGATCGAAGAGGGTGAAAAGGATATGGCAAGTGTAATTCTTAACACCCCGATCACCGTCAAGGAAGTGATTTCCCTCGGGGAGCGGCTGCGCAAGGGACAGATCAGCGCGGCGGAGATAAGCAAAGAGGTTGAAGAGGAGGAACTGGAAGAGGACGAGGAGGATGTGCAGAAGATCCGTCTTCTCTCCCTAATCGATGAAATCCGTGAAAACGACCAGCAGATGGACCAACTGGTCAGCGAGCTCGACACAGTTCCTGAAGCTGCCAGAGCCGAAGAGCTTCTCGGTATACAGCGGGAGCTGAGGGGTAAGATGGCGGAGCAGCTGAAGTCGCTGCGCCTCAAGGACCGTCACATAGAGAAGATTTCCGAGCGGCTGAAAGAACTGTCGGTCAAGGTGGAAAAGCTGCTTCACGAGATTTCGGACCTGGAAGAGGAAGCAAAGCTCCCTGCCGCTGAGCTTTCAGATGCCTGTGCACAGATTCAGGCCGGTGAAGCGGATGAAAAAGCGCTTTTTGCAAAGACCGGTTTGACATCCGAAGAACTGCTGAAACTGGAGAAGCGGTTAAAAGGTTCTGAGCGTAAGTTGAAGAAGGTGGAGCAGGAATCGGGTTTCAGAGCCACCGATCTCTCCAAGGCCCTCCTCGCGATTGAGGAGGGGGAAAGCAAGGCAAAGCTGGCTAAGTCGGAACTGGTCGAAGCCAACCTGCGCCTAGTCGTTTCGATCGCGAAGAAATACACCAACAGAGGACTTCAATTTCTCGACCTGATCCAGGAGGGGAACATCGGCCTCATGAAGGCTGTGGACAAGTTCGAATATCAACGCGGGTACAAGTTTTCAACATACGCGACTTGGTGGATCCGTCAGGCCATTACCCGCGCTATTGCCGACCAGGCTCGCACGATCCGGATTCCGGTGCACATGATTGAAACTATCAACAAGCTGATCCGCACGAGCCGCCAACTGGTTCAGGAGATAGGCCGAGAACCCTCGCCAGAGGAGATCGCGGAGCGGATGAGCCTTCCTCTCGACAAAGTGCGTAAGGTGCTGAAAATAGCGAAGGAGCCGATTTCCCTGGAAACTCCCATTGGGGAGGAGGAAGATTCTCATCTCGGTGACTTCATTGAGGACAAGGGGGTTGTCTCTCCTTTGGAGGCGGTGATCAAGGCGAATCTTTCCGAACAGACTTCCCGGGTACTCGCCACGCTTACCCCTCGTGAGGAGAAGGTGCTGCGGATGCGCTTCGGTATTGGAGAAAAGAGCGATCACACTCTCGAAGAAGTAGGACAGGATTTCGAGGTGACCAGAGAGCGTATCAGGCAGATCGAGGCGAAAGCATTGCGCAAACTTCGCCACCCGAGCAGAAGCAAGAAGCTGAAGAGCTTTGTGGAGTAGATGCGGAAATTGCCGTCATGAGGCCGCACCGGAAACCGGTGCGGCCTTTTTTGCCAGCAATGCATGTTCCCGGTGGTGCAGTGAGGAGGGTGAATGGCAAAGGATAAGACTCCCGTAACCCCGGCTATCAGAATGTTACGGGCAGAGAGGGTAGCGTTTACCGATCACCTGTACAGTTATGAGGAGAAAGGGGGGACGTCCGTTTCTGCACGGGAGATCGGAGTGGACGAGCATTGCGTTGTTAAGACCCTCATTTTGGAGGATGATCGGAAACAGCCGCTGATTGTCCTGATGCACGGCGACCTTCATGTTTCGACGAAAGAATTGGCCCGGTTGATAGGTGCCCGTTCCGTTTCACCATGTTCTCCCGAAACTGCAAACAAGCATTCCGGTTATCTCGTAGGGGGTACGTCCCCATTTGGTACCCGGAAACAGATGCCGGTGTATATGGAAGAGACAATCACCGCCCTGCCTAAAATTTACCTTAACGGCGGCAAGCGGGGCTATCTTGTGGGGCTTGATCCTCGGGAGGCTGTGCGTGTTCTTCAGCCGACACTCGTGAAGGTGGGGATTCCGTAACGGCAAGGGGGAGCCATGAATTTGTCAGATCCGTTTCGAAAGGCTGCTGAAGCTGTAGAGAGAGCCAGGGCCGTGGTAATAACTGCCGGCGCGGGAATGGGAGTCGATTCGGGACTTCCCGATTTCAGGGGAGATCATGGGTTCTGGAAGGCGTATCCCATTTACCAGCGGCTCGGCATCAATTTCGTTGCGGCTGCCAATCCCGTTCATTTTCAGCGGGACCCGTCTTTCGGCTGGGGTTTTTACGGTCACCGTACAAACCTCTACCGTGAGACGGTGCCCCACGGGGGCTTTGGTCTTCTGCTCGAATGGATCGACCGCTTTGGTTTCGAATACTTCGTGGTGACCTCAAACGTGGACGGACAGTTCCAGAAAGCCGGTTTTCCAGAGGACCGGATCCTGGAGGTGCACGGCTCGATCCATCACCTCCAGTGCATTACTCCCTGCTGCTCGGCTATCTGGGGCAACGCTGAGGAGGTCCCGGTGGATTCTGAAACGATGCGGGCCATCCACATACCGCGCTGTATCCACTGTGGTGATGTCGCACGGCCGAACATACTTATGTTCGGCGATTACTCCTGGTTGAGCGATCGTACGAGACAACAGGAACACCTTTTTGATGAATTTCTTGCCGACAGTCGAGCGCTACCTATGGCAGTCATCGAGATGGGTGCCGGGACGGCAATCCCAACAATACGCAGTCTGGGCGAACAGATCGGCGATAGTTATGGCGCCACCGTTGTCAGAATAAACCCACGAGAGCCGACCATTACCTCACCCCACATATCCTTGCCCTGCGGAGCCGTGCAGGGACTGGAAGGGATCGAGGCTTCTTTCTCCGCAGGATCGTGAATGTCGAGGTTCAACCATGGATGACAATCGGGAATTTTTCGTCACTACTGCCAAGGGGCTGGAAGAAGTTCTGGCAGGAGAAGTTTCAGCCCTGGGGCTATCTTCGGTCATGGTCGAAACCGGCGGGGTGCGTTTCAAAGGCACCGTTGCCGATTGCTATCGTGCCAATCTCTGGCTGCGCACCGCTAACAGAATCCTCCTCCCCCTTGCGGAGTTTCCTTGCTCTACGCCTCAGCAACTGTACGAGGGCGTCCGGACCATATCATGGCACCACTACCTGACACCGGACATGACCCTCGCCGTCGATTGCAGCCTGCGCAACTCGACCCTTACCCATTCGGGGTTCGTAGCTCTGAAGACCAAGGATGCAGTTGTGGATGCACTCAGGGACCTGGTGGGTCGGCGCCCGAGCGTGGATGCGAAGGATCCTGATCTCCGCATCAATGTCTACCTGGTACGCGACCGCTGTACGGTCAGTATCGACAGCTCGGGAATTCCATTGGACAGGCGCGGGTACAGGCTGGCCAGACGTGAGGCGCCACTGCGTGAAACGCTGGCAGCGGCAATGGTGCTTCTGACCGGCTGGGATGGCTCGCTTCCCCTCACCGATCCTATGTGCGGGTCCGGAACGATTCCGATTGAAGCCGCTCTTCTTGCATCGCATCGCGCTCCCGGACTGGGAAGAACGTTCGGGTTCGAGCGGTGGACCGAATTTGATGGGAAGCTATGGCAACAGCTCGTGGAGGATGCACGGGAGCGGGTACGGAATGTCATTCCTGCCCCTGTGACTGGAGCCGACGTGTCGGCTGCTGCACTCTCCACTGCCCTTCAGAACGCCAGACGGGCTGAGGTGGAAGGCATAATCCGGTGGCGGAAGGAGGATATCCTCTCTGCCTCTCCGTCATCCCCGGGAGTTCTCCTATTCAATCCTCCTTATGGGGAGAGGCTGGGGGAGGTGGAGGAGCTGAAGATTTTTTACCGGCAAATAGGAGATTTTCTGAAGAAAAAATGTGTCGGGTCGACAGCGTTCATTCTCGTGGGAAACTCGGAATTGGCGAAACATATAGGATTAAAGGCTTCACGTCGCTTCGTTCTCTTCAACGGACCTATAGAATGCCGGCTGCTCAAGTTCGAGCTTTATTGAATTCAACCGCAGACATCCTGTCTCTCGGGTACGGTCCAAAAACAGCTTGACACCCGATGGGTAACCTCTTATAGTGAAAATTCGCTTTGCGGGCCTATAGCTCAGTTGGCTAGAGCTACCGGCTCATAACCGGTCGGTCCCAGGTTCGAGTCCTGGTGGGCCCACCACCTATTAAAGAATACCGGCGCCAGTCGGTATTGCAGGAAGATGTGGGGAATGCCCTTAAAGCGCCTGAGCAGACGAACGGATACCCTGAATGGGAAGAAAAAGAGTGCATACCGTAAGGATGCACTCTTTTTCTTTTGTGGGCGATGAGCGTACCAAAAGTATCCGACATACTCGGAATCATTGATAAATTGGCGCCATTCTACCTCTCTGAGGGATGGGACAACGCAGGGCTGCAGCTCGGTGATCCAGCTGCGGAAGCCGGAAAGATCATGGTTTCTCTGGACCCAGGCGCCGATGCAATCAATGCTGCAATTGCGGGGCATTGTAACCTTTTGCTTACCCACCACCCTCTTTTCTTCTCCCCGATCAAGAAACTTTCCACCGCCGACACTTTGGGTCGGATTGCAATAAATGCCCTTAAAAACGATCTTTCAGTCATTTCCCTGCACACGAACTACGATATCGCTGAAGGAGGATTGAACGATCTGCTGGCGCAGCGGCTCGGTGTTCATGATGTGGAGCCCCTCAAGTCCACTGGAGCAGAAGAGCTTGCCAAGCTTGCTGTTTTTGTTCCGAGAGGGCATGAGGAGCGGGTGTTGGAGAGTTTGTTTCGTTTCAGCGGGTTCATAGGCAACTACAGTGAGTGCTCATTCCGAGTCGAAGGCGCCGGTACCTTCAAGCCTCTTTCCGGTGCCCGCCCCTTTATAGGGGAGGTTGGGATGCGGGAAGAGGTTGATGAGGTCCGTGTAGAGGTGTTGTTGCGAAAACAGGACTTGGCGTCGGCGATCAAGAGTTTGAAATCTGTTCATCCCTACGAGGAGCCTGCACTTGATGTTTATCCGCTGCTGAATCAGGGAAAGGCGAGGGGGCTTGGGCGCGTCGGAAAACTTTTGCAGCCGATGACGCTGGATGCATTTGCGGCGCGGGTTAAGGAGCTGCTGTGCCTGGATGGGCTACGGCTCGTTGGAGATACTGGCCGTCCCGTCCGTAAGGTAGCTTTGTGTGGGGGGAGCGGGATGTCGGTTCTGCGTGCTGCGCGGTTTTGTGGGGCGGATGTTCTTGTGACGGGAGACATCAAGTATCACGAAGCCCGTGAGGCGGAAGCACTCGGGATAGCGCTCATAGATGCAGGTCATTTCGGTACCGAGCGGATCATGGTGCAGGGGGTGGCGGAGAAGCTTGTGGATGAGCTGACAAGAAAAAAACTTGAAGCGGATATTTTGCCATTTACGGGAGAGCGGGAGCCGTTCACTTACCGGTAACGTGTGCGGCGCGGGTGTGCATGTCGTACATGCGCGTTGCGGGACAGGAACAGCAGAAAAAAGGGAGGCAGGTTTTGAGAAACAATCTGAAGGTATTGGATGGTCTGCAGGAGATTGACCTGCGTATCGATGCACTGAAAGTCGATGTGAAGGGGCTTGAGGACGGCATCGCCGTTCTGGAGAGGGATGTGGCGGAGGCACAGGAGGCCGTCGACACACGGAATGCCGCACTCCTTGCGCTTGAAGAGGAGAAACGGCAGCTGGAAGAGAGCGTTTCAGCTGAAAGTGAGAACATAGTCCGTTCCGAGCAGCGTCTCAAGGAAATCAAGACCCAGAAGGAATATCAGGCGGTCTCCAAGGAGATTACCAGCGCTAAAAAATTGAAAGTTGAGCTTGAAGAGCAGGCATTGCAGAAGATCTCGCAGATTGAGGAAGTGCGGGCCGATCTGAACAGTCGCATGGAAAGCATTCGCGAATTGGAACAAAACGTGGCTGCCAGGAAGTCGGAACTTCAGACCCAGATAGATCAGCTGAGCGGAACAGTGGCGGAGGAAACAGGTGCGAGGGACAATGCCGTCAAAACACTACCTTCCTCCATCGTCAAGCGATACAGCCTCCTGCGTGAGCAGCGGCGCGGGCTCGCTGTAGTAGAGGCCCGGGAGGGATACTGTCTCGGCTGCAACATGAACCTTCCTCCACAGCTGTACAACAGCCTGTACCGCGGCGCCGAGCTTATCACCTGTCCTCACTGCCAGCGGATTCTTGTCTTGAGGCAGGACCTGCAGCAGTAGGTATTATAATAAAGCTTGGCCGAAGCAGACCGGGTGACCGCTGCCCGTAAGGGGAGAGGAAAGTCCGGGCTCCGAAGGGCATGGTGCTGGATAACGTCCAGCGGGGGTGACCCCAGGGAAAGTGCCACAGAGAGAAGTCCGCCTGCAATGGATCGTCACGCGCGATCCGGAAACAGGTAAGGGTGAAAGGGTGAGGTAAGAGCTCACCGGGTCCGGCGGTGACGCCGGATGCCAGGTAAACCCCACCAGGAGCAAGGCCGAATAGGGAGGCGTCAAGGACGGCCCGTCCGTGCTTCCGGGTTGGCTGCTTGAGGCCGTCGGCAACGGCGGTCCTAGATGAATGGTCGCCGCCCTCTGTCGGGTAACCGGCGGAGGGAACAGAACCCGGCTTATGGTCTGCTTCGGCCAATAGACGAATCAATGACGGATAGAGAGAAGTGGGAACGAGCTGTTGCGGCGGTCAGGTTAGAATACGGTGGCCTGTCGCAGGAGGTGAAGGAACGGGTTCTCTTCCTGCTAAAACGGGTGCAAAGGGGTAAAGAACGCGTTCACCAGCGCGCCGCCGGCCTGAACGGTGCAGAGATCTGCGCGGCGTGCGGTGGCCAGTGCTGCATGACAGGAAAACATCACTTTACGGTGATCGAACTGCTGACATACCTCGCCAAGGAAGAGGATCTTTTCACACCCCGTTTCGATTCGGGGCGTTGCCCGTACCTGGGCGACGACGGCTGTCTCATGTCTCCCAGCTATCGACCCTTCAACTGTATCACCTTCAATTGCGAGCAAGTGGACTCCTTGTCGCAGCGTTCGGAAGCCGCAGTGTTCATGCACGTGGAAAAGGAGCTGCGGGAAGCATATGCAGACGTAGAGGGTTTCTTTGGAAACCGGTTTTTGCACGGCCTGTTCATCAACTTTGAGCGGGATATCCTTCAGCGGCGTCAAATCCTCCGAGGAGTCGCAGCGGATGGTGCTGGTGTCGACCGGCAGGTTTAGGAGTATCAAGTATGGCGGGAATCCGGGACCTCGTACTGGTCCATATCGATAGAAAGCCGGGATTCTATGCTCGGATAGAGAGCATCGTGCCCGATGTGAAACCAGGGTGGTGGCAAGTCAAGCTGCTTGTTCTGACCTTTCCGCTGCAAGTCTACACCTGGATTCTCGATGAAAGTCAGGTTAACGGCTCTCCTTTCACTATGGGTGGAACTCCGGTAATGCTCGAAAAGCTAATATCCCCCGTGGACGAGCCAGGGCCTCCTGGAGAGGGTGTTGAGCAGAAGCCGAAGCAGGAAGGTTCTTCCGTCGCTTCCAAGGTCGTGTCTCTGGCAGACAGAAAAAAAGAGCGATAAATTCGCGTTTTTTAGACCTGTTACAGTGCAATATTCAGATAATTCGACTACTTCCCCCACAATCCCTCATCTCATGCTTTATCCTTTCGTAAACCATTAAAAAATAACTGAAAAAATTGATTTCGGGGGCACTTTTTGCCTTGACAGTCTCGGGCGCTCGCGAGTATAGTTTGTGCCCAAGTGGAAAAAAGTGGTAAATCGTGGCAACGAGTGGCTGAGGGGATATGTTCAGGGGTATTTTTCATACCACTATCGATGCAAAAGGACGAACGAGCATTCCCTCTCGTTTTAGGGAAATGTTTGCCGAGTGCTTTGGCGACGATCGGTTCTTTATCACGAACTCGGCCCCTGTGGACCTGGGCGACGGCGAATTCGGCCGGGGCCTTACCGTCTATCCCTACAAAGAGTGGCTGGCGCTGGAAGAGCGGGTTGCGCAGGGTGCTGGCCTCACCGCAAAGCAGCTCAACAGTATCAATCGTCTCATTCTTGCTCCCGGAGTCGAATGTGCCGCCGACAAGCTGGGCAGAGTGCTCGTGCCACCACATCTCCGCAATTCTGCCGCGCTTGAGCGTGATATCGTTTTTGTCGGTTCTCTGAAAAAGATAGAGATCTGGAGCCAGCAGGAATGGGAGAAGGTTGTTCGCCAGGCCGAGAAGGATTTCCCCAGTGATACTGCTGGGTTGGCCGAGCTGGGGATCTAGGTGGAATTCCGCCATGCTTCGGTTATGCTTGAGGAAAGTCTCCGCTTTCTCGCGCCCAGATCAGGCGGTATCTACGTAGATGGTACTCTTGGCGGCGGAGGCCATGCCGAGCGCATCCTCGCAGACACTGCTCCGGATGGCCGCCTGATCGCATTCGACAAAGATCCGGATGCATTGTCAGCAGCCGGGCAGCGACTCTCACCGTTCGGGAGCCGGGTCAGGCTGGTTCATGGTGACTTCGCAGTTCTCTCGTCGGCGTTGGCTGAAATGGGTATCGACGGCATCGACGGCATCATGCTTGATCTCGGTGTCTCATCCCATCAGCTGGATTCCGGGGAACGGGGATTCAGCTTTCAGCAGGACGCCCCACTCGATATGCGGATGGACACGACCAAAGGGGTCACAGCAGCTGATATCGTAAATAACGAAAGCAGAGAAGAGCTGATACGGATCATCCGGGAGTATGGAGAAGAGCGGTGGGCATCCAGAATCGCCTCGGCAATAGTCCGGGCACGGGAGACGCTGCCGGTGACGAGCACGCTGCAACTGGCCGAGCTGGTCAAGGGGGCGATACCGAGACCCGCATGGGAAGACAGGATTCATCCTGCGACCCGGACATTTCAGGGGTTGCGGATTGCCGTGAACGATGAACTTGGAAGCATCAGGCGGGGACTGCCCGCCGCGATGCAGCTTCTCAACAGGGGGGGCAGAGCGGTGGTAATTTCGTTTCATTCCCTCGAAGACAGGATCGTGAAGGACACATTCAGAAGCTTTACCGGGCGGTGCACCTGCCCCCGCGACCTTCCCGTGTGCGTCTGCGGACAAAGTGCCGCGGTGCGAATTCTGACTGCAAAGCCGGTTCGGGCGGGAGAGGATGAGATAGCTGCCAACCCAAGGGCGCGTAGTGCACGACTTAGAGCTGCCGAGAAGCTTTAACGGCTCCAGCTTTTTTTGATATGGAATGAGGTGGAGGTCCCATGGCCGACGTGAAAACAATACACAGCAAAGTTGCAGCTCCCCGCAAAGTAGTGGCCTTGTCGGCGCAGAAGTGGGACCTCTTCCCGTACCTCATCGTGATCATGGTGCTCCTCACTGTCGTGTCGGTATTTCATGTCTGGTCCAGGGTCAGGGTGATCGATCTCAATCTGGCGATCTCGGAAGCGAGGCGGCAGGTCAAGGACCAGCACCAGGAGAACAGTCGGCTGAAGCTGGAGGTAGCATCATTGAAAACGCCGGCCCGCATAGAGGCCTTCGCTAAAGAGGAGTTGGGAATGCGATTGCCGCTCGACCAGCAGGTGGTGGTCGTCAAATGAAAGACGGGCGAGAGAAATGGGCGAGAGTGCGCATCCGCCTGGTCGGCGGAGCTTTCGCCTTTTTCTTCGCCATCACTTCTGCGCGTGCCTTTTACCTCCAGGTTGTCCAGAAAGACCAGTTCCTAAAGCTAGCCGAAAAGCAGCATCAGAAGGTCGTCCAGTTGACCCCGGGGCGTGGGGGGATTTACGACCGCAACAACAGCGAACTTGCAGTTTCCATCGAAATGGATTCCTGCTTCGCCGAGCCGCGTAACATGGATGATGCAGCGGATGCGGCTTCGAGACTGGCGCCTATCCTCGGGACCAGCGTCGATGTGTTGCAGCGGAAGCTGACGGGGAGCAAAGGTTTCGTCTGGTTGCAGCGCCGGCTCATGCCGGATCAGGTCCAGCGCATCAAGCAGCTCGGCATAGACGGAATCGGTTTCGTCAAGGAAAGCAAGCGCTTCTATCCACATTCGGAGATGGCGAGCCATGTAATCGGCTTCACCGGAATGGATCCCGAAGGACTTGAGGGCATCGAGCGCAAGTATGATTCGGTACTGCTGGGGAGCACCGGGTACATGGTTACCGAGCGGGACGCCCTGGGACGTGACATCGCCCTCAAGAACACCGTGGTCAAGAGCGCCTCGAAAGGGCAGAGCATCACCCTCACCCTCGACAAGAACATCCAGTACATCACTGAAAAGGAACTTGCCAAGGCAGTTCAGTCGAGCAGAGCAGTTGGAGGAATCGCCGTCGTCATGGAACCTTCTACCGGAAAGGTTCTGGCGATGGCCAACTATCCGGGTTTCAATCCCAACCTCTCCGACCGTCCCCTGCAGCATCTTCGCAATAAAGCCATTGTCGACAGCTTTGAGCCGGGATCGACCTTCAAGGTGTTTCTCCTGGCCGCTGCACTCGAAGAGCATATCATCGGGGCACACGAAACCTTCAATTGCGAAAACGGAAGCTACGAGATAGGCGGCAGGGTCATACACGACACCCACAAGTACGGAACGCTTTCGGTTTCCGACATTCTGAAGTATTCGAGCAATATCGGTTCTGCAAAGATCGGCGCCCGACTCGGAGCTGAGCGGCTCTATAACTATCTGCGTTCCTTCGGTTTCGGGGAACGCAGCGGCATTGATCTGCCGGGAGAGGTTTCCGGCAATCTCCGTAACCGGAACCAGTGGGTGCCGGTGGACCTTGCGACCATCTCCTTCGGACAGGGGGTTTCCGCAACGGCCGTTCAATTGGCGACAGCTTTTTCGGCCCTGGCAAACGGCGGCATGCTTATGAAGCCGTACATAGTCGAGAGGATCAGCGACAGCCAGGGTACGGTTCTGCAAAAATTCGAGCCGCAGGTCCGCCGTCGCGTGGTCTCCAAGGAAACGGCTTCGCGGGTCGCAAAAATGATGGAAGGTGTTACCGCCGAAGGGGGCACAGCCATCAGTGCGGCTGTGGAAGGGTATCGAGTAGGGGGTAAGACGGGCACCGCACAGAAGGTGGATCCGGTCACGCGGGGATACTCCATCGATAAGCGAACAGCCTCCTTTATCGGATTTGCTCCCCTCTCGGACCCGAAACTCACCATAGTCGTAATCGTCGATGAACCGAAGACGAGCCCTTATGGGGGAGTGGTGGCTGCGCCGGCGTTCAGCGCCATAGCCCTTCGCTCCCTCTGCTACCTGAATGTGCCCAAGGATAAGAAGGAGAAGCCGAAGATCGTGCAGGTTGAGGCGAAGGCCGAGGTTGATGAGGAAGATCCTCCAGCTGCAGAAGGTTCCATCACTGAAAGCGGAGAAGGGGAAGTCATGCCCAATTTCCGCATGATGAGCATGAGACAGGTATTACGCGTCATGGAGCAGAAAGGGCTTAACGTCAAGCTTCTGGGGAGTGGCCGGGTAGTGGAGCAGAATCCTCCTCCCGGAAGAAAAATCGGGCCGTCGGACAGAGTGTGGGTAAGGCTTGCACCGGCGGCGTGATCCGTTAGGACGCGGCGCCGAAGCCACATCAAAGAGGTCAGCATGCTGTGCACGAAACTGATTGAAGCGACAGAACCCCTGGCAACAAGCGGAGTGGCGGACCGTGAAATAAGCGGCCTCAGCTACGACTCCCGCACGGTACAGCCGGGGGATATGTTTTTCGCTCTGCGAGGAGCCGCCGCCGACGGTCACCGTTTCCTCGGTGCAGCGGTCGAGGCGGGTGCGGCTGTTCTTGTCGTAGAGGATGAGTCGTTGGTGCCGGCGGGTACACCGTATGTTAAGGTGGTCGACAGCCGTATGGCCATGGCCCGGGCAGCAGCCGAGTTTTACGGAAATCCCTCGCTGGGGTTGCCGCTGATCGGGATCACCGGGACCAACGGCAAGACGACCACCACCTACCTGGTCGAGGCAATCCTCGCTCATGCAGGTCTGGAAGCCGCGGTACTGGGCACCATCAGCTACAGGTTCCGCGACCTGAGCATCCCTGCACCACATACCACTCCGGAATCCGTGGATCTGCAAAAAATCCTCCGTGACCTGGTCAACCGGGGAGCCGCCGCCGTAGTGATGGAAGTTTCATCCCACTCCCTCGAACAACGCAGGGTTGATGGATGCCGGTTCGATGTAGGGATATTCACCAATCTGACTCACGACCACCTGGATTACCACCACACCATGGAAGCCTATCTGGGGAGCAAGATACGACTTTTCTCGGAACTTTTGAAGGAGGACCGGGAGAAACCGCGCCGCAGGGGGGTGGTCAATGTCGACGACCCGTACGGACCCAGGTTTGCGAGGGGCGCGGCCTGTCCGGTCATTACCTACGGACTTCTCGGCGAGGCAGACGTAATCGCGAAGGATGTCCAGTTTTCGGTCAACGGCATCGCCGGTACTCTGGTGACTCCCCTCGGAAAAGCTCCATTCCGGTCACGGATGCTTGGCCGCTTCAACATGTACAACATCCTAGCCGCCGCCGCCGCCGGTATCGCTCTCGATCTGCCACTTCATGCGATTGTGGCGGGGATCGAGCAGCACAGAAGCGTTCCCGGCCGGCTCGAACGGGTAGAGAACGACCGGGGAGTGACGGTGCTCGTCGATTATGCGCATACCGGGGATGCACTGGAGAACGTGCTGCGCACGGTGCGAGACGTGGCGCAGGGGCGCCTGATCACGGTCTTTGGTTGCGGTGGCGACCGGGACCGCACAAAGCGCCCCGTCATGGGAGAGGTTGCAGTCCGTTTCAGCGATCTCGCCGTTGTTACCTCCGATAATCCGCGCACCGAGCAACCCGCCGATATCATCGCCGACATTCGAGCCGGCATAGAGCCTCTCGGGGTGAGAGAGTACCGGCTTGAGGAGTTGTCCGCGGGGACTTTCGGAAAGGGTTTCATCGCAGTGGAATCGAGACGTGATGCGATAAAGCTGGCCATAAACCTCGCAAAGCCGGGTGATGTGGTCCTGCTGGCGGGAAAGGGGCACGAGGATTATCAGATAATCGGCACCGTGAAGCATCATTTCGATGACCGGGAAGAAGCGGCCGCGGCCTTCAGGGAATTGAGCTAGGAGAGTCGGAAGAGTGGAGGGGAATGGACCTTCCGCCTCTCCCGTAAAGAGCCGAGAGATCTATAGATACGATTATGATGTTTACCATTGAAGAAATAGGTCGGGCAACCGGCGGAGTGGTCAGAGGGAATGGTCCTTCAGGTGTGGAAGGCGTATCGACCGATTCCCGCTCGATCCATGCAGATGAGCTGTTCGTGCCCCTCAGAGGTGCCAACTTCGACGGGCACGATTATATACCCTCTGCTCTTGCCAAGGGCGTACGTGTCTTTCTTGCCGACAGCAGATGGGCAGAGCTGAATTCTCCTGATGAAGGATCTGTCTGCATCGTAGTCACCGACACACTGCGGGCGCTGGGGGATGTCGCGTCGTTTCATCGAAGCCGCTTCAGCATCCCTGTGGCAGGTGTCACGGGAAGCAACGGAAAGACCACTACCAAGGAGATGCTTGCGTCCATCCTTGTCCGCACCGGCAAAGGACTCAAGACCTCGGGAAATCTCAACAACCTGATCGGGTTGCCGCAGATGCTGTTGCGCCTCTCCGGTGAAGACCGGTGGGCGGTGATGGAAATGGGAATGAGCGAGCCGGGGGAAATCGATCGGCTTGCGGAAATCGCTTCTCCCCGGGTCGGAATCATTACCAACGCCTCCCCTGCGCATTTGGAGACAATGGGCAGCATAGAGGCGGTCGCCGCTGCGAAGGGTGAGCTCTTCCGCAGGCTCCCTGCCGGGGGAGTCGCGGTGTACAATGCCGACGACGCACTCATTTCAGCCCAGCCGTCTGCGCCGGGAGTCAGACGACTCTCCTTCGGCCTTTCGGGTGGTGATATCCGGGCAAGCGAGATACGTAACGAAGGCACTGCGGGACAGAGCTTCAAGCTCCATGTGGAGGGCACCTCCTTTGCGGTAATGCTGCGGGCCTTCGGCAGACACAATGTCTATAACGCGGCAGCGGCGGCGGCAGGAGCATGGGCTCTCGACGTCGACCTGGACACGATCCGCGAGGGGCTTGAAGCGTTCTCACCTTTCGACAAGCGCTTCAACCTGGAAGAGGTGAATGGGATCATCCTTATCGACGACAGTTATAATGCCAACCCTGCTTCCATGGAAGCGGCCCTCTTGACGGTGCGCGATCTGAACCGTCCTGGAAACGCCATTGCCGTCCTTGGAGACATGCTTGAACTTGGCCCGGGCTCCGGTGATGCCCACGAAGCTCTCGGACGCCTTGCAGCACAATGTGTCGATCGTCTGTTTGTCACGGGTGCAATGGCGGAAAGAGTCGAGGCAGGAGCGAAGCAGGAGGGAATGGCTCCGGACAGGATCCTGAGGGCTGCGGATCGCAACACGATTTTCGAGGAGCTTTGCCGCGTGCTGCGCAGGGGAGACCTTGTACTCGTAAAGGGATCGAGGGGAATGCGGATGGATGAGATAGCCTCGAAGCTTCGAACAACGGAGGTGAACTGATGCTTTACCATCTCCTCTACCCCCTCGCAAGCGACGTCAGGTTCCTCAACGTCTTCAAGTACCTGACGTTCAGGACCATCTATTCGATGATCACCGCCCTCATTGTCTGCTTCCTGGTAGGACCATGGATCATCCGGAAGCTGGAAGGTCTTCAGGCCCGCCAGGTCATCCGCACGGACGGACCGGAGTCTCACCTGAAGAAGGCCGGAACGCCGACAATGGGGGGAGTGATGATCCTTGCGGCAATCATCATTCCAACACTGCTTTGGGCCGATCTCACCAACCGTTTCGTCTGGCTTACCCTCGTTATAATCGCGGGATACGGCGCCATAGGATTCGTGGACGATTACAAGAAGGTGGTGGAAAAGAATCCGAAAGGACTCTCTCCCCGGCAGAAGATGTTCTGGCAGACCTTCCTGGCGCTGGGGGTTGCAACGTACCTTTTTTTCACTCCGGGGTTCTCTACGGAACTTTACTTCCCGTTCTTCAAGCGTCTTCATCCGGAGCTGTGGATATTCTTCATTCCATTTGCCGCTCTGGTCATCGTCGGTGCCAGCAATGCCGTCAACCTCACCGACGGCCTCGACGGCCTGGCAATAGGACCTGTAGCCATCAACGCGGGCACATTCATACTCTTCACCTACATTGCCGGAAACGCCAAATATTCCTCGTATCTGCAGATACCCTATGTGCCGGGCAGCGGTGAACTCGCCATCGTATGCGGCGCAATGGTGGGAGCCGGCCTCGGTTTTCTCTGGTACAACTCCTATCCGGCCGAGGTATTCATGGGCGACGTCGGCTCCCTCTCGCTGGGTGGCGCTCTCGGCATCCTTTCGGTCATCACGAAACAGGAGTTCCTGCTGGTTATCGTCGGCGGTGTCTTCGTAATAGAGGCGCTATCGGTGATATTCCAGGTCGGCTCGTACAAGTACCGCGGCAAGCGGATATTCAGAATGGCTCCCATACACCACCATTTCGAGCTGAAGGGGGTAGCGGAGCCGAAGATCATCGTCCGCTTCTGGATCATAACCATAATCCTTGCCCTTGTAGCTATTTCGACGTTGAAAATGCGGTAGTTAGCCACAGAGACACAGAGACGCAGAGGATAAACAAAGCTGGACCCCGGACAGATGACGGAGAAGGCAGGATAGACGGTAGGATTTGGTTGCTCTGTGTCTCCCTGTCCAGATCTTGGTGGCAGATATCGAAGGTGCTCATATGACAATGAATCTCAAAGATAAAACGGTACTTGTAGTCGGTCTCGCCCGCACCGGGGTGGCAGTGGCGCGGTTTCTCGTTTCCCAGGGGGCCAGGGTCATAGTGACCGACATGAAGGATGAGACGGCTCTCGCACAATGCATGCAGGAGCTGGCAGGGCTCGATATCGATTATCAGCTCGGCCGCCATGACAGGCACACTTTTCTGATGGCCGACCTCATCGTTGTAAGCCCTGGTGTGCCGATGGACATTGCACCGCTTCAGAGAGCCAGGGCGCAGGGGCGGGAGATCATCAGCGAGATCGAGCTGGCAAGTGCCTTCATTTCAGCTCCCATGGTCGCCATTACCGGAACCAACGGGAAGACCACCACTACCACTCTGACAGGCGAAATATTCAGACACTGCGGCTTTCCGACCTTCGTAGGGGGAAATATCGATCCCCCCCTGATAGAGCTCCTCACTTCCGCCGAGGCGGTGGAGAGGGTCGTTGTCGAGCTGAGTTCTTTCCAGCTGGAAGCAATAAAGTCATTCCACCCGCGTGTCTCAGTGCTCCTCAACATCACAGAGGACCACCTTGACCGGTATGAGACATTTCGCGATTACATCGACGCAAAGATGCACATCTTCGACAACCAGTCGGAGGAGGACTTCGCGGTGCTCAACATCGATGACCCCCTGGTGAAGGCAGAACAGGGGAAGATTCGGGCGACGGTGGTCCCCATGAGCCGGCTGCAGGTCCTGGAGCAGGGTATATGGCATCGTGACGGCGTGATCACGTTCCGCTGGCAGGGGCGTGAGGAGACCTTCCCAACCGCCGGGTTCAAGCTGCAGGGGGTGCACAACATCGACAACATCATGGCTGCCCTCGCATCTACTCTTCTCATGGGATGCCCTGCGGATCGAGCCCTCGCGGCAGTCAACGCTTTCAAGGGTCTTCCCCACCGGATGGAGCATGTCGCCACCGTCAACGGCATTCCCTACTATGACGACAGCAAGGGAACCAACGTCGGGAGCGTTGTGAAGTCACTGGAGAGCTTCCCCGGAAAGGTGACCCTGATAGCCGGGGGTAAAGACAAAGGGGGAGAATATGCGCCCCTGGCCGATCTCGTGCGGGAGCGGGTCAGCCATCTGATCCTGCTCGGGGAGGCGAAGGAGCGGATACGGAAGGAATTGGGAAACCTCACCGACACGCACCTCGTCGGAAGTCTCGAAGAAGCGGTGAAGCTCGCGCATAGGCTGACCGAGCCGGGTGGGGTGGTGCTCCTCTCCCCGGCATGTTCCAGCTTCGACATGTTCAGCAGCTACAAGGAGCGCGGCGATCGATTCAAGGCGATTGCCTGTGCACTGGCGGAGAAATGATAAAGCAGCTCGACCGGTACGACATGATCATCCTCATGATGGCGGTGGCACTCACCTGCTTCGGTGTGGTGATGGTCTACTCGGCCTCCTCGGTCATGGCTGCCAAAAAGTATCACGATGGATTCTACTTTCTGAAGCGGCAGGGTATATACGTCCTGCTCGGTTTCACCGCCATGTACGTCGCCATGTTCATTGACTATGAAACGTGGCGGCGCTGGGCGGTTCCGCTCCTTCTTGTCTGTCTAGGGCTGCTGCTGCTGGTCTTCATTCCCGGGATCGGCGGCACGGCAAAGGGGGCATCGCGCTGGATAAGGCTCCCGGGCTTCAACTTCCAGCCTTCGGAGATGGCAAAGGTAGTTCTGATCATGTACATGGCCTACTCCCTCGACAAGAAGCAGGAGAAAATGAAGTTTTTCTCCACCGGGTTTCTGCCGTACATGGTGCTGTTGACGGTGCTGCTCGGAATTCTGCTCAAACAGCACGACCTGGGTGCCGCCGTGACCCTCTGGGCAGTGGCCTTCGCGATGCTCTTCGTGGCGGGCGCCAGGATACAGTACTTCCTGTCGGTGGTAATGCTTGCGTTGCCTATCCTCGTCTACGTTGTCATGTTCGAACCGTACAGGCTGCGGCGTATCACCGCATGGAGGAATCCGTGGGCGGATCCTACCGATTCCGGATTCCAGATCATCCAGTCCTGGCTCGCGTTCGGAAATGGCGGCATATTCGGCCAGGGGCTCGGTGAAGGGAAGCAGAAGCTTTTCTATCTCCCTGAGGCTCACACGGACTTCATCCTGTCGGTGGTGGGTGAGGAACTCGGTTTCATCGGGGTGATGGTGATAGCAGGAATGTTTTTCCTCCTGGTACAGCGGAGCATACGCGTTGCACTCACCTCTCCGGATGACTTCGGCAGATATCTGGCGTTCGGAATCGCCACTCTCATCGGAATCGAGGCCTTCGTGAACATAAGTGTCGTAACGGGACTTCTGCCGACAAAGGGGCTTGCGCTTCCCTTCATCAGTTACGGAGGGAGCTCATTGATCATCAGCCTGTTCGCCATCGGCATTTTGCTCAACATTTCGAGCAAAGCAAGGAGCGGCTCATGAGGCTCTTGATAGCAGGTGGAGGGACAGGGGGGCATCTATTTCCCGGCATAGCAGTGGCGGAAGAATTTCTCGCCCGCAACCAGGAAAATGAAGTCCTCTTTGTGGGGACCGAGCAGGGTATCGAGGCTCGGCTTCTCCCCCGGCTCGGTTTCAGCCTGCGTTGCATCACTGCCGCAGGAATTCGTTACAAGGGCACCTTGTCACAGATCAAGGGAGTGGCGATGCTGCTTTACGGCTACTCCGAATCGCGCAAGATCCTGCGCGAGTTCCGTCCGGATGTGGTTCTGGGGGTGGGGGGATACGCGTCGGGGCCTGTGGTGCTTGCGGCAAGAGGGCTTCTCATCCGGCGCTTCATTCACGAGCAGAACGCCATACCGGGGCTCACCAACAAGGTCCTGTCCCGTTTTGCGGAGCGTGTATTCGTCTCCCTTGACGGCTCGGAAAAGTTCTTCCCCAAAGATACAACACTGCTGACTGGAAATCCGGTGCGCAAGGAGATTCGTGCGGAGCTGGCTGCAGGCTCGGTGGCGGAGGAAGCACCTACCGGGAAGAAGCCTTTCCGCCTCCTCATATTTGGTGGAAGCGCCGGAGCTCACAGCATAAATCTGGCTGTTGCCGCCGCTCTGCCGATTCTTGCGCCGGTTTCCGAGAGTCTTCTCATAACGCACCAGACGGGTGAAAAGGATCTGGCCGAGGTACGGGAGGCGCACGAGCGGGCAGGGTTCAAAACGACGGTGGTCCCGTTCATAGACGATATGGCTGCAGCATACCGCGATGCCGACCTGGTGATATGCAGGGCGGGGGCGACTACCGTTGCCGAGGTTGCCATAAGCGGAAAACCCTGCATTTTCATCCCGTTCCCGCATGCAGTGGACGATCACCAGCGGCTCAATGCAGAGGCACTCCTGAAGAAGCAGGCCGGATATATGCTCCTGGAGCGAGAGCTCTCGGGGGAGAGTCTGGCAGGACTGATCAGGGAGCTTATGGCAGACCCTGAACAGCTCAGGCGGACCGGCCAAAATGCCAGAAGTCTCGCACGTCCGGACGCGGCGAAGGTTATTGTGGATGAGATGCTGAAAAATGCAGGTTGAGGTCCAGGTTAAGGTTAAGGAAGTACTCAACCTCAACCTTAAACTGTGAGCGAAGCGAACGTAAATCTGGCGACCGAAGGGAGCCTTTATGTACGGCAAAATCGAAAAAATACACTTCGTCGGGATAGGCGGCATCGGCATGAGCGGGATTGCGGAGGTGCTCCTGAACCTCGGCTACAAGGTCTCCGGTTCGGATCTGCGTGGCTCCGACATTACCGAGCGCCTCGCTTCTCTGGGGGGGGAAATCTACATCGGCCACAGAATGGAAAACCTCGCCAATGTCGATGTGGTTGTGATCTCTTCTGCAGTGCATGAGGAGAACCCTGAGGTGGTCGAGGCCAGGGCGCGGCTGATACCCGTAATACCGCGGGCGGAAATGCTCGCCGAACTGATGCGCATGAAGTACGGCATCGCCATTGCCGGCACCCACGGAAAGACGACCACCACCTCCATGGTGGCGACAATACTTACCCACGGAGGCATCGATCCGACAATTGTCATCGGCGGGAAGCTGAACACGCTGGGAACCAACGCTAAACTCGGGCAGGGAAAGTTTCTCGTCGCAGAGGCGGACGAGTCGGATGGTTCCTTCCTCAGGCTCTCCCCAACCATCGCCGTCGTTACCAACATCGATGCCGATCACCTCGATTTCTACAAAGGGGGGATCGAGGAGATAAAGGATACGTTCGTCGACTTCATCAACAAGGTTCCATTCTACGGGATGGCAGTCCTCTGCCTCGATGACAGGAACATAGCGACGGTCATTCCGCGGGTCAAGAAACGGTTCGTAACCTACGGCATGTCGTCCCAGGCCGACCTTAGAGCGACCCATATCAGGCTCGAAGGTGGGACCACCAGCTTTACTGCTCACTACAAGGGTTACCGTATGGGGGACATCTCCTTCCGGATGCCCGGCGTTCACAATGTTCTCAACGCCCTCGCCTGTACGGCGGTAGCTATGGAACTGGACGTCCCCTTCCCGCTGATTCAGGAGGGCTTTGCGAAGTTCGGAGGAGTGGGACGCAGGTTCCAGGTAAAGGGGGAGCCTGACGGGATCATGATCGTTGACGACTACGGTCATCACCCGGTGGAGATCCGGGCGACTCTGGCAGCCGCCAAACGCGGTTGGCCCGAGCGGCGGCTGGTCGTGGCATTCCAGCCGCACCGGTATACGCGGACGCACGAACTCTTCAACGATTTCGTGAAGTGTTTTTACGATGCCGACGTGCTCGTGCTGACCGACATCTATGCTGCCGGAGAACCTCCCATCGAGGGGGTGAGCAGCGAGAGCCTGGTCACTACAATCCGCCAGCACGGCCAGCGTGACGTCACCTATATCGCCGACAGGGAGGAGCTTCCGGAGTATTTCGCGGGTGTCGTGAAGCCGGGAGACATATTCCTTACCCTGGGCGCGGGGAACATATGGCAGACGGGCGAGGCGCTCCTGGAGCGCCTTCAGGGAGCGCAGTGACGAGCGAGCTTGAGCGGGAGCTTCGGAGGGAGTTCCGGGGAGAGCTCCTGGCCGGCGAGTCTCTCGCCCGGCATACTTCGCTGAAGGTCGGAGGGCCGGCCGATCTCTTCGCCATTCCGGCTGACGAGGCAGACCTCCTCATCCTGATGGCTTTCATATCCGCCGCAGGGAAAGCCTACTTCGTGATCGGCGGCGGCTATAACCTCCTTGTACGGGATGGAGGTTTTCCCGGGGTGGTCATATCGCTCAGGAAACTGGATCGCCTCGAATATCTGAAGGATGGCTGCATCACGGCCGGAGCTGGAGTCGGCAACCTGCCGCTGGCCCGTTTTGCTGAGCAGCATAAAAGGACGGGACTAGAATTCATCAGCGGCATCCCGGGAACGGTTGGCGGCGCTCTGGCGGTAAATGCCGGCGCCCATGACGCGGCGCTCCTGGACCGGGTAGTAACCTTGACCACGCTCCTTGACAGGAAAAAAAGAGTAAGGGCACGGGCCGAACTGGAATACGGCTATCGCTTTCTCAGCCTCGAACCGGGAGAGATCATACTCGGGGCCAATTTCCACGCTCCGGAAGGAAAGAGGGAAGAGATCAGGGAGCGTATGTCGGCATGCCAGGCCCATCGGCGGTCCGCTCAGGCGGTAACACTTCCAAACGCGGGCTCCTTTTTCAAGAACCCCACAGGAATGCAGGCCTGGCGTCTGATTGACCAAGCCGGATTGCGGGGGGCGAAGGTTGGGGGGGCTCAGGTCTCGGAAGCACATGCCAATTTCCTGGTGAATGCAGGCGGAGCAACGGCGGCTGACTTTATCCAACTGGCAGCGCTGATCAAGGAGAGAGTAAAAGCGCTGCTGGGGGTAGAACTTGAAGAGGAAGTGCGGATCGTAGGAACTGATTGAGAAAGTCTGCGTGCGGAGGAGCACGATTATGGGCAAGGAATACATGAAAGAGAAGAAAATCGGAGTGCTGATGGGGGGGCTGTCGGCGGAGCGGGAAGTGTCGCTGAAGAGCGGAGCCGCCGTTCACAAAGCCCTCATCGCCCGGGGCTACGACGCCGTCGCTATCGACGTGGGGCGCGACCTTCCCCAGGCCCTCGTAAGGGAGGGGGTAGAAGTCGCCTTCATATGCCTGCACGGCCGCTATGGCGAAGACGGCACGGTTCAGGGGCTCCTTGAGCTGATGGACATTCCCTACACCGGATCGGGATTGCTGGCGAGTGCGCTAGCCATGAACAAGGTTTACGCCAAGCGAGTATTTGCGGCAGCCGGGCTCACGGTTGCTCCGTACAAGGTGTTCCGCCGCGGCTGGGCCTTCAGGCCCGATTCTCTGGGATTTTCTCTTCCGGTGGTGATCAAGCCCTCTCAAGAGGGGTCTTCTGTCGGTGTTTCCATCGTACGGGAGCCGGACCAGGCTGCCGAGGCGCTGAAGCTTGCTTTTTCGTACGATGACGAGATCCTCGTGGAACAGTTCATCAAGGGGCGCGAAATACAGGTGGGAATTCTTGAGGAACGTGCTCTCGGAGCAATAGAGATCGTGCCGAAGCGCGAATTCTACGACTTCGAGGCGAAGTACACGGCCGGGATGGCGGAGCACATCCTGCCGGCACCACTTCCTGAAGATCTCTACGCCAAAGTCCTCGCTGCAGGTGAAGAAGCTCATCGGGCGCTGGGATGCAGCGGATACAGCAGGGTCGATTTCCTCGTGACCGAAGAGGGGGAGTGCTACCTCCTGGAGGTGAACACACTGCCGGGAATGACGGCCCTGAGCCTTCTGCCGGAGATCGCCGGCGGGGCGGGGATCGGATTTGAAGATCTTGTCGAGCGCATTCTTACGTCGGCTTCACTCAAAATAAAACTGTAGCGGCTGTGCCCGCGTTTACGGATATAAATGCGCGACCTTCGTCAAAAAAATCAGAAACCTGTCAGCCGGAATAGGGTCAAGCGGGAACGTATCCCCATCGACTACCGGGGCATCCTGAAAAAAGGGGTGCGGTTCATCCGATGGGCGACAGTCGTATCTCTAGCGGTCCTCGTGGTGTACGAAGTTTATGGGGTGGTGGCGCGCACCACCTTCCTCAGGCTGGAGCGGATCGAGGTGAGCGGCCTGAAGCGACTTACCCGGGAAGAGGTGGTTACTCAGGCGGGGGTGAAGGTCGGCGACGGGATGCTGGGTCTGAGGCTGCGCCGGATCGGAGAGCAACTCTCCAAAATCCCATGGGTGGATAAAGTCCGCGTGAGGCGCTACTTCCCCGGGAGCCTGATTGTAGAGATCGCAGAGCGGGAGCCGCAGGCGATAGCGCACATGGGTTACCTCTACTACCTGGACAAGGGGGGGGAGCCGTTCAAGCCCCTCACGGTTGGCGACTCCCTCGACTACCCGGTGATTACGGGGGTGACCGAGGAGGACATGGCCCGGGACCCGGCGGGGAGCCGGGAGGCGCTCAAGGGAGCACTCGACCTGATAGCGATTCTGAACGAAGGTGCGGCCCTCAAGATGGACGAAGTGTCGGAGATCCACTTCGACAAAGGATTCGGGTATACCCTGTTCGCTCTCCAGAACGGCGTGCCGGTCAAGCTCGGGAACGGCCAGTACAGGGAGAAGCTCCAGCGGCTTGCACGCATCTACCGAGAACTGCAGGCACAGTTACCGAACGTCGAGTATGTCGACCTAGACTACGGCGACAGGATCATAGTGAAAAAATCGTAGCCAGGAGGGGGGATCATGGCGGGAAAACGTGGGAGTGTAATAGGTGGAGTTGATTTCGGAAGCACCAACGTCTGCGCTATTCTCGGCAATTTCACCGCAGACGGTCTCGACATCGTCTACAAGAACCTTCAGGCGCGCGTTCTCAATTTCGAGCATGTCGATCTCGGTCTGAGCGACCGGGGCGAGGTACAAAAGGCAACACTTAAAGGGGGGAAGTATGTCCGGCAAAAGGGATAATCTGATCGTAGGACTCGATATAGGAACCACAAAGATCTGCGCCATAGTCGGCAATGTCACTGAAGAAGGCCTTGATATCGTCGGCATCGGCACGAGCCCGTCCCGCGGCCTCCGCAAGGGTGTTGTGATCAATATCGACAGCACCGTCGCATCCATCCGGAAGGCGGTCGAGGAGGCCGAGCTGATGGCCGGCTGCGAAATCAGGTCGGTGTATGCCGGAATAGCGGGGGGGCACATCCGGGGGCTCAACTCCCAGGGGATCATAGCGATCAAGAATCGGGAAGTTTCTCCGGAAGACGTGAAGCGGGTCATCGAAGCTGCAAAAGCCATCGCCATACCGATGGACCGCGAGGTAATACACATACTTCCGCAGGAATTCATCATCGACGATCAGGACGGCATCCGTGAGCCGCTCGGCATGAGCGGGGTCAGGCTCGAAGCAAAAGTCCACATCGTCACCGGCGCAGTGGCAAGCGCACAGAACATCATCAAGTCGTGCAACCGGGCAGGCCTCGACGTTGCCGACATCGTCCTGGAGCAGCTGGCTTCGTCAGAGGCAGTTCTTTCCGCCGATGAAAAGGAGCTTGGAGTGGCGCTGGTGGATATCGGCGGAGGTACCACGGACATCGCCATCTTCGTTGACGGTGCGATCAAGCATACCTCGGTCCTTTCGCTGGGCGGCAACCACCTCACCAACGATATCGCCGTCGGTCTTCGAACCCCGATGGCCGAAGCGGAAAAGATCAAGCAGAAGTACGGCTGCTGCCTGGCCTCGCTGGTAGGTAAAGATGAAACCATCGAAGTCCCAAGCGTGGGGGGCAGAAAGCCCCGCGTCCTCTCCCGGCAGCTTCTTGCCGAGATCCTGGAGCCGCGGGTCGAGGAGATATTCACCCTCGTCAACCGGGAGATAGTGAAATCCGGCTTCGAGGATCTGATAGCGTCGGGCATCGTCATCACCGGCGGCAGCACGATCCTGGAGGGGATGCCCGAGCTCGCCGAGCAGGTCTTCAATCTTCCGGTGCGCAGGGGGACCCCGCAGAACCTGGGGGGGCTGGTGGATGTGGTCAACTCCCCGGTCTACGCCACCGGTGTGGGTCTCGTCGTCTACGGGAGCAAGAATGTCGGGATCAGCGAGTTCCCTACCACCCAGACCGATGAAAACCTGTTCAGGAGGGTGAGTAGGAGGATGAGGGAGTGGTTCGGGGAGTTTTTCTAAATGTGGAGGGAGGTTGTTGAAAAACAGCCATCTCGCCGCCGTCCTCGAAAGCCCCTTTGTGCGGCGTAGCGCTGCTACGCCTCCGCACGGGCTTTCTGTGGGTGCGACGATCTGACTGTTTTTGAACAACCCGGAGTAATGCTGTTCTTAATCACCTTGTGTGTACTTACTACTGAAGGCAATGAAAGGAAAAGGGGGAAGCGGACATGTTCGAATTTGATGAAAGCATTGACCAGAGCGCGAAGATCAAGGTTGTCGGCGTCGGAGGGGGCGGCGGCAACGCAATCAACACGATGATCGCCAGCGAGATTAACGGCATCGAGTTCATTGTGGCAAATACCGATGCCCAGGCGCTGCGGATGTCGAAGGCACCCGAAAAGATCCAGATCGGCGGGCAGCTCACCAAGGGCCTTGGTGCCGGGGCGAACCCGAACGTCGGCCGTGACGCGGCCATGGAAGACCGGCAGAAGCTGGCGGAAGTCCTCAAGGGCTCCGACATGGTCTTTATCGCATGCGGAATGGGTGGCGGCACCGGTACCGGCGCTGCACCGGTCATTGCCGAAGCGGCCCGCGAGATCGGTGCGCTAACCGTCGGCGTCGTGACCAAGCCATTCACACGCGAGGGGAAGCAGCGTCTGGCCAAGGCGGAAGAAGGGATCAGGGAGCTGAAGAAACACGTAGACTCCCTCATCGTGATCCCCAACGACCGTCTCCTGGGCCTCGCCGGCAAGTCGATGTCCATAGTAGACGCCTTCAAGCCTTCCGATGACGTACTTCGCCAGGCCGTTCAGGGCATTTCGGACCTGATCACCACCTCAGGCATGATCAACGTCGACTTTGCCGACGTGAAGGCGATCATGGGTGAGCGCGGGATGGCAATGATGGGAATCGGCCTCGGTGCCGGGGAAAACCGAGCCGTCGATGCGGCTACCCGCGCCATCTCCAGTCCGCTCCTGGAAGATATCGACATTTCGGGGGCCAGAGGCGTTCTCGTAAACATCACCGGATCTTCCAGCATGACCATGGATGAATTCGATGCAGCCAGCCGTATCATCCACGAGAAGGTGCATGAGGATGCCAACATCATCGTCGGCCTCGTTATCGACGAAAGTCTCGGCGAGCAGATCAAGGTAACCGCGATTGCAACCGGTTTCGGCGATCGGTTCGATATGGAGAGGCCCCGTGAAGAGGTGAAGAAGCCGACTCCCTTCGTATCTCGTCAGGAAATCAACCGTGAGATACCGACATTCATCCGCGAGCGGAACCAGCGTGAGACCATGGTTCGGCAGCGGAGCTTCATGATGGATGATGAGGAGCAATACGATATCCCAACGTTCCTCCGCAAGTCGGTCGATTAAAGGAGACGCCGCTTTTCGTCCAGCTCCGCGTTGCGTCTTCGTCGCTCCTTGTGCGGCGTAGCGCTGCTACGCCTCCGCGGGCTCCTTGCTGCGCCTTGATCTGAACGAAAATCGACGCTCCTGCACCATTTTGGGTTGTTTCAGACCAAAAAGCTTTTCTTTCCGCTTCCCCAAGCGTCAACCGGTGGCGGTTTAGCCGCCACCAAGGCTTTCAATCCCCGGCCTCCATTCCCCCTCCAGGGGGCCGGGTCTTTTTTTCTCCTTCCATTATTGAATTGCCCCATCACGTTGTACGTGCCGGCACCGCTCAATCTTCCTCTCACTGAATCTTAATAAATTCTTGTGAAAGTACTTCTCTAACGCTATCATCCCTGAAATTGTGCAGGCAAATGTCGAATCGGATTCGGAAATGGTTCATACATAAGGTCCATTTCCTGGAAATCCTTGTGCTAAATACATGGGCGGCCAGCGCTGACCAATTCCCCCTGGATTGCAAGAGGCAAAGCACTTTCAGGATCAAGCAAAGTTACAGGGTGGGCAAGTGGGATCGGCAAAAAGCGGTGGCGCTACTATATGGTGCTCTCGGGACAAGGCTGTAAAAGCTTATAGTATTATAAACCTTGAAATGAGCCATCACCATGCAAGGTTTATAGATATAGAAATTTGGCAGGTTTATACATATATAAGCTTGTTTATAATAGTATAAACTTGTTTATAGATGTATAAACCAGCCTCTAACTGCTCAATAACGAGTTGAGTGAATAAGTAAAGGAGAAGGTCAAGATGAGTAAAGAAGCATCAGCGACGTTAATTGCTGCAGTCATTGCTGCTGTTGTGAGTGTAATAACATTGGCAGGTACATTGGGCATTGGCTATTGGCAATCCACCCAACTCAGAAAAGATACTTTTCAACTTGCTGCATCTGAAAGGCGGCTGGAAGCGGCTCAAGGCTACTATAGAATCACCTTCAGGTGGATGCGCAATCAAAACAACCTTGATAAGTTGAAAAGAATCGAAAAAGAACTGGATGAATTTCATCAGTCGCATGCTTTATATCTTACGACTGAAGGTCGCAAAAGAATGAACGTGATAATTACTTCAATGTGGTCCATTACTCGTCCCAAAGGCAAGTTACTCCAAAATGATGACTTGAAGCAGAAGGTCCTTGATGTTTCCAAGCATATTCCCTCCTTCCATGAAGAATTGATTAAAAGCGTGTGGCTAGAAATGGACCCAAGGGACAGTGAATTATACAAAATAAATGGTCTTTAAATGAACAAATAAAAAATAATTCCAACCATCGGCAAGACCGGCCCGATGTGCCGGTCAGCCTCAGAACGTTGGGTGATTAAAAGATGAGGGAACAATGAGACATCTACTAGCCCTTTCAGCGTTGCCATTCTTACTTACCGCTTCCGCTTGCTCTGGAACTGCAATGAAGACAATAAAAACAAAAGGGTGTGGAGGAATTACAGGGGGTTGTCGAGGGTACGAGATTCACAGCGATGGCACTGTTTTCCAGACACAAACTGAACTAAGTGATTTTGGACCAAAAGAAAAGAAAATAGAGATTTGTAAAGATCGTAAAATAGCAGACCTGCTTTTCGAGAAGCTAAATAAGATCAAGTTCACGGACATACAAATGAACGAAGTCGAAAACATTACAACGTATATTTTGTTGGAGTCTGAGGGGCGCAGGCATGAAGTGTCGTGGTGGCAGAAGAATGAGTCGACAAAGGCCTTAGATGACTTTTGGGAAGAGGAGTTGCGACTTCTGCGAGAGTCTAATTGTTTGAACGGGCCACGGTAAAGCGGCATCCAACAAAGCGTGGCAGACAGTCTCCGCTACGCTCCGCAGCTGCACTCTCACCCGTTACCCTTAAAAGTAAATTAGAACCGGATGAGACTTTATGACGTTTGCTGACATTTCATTCATTATCGGAGCCATTGTCGTCTATGGTATCTATGACATCTGTAAGAGCCAAAAAGCTAATGAAGCAAAAAGTAAAAAGGAGGCCGAACAGAAGGTAGCTCACGAGAAGTTCATGGTTGAGTATGAGGCAAAACAACGTGCAGCAATAAAGGAAACAAAATCTCATCAAGAAAGGCCAGACGACTGGGAGCTGAGGAAATCTTATATACTGAAGAGAGATGGCTACAAGTGTGTAAGGTGTGGAAGCTACCAGAACCTACACGTACACCACAAAATCCCCGTTTCGGCACGTCCAGATCACTCTGAAAATAATCTGATTACTCTATGCATTCGATGCCACGGAGACCAAGGCGGACCAGGTCATAATAGCTTGGTGCCTATGTCTGTCGGTAAACAATGTAGCAAGTACAGCTTCCAGCAAATAAAGGGCAGAAAGGAATATAAGTGTGATTCCTGCGGCGGAAGGATTATAAGCGGACAGCACTCGTATAAAAAGAGCTATTGGTATCGAAGTGTTAAATACAGCTCAAACAAAATTCCAGACAATACAATTAGAATCTGTGAAGACTGTCTGTTGAGCTTCAATGATTATTCAGACAAAATCATGAGACAACCTCGTTAGAGGAGTTAAAATGCCTGAAAAAAATATTTTGTATGCGCTCCTGGGATTTCTCGTCGGCCTAATCGGCTCGCTATTTATTGAACGCAGTAAGCAGACACGCCAAAGGATGGCGATACTTGATGTTGTAGAATGGCAGGTACAATCGTTGATCGATGCCTGTGGCGAGGCTGCTAAGAGAAAGCAATGGGACTCATCCAATGTAGAGAGCTTCGCCAATTTTCTTCATGCAACGTATCTTCGGCAGCCAGACCTCGTGTTGGCGATTCGAACGATTGAAGGGCGACAAAATCTAGCAAATGTCTACGCAGAGGTTACAGGACTCCTCGGGTTGATAACCTTTTACCGATCTGACGCTAGCAATGCATCTTCTGCAATTGGTCCTGGGACATATGAAGGATTCTCCGAACGCTGCGAAAGAGCGCTGGGATTGATCAGGCAGTCTCGGAGGCGCTGGCAAATCCTTGGCTAACCATCGGCAAGACCGGTCCAAAACCCGCCCGGTCAGCCTCAGCACCGTTGGGAGGAGAGATTTAAATTAAGGTGCGTATTAGGCTGGAGATTTGGTAAATGCCGCGGTAATCCTGAGGTGTGCATGAGTATAAAACTATCAAAGGGTAAAAAAATGATTCCTGCAGGCTTCTGGCGACATATGTATAGTTTTTTGTTTTTAATTTTATTAGCATGTGCACCTGTTTCTTTGGTGCTTGGTGCGGAATTAGATCCAAAGGAGACCCAAAAGGACCTTGCAGATGACAATCAGAGGAATCCTGGGAAAAAAGACGATCGAGATGTGCCTAACGATTCGAGAAAGCTTAACGAACTAGCAGAGCTTAGCCGCACTCAAGGCCGTTACCTCCAGGCTGAGTCACTTTACAAACGGGCATTGGAACTCTGTGAGCAGCTCGGGAAACCGGACAATCAAGTGTGTCAGGGCAGAGTTCTGAATAACCTCGGAGGCATGTACTACTCCCAGGGCCGATACAAGGAAGCCGAACCAATCTATAAACGCGCACTGGTGATAGGTGAAGCCGTACTTGGGTCAGAAAATCCCGAAGTTGCCACCACGCTGACCAATCTTGCGTCACTTTATTCAGCTCAAGGCTCTCATGCCCAAGCAGAGCCAATATTTAGCCGTGCCTTAGCAATCACTGAAAAGGCACTCGGCCCAGAGCATACTGAAGTGGCTACATGTCTAAACAACTTAGCACAACACCACATGTCCCAACGACATTATCAACAGGCGGATGTGCTTTTTAAACGTGCATTGGCTATTTATGAAAAGGCACTCGGTAGTTCGACTACTGAAGTCGGAATGATATTAAACAACCTTGCCACGCTATACGCTAACCAAAAACTATACTCAGAAGCTGAGCCACTCTATAACCGTGCATTGGAAATTATCACTAAAAACCTTAATACCTCACATCCCTACCTCGCGTCTATATATGTAAATATGGCTGTTTTGTATAGATCAACGAACCGTGGAAATTTAGCGATTCAGTTTGAGCGGCGCGCGGCAGTGATTCGTACAATGCAATGAGGGCTGTGTCTAGTATTGAGAGCTAAGGCGAAGAATTCCCAACCAGGCAGAAGCAGCGGCCTACGCCGCTGTTCTCCCGAGTCGTTGGACTTTTGACTTCTATTGAAATAAATGAATACAAGATCAGTGTAGGAGATGGGAATAGTGACTACCAAAAATAAAATTAAAGGGCCGTTAGAAAGTGAAGACATTCAGTTCAATCTGCATGGCGTTAAATACGTGCAACCGCTACAAGGGCACATAGGGAGGATTTGGCGCATCGCCTGGTCCCCAAATGGTCGAATCCTTGCGACACCTTCATCAGACAGAACAATTCGACTATGGAATACCGATACTGGTGAAGTGCTTCATACGCTTGAGAGACACGGTAAAACTGTTACATGCGTGGCTTTTGACCCAGAAGGGCAGCTGTTAGCCAGCGGGAGTCAAGACTACACCGTTAAATTATGGGAAGTATCTAGCGGCCGATTGCTCCGCACCCTAAGAAGACATAAGGAGTCTATTTTTGATGTTGTTTTCGGGCCAAAAGGACAACTCGCTAGCTGTAGTATGGACGGAAGCATCATACTCTGGGATATAGTAAGCGGACATGCAAATAAAGAAATGGATGTGAGCGATGGAGGTCTTATCGCGATAGCATTTGATCCGAATAGCGGACTCTTGGCGTGCGGGGGGAACGGCGGTTCGGTAAGGATTTGGAATGATCAAGACAATACTTTACGTTCTTTTGAAGTAATTCCAAGTGGATTTGTGACAGGAATTGCATTTAGTCCTGATGGCAGCAAAATAGCGTGTGTTGGCAGCGAAGGAAATATTAGGCTTTTGGAAGTAGCAACAGGCCAACCTTTACTCACCATAGAAGGGCACACTTCCGGTATTACATCCATAAAATTTTATGCCGATGGACAGCTGTTAGCTGCAAAAGGTTGGGACGGTGTTGTTACAGTTTCGCACTGTGATACAGGCGCTCTGCTTGCCAAAATACCTGCACCTACTGTAGGCACATCAAATCTTTCAGGCATTGCTTTTCATCCCCACATTCCCCTGTTAGCCACAGTCGCTTCAGCACCAGATACATCAGCAAAGTACGCAGACAGAGTAGTCAATATCTGGGAATTAGATGTCGGCTTGCTTCTCGGGCAAACCATAATTCATAAAATTACTTATACAAGTGCCAAAGTTGTCTTAGTCGGTGAGAGTAATGTTGGTAAATCATATCTTGCCCATAGGATAGCAAACGGAACACCACCAGAGGCAGGTGAAATCAAAAGCACACATGGCATGAAGTTTTGGCCACTGGATCCAGAACGTCTCTGTCCAACAGCAAAAGCCCCACTAGGCCAGCGACGAGATGTAGTAATATGGGATATGGGTGGGCAGGAAGAATATCGACTGATCCATCAGCTTTTCCTCCACGATACAACCGTTGCGCTTGTACTTTTTAACCCGATTCGAGGAGTAACCTCATTCAAAGATGTGGAGACGTGGACTAAATACTTGGACAAACAACTTTCAGGCCGCGCTGCGATTAAACTACTCGTTGGAGCCCAAATAGATGAACCATGCAGCGTGATTGACAGTAATGCGGTTCAACGCCTCTGTTCAGAACACGGCTTTGCCGGTTATTTTGAGACTAGTGCCATCTCTGGAAGGGGTATACCTGAATTGTGCGTGGCAACGGCTAGAGCCATTAATTGGGAGAAACTCGGCCTGACTAGTCGCCCAGCACTTTTTCAGCTAATCCGTGATTTTATAGAGACTAAGCGCAAGCAAGGCGATGTTATTCTTTATGTGGCTGACTTGCTTCGCCTCCTGGGAGACCAATTTTCATCAGAAGATGAAAAAAAAGCGGTTAATGCCGTAACTGATCAGCTTGCCACTCAGGGTGTAATTGCTCGCTCACGTGTTTCAACTGGTGAGCCAGTTCTGGTTCTGCAAGTTCAAGAAATCGAGCGTTATGCCGGCTCGCTCATATTGGCTGCTCGCAATAACCCCCGTGGAGTGCCTGCGCTGGAACTGAGGGTTATCGCACAGGCTAACTTTTCGCTGCCAGGAATCGCAGAAGATGATCGGCTCCCGCGCAATCAAGAAAAACCAGTAATGGAATGTACTGTTCAGCTTATGCTAGAGCACGGCATATGTTTTGAGCATGAGGGCTTGTTGATTTTTCCGACACTCTTCGCACCCACATCGTTTACAACAGGGCAAGAACTTCTTCATGCTGTGTCCCTCTATTATGATTTTGCTGGGGCAATCGACAATATTTACGCTTCGCTGGTAGCATGGCTGGTTCTTGCGCAGGACTTTGGTCGGGTGCGGTTATGGCCAGATCGAGCGGAGTTCGAAGTCAAGGATGGCGGCCTTTGTGGCTTACGTAAAGTCGGAAGGCCTGGTGGGTTTGCCCATGTGGACGTATATTTCGAGACTAACACACCCGAACACCTACGTAAGGAATTTATTGATTTTGTTGAGGATCATTTGGCAAGACATGGTGTGGAAATACAGGAGCACCTTGCGATTACCTGCCCCTGCGGACACAGGTTTGAAGAGGAAACTTTAAGGCAACGCATCGTTCGTGGTGACAAAGATGTGGGCTGCCCGGTTTGCGAACTGCGGCACAATCTGACTGAAGGTGCTGCAAAGGCTCGCGAGCGCGATCCAAAGATCAAACAACAAACGTGGGCACTAAGAACCAAAATAGAAAAACTCCGCGAAAAGTCAACGGAACAAGCGGTGCAAGTATTGGAAACAGCAACTAAAACAGAGCATTCCTCAGGGCCAATTCGACTTTTGCACCTAAGCGACCTACATTTCGACGCGACTACCCCTGTTAAGGCACGATTGCAATGGTTGCTAGATGACCTTAAACAAGATGGCGGCATTGATTTCGAGGAACTTGACTATCTCGTCATTACCGGAGATTTTACTGATAAAGCCTGTGCAGAGGGCTTTGAGAAGGCATATGATTTCGCATCTCAGCTTGCTCAAGAGTTCAGCTTATCCGCTGAGCGATGTGTTTTTGTGCCGGGCAATCATGACGTGACTGACCTTGTAGATGCATACTCTCGTAGGAAGGATAGCGCGGGACTGAATGATGGCGAATGGATGCAGGAGGGGAGAATTGTGCTCGCCCGTGATCCGCAAAAGTACCCGCTGCGCTTTAAACCATTTTCCGATGGGTTTTTCCACAAGTTCCTTCAACGACCCTATCCTACTGACTTTTCCGAACAAGGCATGTGTATTCCTTTCTGGGAGTCGGGTATCCAATTTTTGGCACTTAATTCATGTTGGCAGATTGATGAGTTCCATAGAAAGCGCTCGGGTATTAACGTGGAGGCCATAGCACGGGCCGTCAATATGGCTCAAAAGCAGGAGAATGAAGCACGGGAATCAGGGCAACTTGTTCCGGATAAACCCCTTTTGCGTATTGCGTTGTTCCACCATGCGGTTGCAGGCGCGGAGCAAATGAAAGACTTGGATTTTCTTGGTAATTTGCAAAAGAATGGCATCAAATTGATACTTCATGGTGATGTACATAAAATGCATCGTGACCAAATCGGATATTGGCACGAGAAGAGAATGCATGTAGTAGGTTCTGGAAGCTTCGGCGCACGAGCAGTGGACCGACCAGAGGCATCGCCGCGGTTGTACAATGCTATCGAAATTAGTCGCGATTTAAGCAGTGCTCGAGTGCATACAAGGCAGCAAACCAAGCCGGACGGCCCATGGGATGGATGGTATGAATGGCCTGACCCAGATGGCGGCAAGGGACGCCTACCATATTATGACATCAAGTTTTGAATTTCTTTGTAGGCGCTAACTCAAAATAAAAATGTCCAACAATCGGTGGCAGACGGACAAGCCGCTGCACCTCATGCCCGTTGAATAAATAAAAGGAGATGAATGAAAAAATTGGTTATGCTTTTGATTATGGCGTCAACGTCAATCGCAGGTTGTGCAAGAGATTCAGGAGTCGTTCTAGCGAGAGACAGTAAGTCTTTATTTGATGATGCTGTTTGCTCATTTGAAACTAAAACACTCGCAGAGGATACAAGTGGTAGTGAGCAGTACAGAGTTTATCAGCAAGGAGCAACTGGCTTTGTTCCCCCGAGCGTTGTTCGAGAAGAAGTTTATCGGCAAGCACTAAAGTACTGTGAAAACACAGGAAAAGCATTAAAAATACTAAAAGAAACAGCACCGCCATATCAGTATGGCTGCTACCCAAAAGCAGAATTAATTTTTGTCTGCCTTCCAAAATCGAACTCACCCGGATCAGAAGATCTACTCTACACCAGGCTTACAAACCTAAAGAAACTTTTGGATAACGGCACTATAACAAAAGAGGAGTTCGAACAACAAAAAGAAAGAATTTTCAAACAATGAGTGCAGTGTTTGGGCAGTGTTTGGAGTCGAACCAAATTAACTCACTAGAATCACAATATATTTGACCATATCTAGCGCTACTTTTTCCCCTTAGAGCTACCTTTTTCCCATCAAAAGTGAGCCTGTAAGCATCTGTGACGATCAAAACCAATGGAGGTAATTGGTGTGTGCAGGAACATCAAAACGCTGTATAACTTCGATCCTCCAGCAACTGACGATGAGATCCACGCAGCGGCGCTCCAATATGTCAGGAAGATAGCAGGTTTTGCCTCGCCTTCCGCGGCGAACGAAGCAGCTTTCAATCGTGCGGTCGTGGAGATTGAAAGGACATCTTCCGAATTGCTCAGGTCGTTAGTGACTGCCGCTCCTCCCAAAAACCGTGAAGCTGAAGCTGCCAAGGCGCAGGCCAGAGCTGAAAAGAGGTTCCGGCCGACCGGGCCTCCGGAGCGATGAAACCAGCTCACCGCCTACAAGCCGCTAATTCCGAGGACAGCATACTTAATTGTTGCTACTTGACAAGATAAGGTATCATTTCCATCCAACGGACTGGTATCCCTTTTCCCTGAGGCACTGTTCCACAAACTGCTGAAACACTGGATCCGGCTCGTCCGACCGCATCGTTCCCGCGCCCAGCGCAGCAGTGGTCCCCCCCCGGCCCCGCCGATGGCCGCCCCTACACCGGCGTCTCCGGTGATGCGCCTATCACCGCCCCGGTGGCCGCCCCAATCACTGCTGTCTTTCCGGTTGGAGAAGCAAGCGAGTCGAAAAACATTTTGCAATAGAGCTTGAGTGGCGATATCATGCGCATAAGCCATGCGCATTGGAGGTCACATGCAAACGAATTTCTTTGATTCTAACGCCCCTAAAAAATCTACAAACCTTAGCATTAATAGTGACTTGCTTCGCCAGGCCAAGGAACGCCGGATCAATATTTCACAGGCACTGGAACAAAGGCTTGTCGAGTTGTTACGGGAGGAAAAGAGCCTCAGGTGGAAAGAAGAAAACCGCGAGGCCATAGAAGATTACAACCGACGGACTGAAGCTCACGGTACTTTCAGCGACGGCTTGAGGCGCTTCTGATGGCGCAGTTCGATGTATATGAAAATCAAAACCCGGAAACCAAAGCTGCCATCCCTTATTTGCTCGACGTGCAGGCAGACCTCCTTGACAACCTTTCAACGCGGGTAGTTGTTCCGCTCATCACAGTTGCCGCCATGGGCAAAGCAGCCAAACATCTCAACCCTCAATTCAAGATAAAACGAATCACTGTCATCATGTCCACCGCTGAACTGGCCGGTGTCAATCTGCATGTCCTCGGGAACAAAGTCTGCTCCCTCAAAGAGCACAGAGCCGAAATCATTGCGGCCCTCGACTTCCTCTTCACCGGTTTCTAACGCGCAAAACGGTCGCCATCCACCCACTTTTTCTCCTTCCCTTACCCCCATCGTAATGCTACCTTTTCCCCATGTCATGGAAGATCATCGAGAGCTACCGCAAGAGGCTTGCTGCAGAGAGCGGCGCGTACGCCAAGCGTGGCGGGCGGCTTTCCGTATGCCTCGTGTATCCCAACCGCTACCGCACCGCCATGAGCAACCTCGGCTTCCAGACTGTCTATGCCCTCTTCAACGAGCACCCGGAGGTGATCTGCGAGCGAGCTTTCCTTCCCGACGACGATGAGCTGGCGGAGTACCGCAAGGCTGGAACGCCGCTCCTTTCTCTAGAATCGCAGCGGCCGGTGGCGGACTTCGACCTGCTCGCTTTTTCGGTCTCTTTCGAAAGCGACTACCTCCATATCCCGGCCATCTTCGATCTCGCCGGGATTCCCCCCTTTGCCGCCGACCGTGAATCACGCCATCCCCTCGTCATGGCGGGAGGCGCTGCTCTCTTTCTCAATCCCGAGCCTGTCGCCGAGCTGATGGACCTTGTCGTAGTGGGTGAGGCCGAACCACTCCTGCCGGAACTTCTCGCGCTCCTGCTGGAGACGGCGGGGAGTGATCGCCGCTCGCTGCTTGAAAGAGCCTGCCGGCTCTCCGGGTTATATGTCCCTTCATTCTACCGGGTGCTATACGAAGGTCCGGCGGTGGCAAAACGGGAGGAGACGGGTGGGGCGCCGCCGACAGTAGAGCGAAGGTGGGAGCGGGCTCTCGACGAGCACCCCACTCGCACAGTGATTGCTGCGCCCGATACCGAGTTTTCGGATATGCATCTTGTGGAACTTTCGCGCGGCTGCCCGCGGGGGTGCCGGTTCTGCGCCGCGGGATTCATCTACTGGCCGTACCGGCAGCGCTCTCTTGAGGTGATGAAAGAGGAGGCCGAAGAGGGCGTGCTGCGTAAGGAGAAGGTCGGGCTGGTCGGCGCGGCCGTCTCGGATTATCGCGGCATCGGGGAGCTCTCCCGGCACATCCTGGAAAAGGGGGGGAGGGTATCTGTTTCGTCCCTTCGCATCGACGGCCTTGATGATGAGATGATAGAGGTTCTCAAGGCCAGCGGCCACAAAACGGTGGCGCTTGCGCCGGAAGGGGGATCGCAGCGGCTGCGCGACCTGATCGGGAAGAACATCCGGGAGGAGCAGATACTCGCCGCATGCGACAGGCTGATCGGCCACGACATTCTCAACCTCAAGCTCTACTTCATCATCGGCCTTCCGACGGAAACGCCGGCAGACCTGGAAGAGATGATCCGTCTCGTGAACAAGATCAGGGAGCGGGTGGTGGAAGCCGCCCGTGCTAATCGCCGGCTCGGGGAGATCGTCCTCTCGGTAAACCCGTTCATCCCGAAGCCCTTTACCCCATTCCAGTGGTGCGGGATGGAGGATCTGAAATCGCTGGAGAAGAAAGTGCGGCTGCTGCAGAAGGCTGTAGCGGGACTTTCAAATGTGAGGATGCAGGTGGAGAGCCTGAGGGAGGCACAGCTTCAGGCTTTTCTGTCGCGGGGGGACCGCAGGCTTGCCCGATGGCTTGTTCTTTCCCATCAGAACGGGAGCTGGAAGCGGGCGGCGAAGGAGATCGGCCTCGACGTGACGCAGTTCGCGGAGCGGACGATCCCACTTGAGGAGATACTGCCGTGGGGATTTATTGCCGGCGGAGCCGGCATGGAACACCTGAGGCGGGAATACGAGAAGGCTTTTTCGTAGGCGGTTGTTGAAAAACAGCCGTCCCGCCGCCCTCCTCGAAAGCCGCGGTGTGCGGCGTAGCGCTGTTTATGCCCCAGAGGGTACTACGCCTCCGTCGGGCTTTCTGCGGGTGCGACATTTTAAAATGACTGAGTTTTTTCGGTAAGCTGCTAGTCCTTTTCCTCACCCAATAGCACGGCCACCCTGTTTCTCCCTTCATGCTTCGCCTTGTAGAGCGCATTGTCTACCCTCTTCAGAAGAGTACTTATCGTTCCGTCGAGAACATCCCCGATTACGACGCCTGCGCTCACCGTGACCGTTACTTCCGTGGTGCCGTCGCTCACCGGCTCGCTGCTGATGGTGTTCCTCAGTCGCTCGGCCAGCACCACGGCCTCGTCAAGCGTGGTGCCGGGGGCGACGATGAGGAATTCTTCTCCTCCGATTCGCCCGATGACATCGTACTTCCGCAGCGTCTCCCCCATACGTTTAGCTACGTTCTTGAGGACCACGTCGCCGAAGGGGTGGCCGTGACTGTCATTGATCTTCTTGAAGTGATCGATGTCGATGAGGATCAGGCATAGCGGTTCGTCAAGGCGGCATGATCGCTGATACTCCTCGTCGAGCCGCGACATGATCCTTCGCCGGTTCTTGAGCCCCGTCAGCTCGTCCGTAGTGGCCTGCTCCTTGAGATGGCGCTGGACCTGGTCGAGCTTTGTGACTAGCCGCCAGGTGAGGAAGTAGCAGAGCCCTACGAGAAAACCGGTGGTCGCCAGGGCTCCAACGATGAACAGGATCTTGTTGGATTGTTGTTCTTTGATGATCGAGCCGATAGGGACGGTGACGCTCACTGCGCCGATGATGCTTCCGACGTTGTACCCCTGTGTCGTATGGCATTCAAGGCAGCTTCGATCGGCGTAAAGGGGGACGACGTAGCGAAAGACGGGAGTGGCGCCGGTTTTCCTTTCGATGATCCAGGACTCCTTCTCCCCCTGCTCGAACCTGAGAAGTGCTGCCCGCTCCACCTTGTCGGGACCGTTTTCCGGGGAGAGAGGAGTGAGGCTGACTGCGCGGAACCGGGAGCCGTCCCGCCGCTCGCTGATCCGTGACAGTTCCTTGATCATGATGGCATGGTTGCGGACAGTGAATGTCCTGTCCCCGGCCGATATATCCGGGTCGATGTTCAGCTTCCGGAGGTAGATGTTGGATTCGACACCGGGACGCTTTTCGACGTAGACCCCGGAATACTGCAGGTTCCATATCCGCATGTAGGCGAGAAGGTCTACGTAGCTTATGGCCTGCTCGCGGACCCGTTCAAGGATGAGCCGGTTCGTTCGGGTATAGATGATAGCGAAGAGGGAGACGACCAGAAGGGAAATGATAAGGCAGAGACTTATCAGGAAAGCCTTTGCATGGTTGAGGTAAAGAAACGGTTTCGGCCACATGGGGCGCATGTCTGACCTCTTCTGGCGGGACAGGAGCATGCTCCCGCGCTGCTGTTTCCTCAGGAAGCGTTTTGGGGACGGCGCCGGCGCCGTTTCCTGCGGCGTTGACGCCGCGGAGCTTCATCGCCTGCCTGGGGCGTTGCCGTGGGGGGAGTGTCGAGACATTCCCTGGCGTGATCTTCCCACCAGGTAACCGTCTCCATTCCCTTGCCGCAGCTCTCGGCGCGGAAACGGAGAAAAAGGAGAGCCTCGGTAAATCCGGGATGGGTGACGAATGAAGGAGAGCGGCGCCCCGGCATCTTCTGGAACCTGCGCTGCATCGAGAATATCGAGCGTATCAGGACCGCCATCCTGTGGGGGATCAGGACGCTCGGGGAAAGTTCGCCGAGCAGTTCCGCCACCGCGGCATCGATGCTCTGCTGGTAGGGAACTCCCTCTTCCCGGAATCGTGCGCTCTTCTCCTCGAAGTATTGGCCGAACAGCAGAGCGAAGAGCAGAGGGGGGGCTACAGACTCCCCCTGTTGAATTCTGCCATCTATCCAGGCGAGGGCGTGCCCGGGTTCCGTATGCGGAAAATCGAGTGTTTCGAGCTGCAGCCACGCATCGAAATCGGGAAAGAGTGCGGCGGAAAGACCCGTCTGCCGTAGCAATTGCCAGACTTTCGCACCCTCTCCGCAGAGTAGCAGCTTAAGGACTTCCTCGTAGAGGCGGGCAGGGGCTGCACGGCTCATCGTCTCGCTAAGGCTGAGGATCGCCCGCCAAGTCTCCTCCTCGATCCTGAAGCCGAGGAGAGCGGCAAAGCGGATTGCACGGATCATCCTCACCGGGTCCTCGGTGAATCTTTCGAAAGGGTCGCCGATTATCCGGATGATCCCGTTTTCCAGGTCGTGCATGCCCCCGACATGATCGATTATCGAGAAATCCGCGATGTTGTAAAAAAGGGCATTTATGGTGAAGTCCCGCCGATGTGCGTCTTCCTCCGGTGTTCCGAAGACATTGTCCCGGAGGATCATCCCCTCCGTGCTTTTCAGGTGCCGGGGGGGGCGGTGCGTTTCTCGGAGCTCGGCAGGCTCCCCCGATGGAGTTTCCGGCTCATCATCTCCCGGTTGCAGGGAGCGGAAGGTGGCGACCTCGATGATCTCGTCCTGGAAATGAAGGTGGGCAAGCCTGAAACGCCTCCCCACCAGCCGGCAGTTGCGGAAGAGGCGCTTGATCTGCCCGGGAGTCGCATTGGTGACGATATCGAAATCTTTCGGCTCTCGCCCGAGCAGGAGGTCTCTTACGCAGCCTCCGACGAGATATGCTGTGAAGCCGTGATCGCGCAGGCGGTAAAGGACGCGAACGGAGTTGAGACTGAGGGAGCTACGGGAGACAATGTGGTCGGAGCGCGGGATTGTAACGGTGGACGTCGGGTTCATAGTCCTTTGATACCATACAAACGCTTGAGAAGTAAAGGAACCCCCGAGAGCGGGAAAAACTGCTATACTCTACTTTCCGCGAAAGGGGGACCAATGTTCGGATGGCTGAAAAGGAAAAACGATGAACCCGTTTCTTTCGAGAATAACGAGGCTGCTTTCGCTTTTGCGTGCGAAAATTTGAAGTACCGGGTGCTGGCCGAGGCGGTAATTCCGGCTCTTGTGCTGTACAGCGGGAAGCGCGGCGACGAGGGGGAGCAGTATTTTCGTCTCAGGCTGGCGGTGCCGGAACGTATGGAGCTGTGGGGCTGCACGCTGAAAGGAGCACCCGCCCTCCCGGAACCCGGCGAACTTGTCGGTTTTCGTGTGGTGCGCGTGGCTACGGATATGCCGGAAGAGTTGAGCGTAGTCGGCTACATCTCCTGCGGACTGGAGCCGATCGTTGCAGGACGCGCGTGGAAGCACCGACGGAGTTACGCCCCCGACAACATAAAGCCGACCGTGCGGTTTTGAACCAGATGAGCAGACTGCCGCTTTTCTCTCATTTTTTGACTCACATCATGTGTTCTCTGCCTGTTGTCGTCTAGTATTTCCCCATGGACCAACTGACCGATCAGCAGATCAATGACCAGAAGGTGCTCTTCGATTTCATCCGGGTCTATTGCCGTGCGAAGCATGCGAGTGTCGAGGCGGCGGAGGTCGAAATCCCGGAGAAGATGCGCCGCTTTTACCGCAAAGGGTTAAGCCTCTGCCCCGACTGCGCGGCGTTGGCCGCCTATGCCCTGGAGAAGCGCAGGAAATGTCCGCTCGACCCGAAACCCTCCTGCAAGCATTGCCGAATCCACTGCTACAGCCGGGAGTACCGCTCCCGCATCAGAGAGATCATGGCCTTCTCCGGAAGACGGATGATTCTGCGGGGCCGGCTCGATTACCTGTGGCACTACTTTTTCTAAAGGGAGCACACCATGATAAGAAAAATAGTTCGTATCGACGAAGAGAAATGTAACGGCTGCGGCCTCTGCGTGCCCGCGTGCGCCGAAGGGGCGATAACTATAGTAGACGGCAAGGCACGTCTGGCTGCGGACAATCTCTGCGACGGCCTCGGGGCCTGCCTCGGGGACTGCCCCCAGGATGCCATTTCCATAATAGAGCGTGAAGCGGATGCATTTGACGAGACGGCGGTGGAAGAACGGCTGAAGGAAACGAAACCGGCTGAGAATCCCCACGCCGCCGCACATCACGGTGGTTGCCCCGGCTCACGCATCATGCAGTTCGAATCGGCGCCGGCTCCGGCTTCCGATGCCGCACCGAAGCAGAGCCGACTTGGCCAGTGGCCGGTGCAGCTGGCTCTCGTTCCTCCGACTGCCCCATATTTTCAGAATGCCGACCTGCTCATTACCGCAGACTGCGTACCTTTTGCCTACGCCGGGTACCACGACGAATTCCTGGCAGGCAAGGCGGTCGTCATCGGCTGCCCGAAACTGGACGACATCCGCTTCTATCGGGAAAAGCTCACGGAGATTTTCCGCTCCTCCTCCATCAGGAGCATCACCGTCCTCAGGATGGAAGTTCCCTGCTGCAGCGGGATAGTCATGGCTGCCCGGGAGGCACTGGCTAGCTGCGGAAAGGATATTCCTTTCCGTGAAGTCAATATCTCGATTCGCGGCGAGATAAAGGAGTAGGGGGGCACTGTCGGGAAATAGCCGGCGCTGCAGGAAATGCGGTTGGCGACAAAAAGGATTATTTTTGTCTTTTATTCGTTGACAAGGGTAACCTCGCCTGTTATGGTTTGCTCCATGAACGGCGTCGCAGCCGCCGAATCATTTCATGCAATCCGGTGAAAGGAGAAAAATCCATGTCCCTCATCACACTCGTTACCCAGGATGCCCCCGATTTCAAAGCCGAGGCAGTCATGCCGGACAATACCTTCGGTGAAGTCACCTTGTCCAGTTACAGGGGAAAGTATGTCATCCTCTTTTTCTATCCGCTCGATTTCACCTTCGTCTGCCCTTCCGAAATCCTTGCTTTCGACAAGCGTCTTGGCGAGTTCAAGGCAAAGAATTGCGAGGTTATAGGTGTCTCCGTCGATTCCAAGTTTACGCATCTGGCCTGGAAAAACACCCCGGTTGACCAGGGGGGGATCGGCAATATCCAGTACCCGCTCGTTCAGGACCTGAACAAGGCCATCGCCCGCTCCTATGGAATCCTGTTCAACGAATCGGTGGCGCTTCGAGGGCTGTTTCTCATCGACCCCCACGGCAAGATCCGTCATGCCATCATCAACGACCTCCCCTTCGGCAGGAACGTAACGGAGGCACTGCGGATGGTGGACGCGGTGCAGTTCTTCGAGGCTCACGGCGAAGTCTGCCCCGCCAACTGGCAGGAAGGGGAAGAGGCGATGAAGCCGACACGGGAGGGAGTTGCCAACTACCTTGCAAAGCATGCGAAGTAAGATCGCAGATCTTCTGAATCTGAACGGCGTGGTCACCCAAGACCGCGCCGTTCGTGCATTTGACAGAGGAAAATGTGGAACGCTTTGAGTTCGAGGGAGATGCCCTGCTTTTCGGCAGGGATCCCACCGAAAATATCGTAGCGGCAGAGCTGGCCGGCCGGTTCGTCCGGCTCTTTATCCGTGACGATTCCGGTTTGCGGTTTCATGACGAGCCGTTTCATCCGTTTCTGCTCCTGGACGAGCCGGGGCGGCTCGACGGATTTCCAGGTGATGTTACGTTCCGCAGGCTCCAGGGGGAGGGGGCATTCCGGCATATTGCCTTCTTCCGTGACTGGCGTGATTGCATAGCAGCAAAAAGCTTTATTTCGCAAGTTACCCTCCGCACCCCCTCAGCTCCCGATGCTCCCTACGTCTGGATTCCTGATCCGGTGCACCAGCATCTCCTCATCACGGGAAAGACGCTCTTCAAGGGTCTCGAGTTCGGTAAGTTGAGGCGACTCGCCCTGGATATCGAGACCTGGTGCGGAGAGAATTTCGAATTCCCCAATGCGGAGCGGGAAACGGATCGTATCGTCTCCATCGCGCTCATGGATGGGGACGGCTTCAGCCGGGTCCTTTCGGGGGACCAAATGTCGGAGCGGGAGATGCTGGAGGAACTGAACGTTCTCATCCGGCATAACGACCCCGATGTCATAGAGGGGCACAATATCTTCTGTTTCGACCTGGAGTATATCCGCGTTCGAGCGCAACGGCACGGCGTCAGCCTGTCCTGGGGGCGCGACGGCAGCTCCCCCCGTATCACTCCTTCACGCTTCTCCATCGCCGATCGCAGCATCGACTACCCACGTTGGAATGTCTATGGCCGCCATATTATCGATACCTATTTTCTCCTGCAGATCCATGATGTCGGTTCACGGGATCTCGATGGCTACGGCCTGAAGGCTGCAGCCGTTCACTTCGGGCTTGCTCAGCCCGACCGGGTGTATCTCGACCGTCGGCACATCAACCGGGTGTTCGCAGAGGAACCGGAGCTGCTGCGCCAGTACAATCTGGACGACGTCCGGGAGACCCTCGCCCTTTCCAGGCTCCTTTCCTATCCTTTTTTCCTTCAGACCCGCATATTTCCCTACTCGTATCAGAACTGCATCGTCCGGGGAAACGCAACCAAGATAAACAGCCTCCTGGTGAGGGAGTACCTCCGTCGCGGCGCCGCCATTCCAAGGCAGGAACGGCGGGAAGGCGCCGAAGGCTTCGAGGGTGGCTATACGGAAATCCTTCGGGAGGGGGTGGTGCGTCCGGTGGTCCATTGCGACGTCGCCTCGCTGTATCCATCGCTCATCCTCGTTTACCGGCTTTCTCCTGCGTCGGATCGTCTCGGCGTCTTTCTTTCCCTTTTGAAGGACCTGCGCAACTTCCGCCTTGAGGCTAAAAGAGGCGCGCGGAGTGCATCATCCCGGGAAACCAGGGATTATTTCCAGGCACTGCAGCAGGTCTTCAAGGTACTGATCAACTCCTTTTACGGCTACCTGGGTACCTCGATTCATAACTTCGCCGACCCGGCGGCCGCCGCCCGGGTGACCGCCCTGGGCCGCGAGACCATTGTCGAAATGGTGCGCTGGCTCAAAGAGCGGGGTGCGGAGCCTGTCGAGGTGGATACCGACGGCATCTACTTCATACCTCCGTCAGATGTAGGAACTTTGGCCGAGGAAGAGGCTCTGGTGCGCAAGCTCTCGGAATCGCTGCCGCAAGGGATAGAGGTCGAACACTCCGGCAGGTATCGGGCGATGTTTTCATACAAGATGAAGAATTATGCTCTGCTGGCATACGATGGGAGGGTGACAGTAAAGGGGAGCGCACTTAAATCGAGGGGGATGGAGCGGTATCTTCGGCAGTTTATGGAGGATATGATCAGGCTTCTCCTGGCAGGAGAAGGGGAGCGTGTGGAGGAGTTGTACGCCGAATACCTGGAACGGCTGCGAAAGCATGATTTCCCGATAGAATGGCTCTCCAGGACGGAAACACTCAGTGAGTCTCCGGCTTCGTACAGCCAGAAGGTCGGCCAGGGTAAGCGGAACCCTTCTGCTGCGTTCGAGACCGCTCTTGCTACAGGTTTAGGATACCGGTCCGGTGACAGGGTCGCATACTACATAGCGGGTTCGAGAAGAGACATTCCGGCTTACGGGGCGTGCAAGCCGGCATGGGCATACGATCCGGGAGCTCCCGATGAGAATACGGCCTATTACGCGGACAAGCTGTACCGCCTGAAAAAGAGATTCGACCGTTTCCTGCCGCAGGAGCCGACCCTGTTTGATTAGAATTCGTCAGGTGACCCTGCAGGAGGGGGTTTTGCCGGTGGGTGCGCTTGCTACACGGTGGCATTTGTGCTACAAACGGAGGTATCTGTGATGATATGACGAAGGAGGTCCCATGCGTAACGTGGCTGCAGTCTTTTCGGTGCTTCTCCTGCTCGGCATGGCTGTTCCTGCTGTTGCTCAGGAGTCGATCAAGCCCGAAGCAGTAGTGGAAAGGATGGCATTCAAACTCGCGCGTGGAGTAACCAACGTGACGACTGCCATTGTTGAGATTCCCAAGCAGAGCTACCTTACGGTTCGGGACCGGGGGAGTATCGGCTACGTCATCGGTCCTTTGAAAGGCCTCGGGATGGGGATCTATCGACTGCTGGTGGGTGGGGCGGAAACCGTCTTTTTCATGGTGCCTCAACCGGGATATTATGACCCGATGGTAGACCCTCCGTACGTGTGGAACGGTTGGGAGGATCGGCGGCCGGAGCAGCTGAAATCACCGGGCACGGTGCAGGAAGCACCTCCCGTGAAGCAGGAGGAATAATGATCCGATCTATTCAGGCACTGCTGCTGGGGGTTATGGGGGTTCTGCTGGTTGTGGGCCAGGCGGAGCAGGGATGGTGCAGCACCCAGACCATAGAGAATTCCTCGCCTCAGGAGATAGTCGACGGCATGGCCAACAAGGCGGTGCGCGGCATTGCCAACGTTGGCACCGGCTGGATCGAATTTCCGAAACAGATCTATCTGACCTACAAAGAGGATGGGGTCGTCAAGGGGATGTTCGTCGGGCCCCTGAAGGGGGTCGGCATGACCCTGGTGCGCACGGCTGCAGGGTTCGGCGAAACCCTGACCTTTTTCCTGGCATACCCTGGTTTCTACAGCCCATACGTCGAGCCGGCCTACGTCTGGCAGAAGGAGTAGCAGGTTCGGGGATTGGTATAACGGCCAGATAAAAAAAGCCGCATCCGAGGATGCGGCTTTTTCGTTCCTGGGGAAGGAAAGATTACTTCTTCTCTGCCGGAGCAGCAGCCGGAGCTTCTTCTTTCTTCTCTTCTTTCTTGGCCTTCTTGGCTTTCTTAGCTTTCTTTGCAGGCTTCTTCTCTTCAGCTTTCTTCTCCTCGCCAGCCGGAGCAGCAGCAGCCGGAGCAGCAGCCGGAGCTGCTTCTTTCTTTGCCGGCTCAGCGGCGAAGACGGTGCCGGCGAAAGCAACGGCAACAAGAGCGCTTACGAGGGTGGAGAGAACTTTTTTCATTTGTGAATCCTCCTGAAGTTATTTTAGCCATTCATGATTGCAGCAGTCATGCCAATTTGTAAGTTCCTCTGTAGCCCAGCTTTAGAGACATTTTCGACCGGGGCGGCCGGATGTGTGCCCCATATCATCCATTTTCCACCTCATTTGCGGTATCGGCTTCCTGGTGGTGGATTAACGGTGTTGCGAAACGGAGAGAGATATACTATGGTAACGCTGATTGCCAAGGCCGTGGCGGCTTGCTCCGCCGGGGCTTTTTTTTCGGCGTCGGTTGTATGGATATTCCTGAATCTTCGGGAGCAATAAAACGAGCCGGTTTTCCGGACGAAAGCGGTATATGTCTGACCTGAATCTTCTGAAAGTGGAAAAGCCCGCCCGTTACATGGGGGGGGAGATGGGTGCGGTGCGAAAGGATGGCGCGGAGGTCCGTTTCGTGCTTGCGTTCCCCGATGTGTACGAAGTTGGCATGAGCCACCTGGGGCTGAAGATCCTGTATTCCGTACTTAACGATGTTTCATGGGCCTCCGCCGAGCGGGCCTATGCACCCTGGCCGGATATGGAAGAGTTGCTGCGGCGGGACCGCATTCAGCTCTCCACGCTGGAGACCGGGCTTCCGCTGGCCCAGGCGGACATCGTCGGATTCACTCTCCAGTACGAGCTGTCATACAGCAACATCCTGAACATGTTGGAACTGGCCGGCATCCCTCTGCTTGCCTCCGAACGGGGTGAGGATGCCCCACTCATTCTCGGCGGGGGGCCCTGCGCATACAACCCTGAGCCGCTGGCTGAATTTTTCGATGCTTTTCTCATAGGAGATGGTGAAGAGGCGGTTCTCGAGATAGCTTCCGTAGTCAGGGAATGGAAGCGGGATGGCGGATTGAGGAGCGAGCTTCTCGAGCGCCTTGCTGCTATCCAGGGAGTTTACATCCCTTCCTTCTTCAATGTGGAATATGACGGGGAGGGCAGAATCGCCGGAATCCTTCCGTTGCGGGACGACTACCGACGGGTCAGGCGGCGCTTTCTAACCCGGCTCGATGGTGCGCCCTATCCGGCGGCTCCGGTCGTTCCCTTCCTGAAGACGGTTCACGACCGTGTAAGCCTGGAGATTTCCCGCGGATGCACACGCGGCTGCCGGTTTTGCCAGGCGGGTTACATCTATAGGCCTGTGCGTGAAAGGTCGCCCCGTACGGTGCTCCAGCTTGTAGAAGAGGCGCTGCGCAATAGCGGCTACGAGGAGATATCCCTCCTTTCCCTCTCTGCCGGAGATTACGGTTGCATCGCGCCGCTTCTCAAGGCGCTCATGGCGCGCCATGCCGACGACCGCATAGCGGTATCCTTCCCTTCGCTTCGCGTTGGAACATTGACGAAGGAGCTGGTGGAGGAGGTGAAACGGGTTCGGAAAACCGGGTTTACCCTGGCTCCCGAGGCGGGGAGCGAGCGCCTTCGCCGGGTGATCAACAAGGGTATCGAGGAGGAGAACCTGCTGCGGTCGGCGGCGGAGGTCTACGGCGCCGGGTGGCGGATGATCAAGCTCTATTTCATGATCGGCCTTCCCACCGAGACGCGGGAAGACCTCCTCGCCCTGATCGAGCTGGCGCGAAAGGTAAAGCTGGAAGGAAAGCGGCTGGGCAAGGGGGGGGATGTCAATGTTGCCGTCAGCACCTTCGTTCCCAAGGCCCATACTCCTTTCCAGTGGGAGGCTCAGATAAGTTTCGAGGAGACCCTGGAGCGGCAGCGATTCCTGCGCCAGGAGCTAAAGCGGCACCGGCTCAACTTCAAGTGGCAGGATGCTTCTCTGTCGGTGATGGAGGGTGTTTTTGCCCGCGGGGATCGCAGGCTGGGTCGGGTGCTTCTGGAGGCCAGACGGTTAGGGTGCCGGTTTGACGGCTGGGGGGAGCACTTCAGCATGTCCAAATGGCAAGAGGCGTTTGCGACAGCGGGGGTCGATCCTGCTTTCTACCACCGGCAGCGCGGTTTCGACGAGATTCTGCCATGGGATCACCTTGATTGCGGAGTGAGCAGCGAGTACCTCCGCGCTGAACGGGAGAAGGCCGGGGTGGAAGCGGTCACTCCCGATTGCCGCACCGGCTGCACCGGTTGTGGTGTCTGCAACTTCACAGACTTGAAGATGCTTGTTCATGATGCCGATGCTGCGGGAGAGCTGCCGGCGGCCGTATCCAAGGCGGCGCCGTTGTCCACAGGGGAGCGCCAGCGGGTCAGGCTCCGGTTCACCAAGACCGGGCGAATGCGATATCTGAGTCATCTGGAAATGATCGCCCTTTTCGGGCGTGCGGTGTCCCGGGCGGATATCCCGGTCATGTTCTCCCAGGGCTTCCACCCGCACCCGAAATTTTCGTTCGCCACAGCCCTCTCGGTGGGAGTCGAATCATATGCGGAGTATATGGACATGGAAGTTGCAGCAGGTTTTCCTCCGCAGCTGGTCATGCAAGGCTTGAATGACGTTCTTCCGGAGGGTGTCATGGTCGCGGAAGCCGAGGAAATACCATTGCGGGCTCAATCATTGTCGGTTATCATTAATGCAGTTCGGTACAAGGTCACCCTGCCGCCCCACCTGGCAGCGGGTCTCCCCGGGCAGGCGGCTCGCTTTCTCTCCCTCGACAGCTGCTCCTATCGAAGAGAAAAAAAAGGAAAGACCCAGGAGTTCGACCTGCGCCACGAACTTGTGGAGCTTAAGGCATCGGGGCCGGTCCTGGAGATGGTCGTACGAAGGGGGAAGCCTGTCGAATACGCCGCCGCGGTTACTGGTCTCACTGTCGCGGAGCTGTCTGAATCGCCCGTCGAAAAGGTCGAGGTCATTTTTGCTTCACCGGAGGAGACCCATAACGAGATGTGCGCTCCCTCCATCTGAAATTGAGTGCAAGGTTTCACAAATATAGAGAGAGTGAGGTTACGGATGGGTACCGAGCTTGTCATCAATACCACATCCCATGAGACACGGGTGGCGCTCATAGAGAACGGCACCATTGCGGAACTCTACATCGAGCGGAGCAAGGTCAAGGGAATCGTCGGGAACATCTATAAGGGACGGGTCATCCGGGTCCTGCCGGGGATGCAGGCTGCCTTCGTCGACATCGGACTCGAAAAGGCCGCATTTCTCTATGTGGCAGACGTTTTCGATGCAATAGAAGAGTATGAGTCGTTCATGGATGGGAACGGGAAAAAGGAGGAGCCGAGGGAAGGAGAGGGGCCCGTGCTTCATCCGCTTCATCCGATCGAGGAACTTCTCCAGGAGGGACAGGAACTTCTCGTGCAGGTCTCCAAGGAGCCGATCGGCACCAAGGGGGCGAGGATAACCTCACACATATCACTCCCCGGGCGCCATCTCGTCTACATGCCTACGGTGGACCATGTCGGCATCTCCCGCCGCATCGAGGATGAAGCGGAGCGGGAGCGGCTCAAGGAGATCGTCGAGCGCATCAAGCCGGCAGGTAGCGGGTTCATTGTCAGGACCGTTTCGGAAGGGAAGACCGAGGAGGACATGATCTCCGACATGAATTACCTGACGAAGCTGTGGGAGGAGATAGTCAGGCGGAAGGAGACTGCTTCCGCTCCCTCTCTCATCCATTCCGATCTGGATGTTACCCAGAAGGTTGTGCGCGATATTCTGACCGAGTCGGTCGACCGCATTGTTGTAGACTCCAAGCCCGAGTACGACAAGATCATTCAGTTCATTTCCACCTTCATGGCAAAAACGAAATATTCCATCGAACTCTATGACGAAGAGGAGCCGATCTTCGATCACTACGGCCTTGAAGTGGAAATCAGCCGGGCGCTGGGACGCAAGGTATGGCTCAAGAGCGGCGGTTACATCATCATTGAGCAGACCGAAGCCCTCACTGCGATCGATGTTAATACCGGGAGATTCGTCGGCAAGCATAACCTTGAGGATACGATCCTCAAGACCAACCTGGAAGCGGTGAAGGAGATCGCTTACCAGTTGCGGCTTCGCAACATCGGCGGAATCATCATAATCGACTTCATAGACATGGAGAAGGAGGTGAACCGTGACAAGGTGTTCACCGCCCTCGAAGAGGCGTTGAAGCTCGACAAGTCGAAGACGAACATCCTGAAGATCTCCGAACTGGGCCTTGTGGAGATGACGCGCAAGCGCGTGCGTGAAAGCATCGGCCGCATGCTGTGCGAGCCCTGCCCTTACTGCGAAGGGCGTGGATACGTCAAGTCCAAGACAACCGTGTGCTATGAAATCTTCCGGGAGCTGCGCCGGGAGATGCTGGACATACGCGGCACCAAAGCGATGCTCACGGTCCATCCACAGGTTGCAGATCTTCTGTACGACGAAGAGCGGCGAGGCCTGGAAGAACTGGAAAAACGGTTCAGGAAGCGGATTACGGTGCGGGCGAAGCCCGGTTTTCATCAGGAGCAGTTCGAAATCGTCATCACCTGAGGAAAGGGGGTAGGGATGGTATTCGCTGCGAAAGTTTCAGAGGTTCCGAACTGGGGTAAGAAGATTGTTTCCGTTAACGGTACCCAGGTCCTTCTCGTTCAGAGCAAGGGGGAGTTCTATGCCTGTGAGCCTGAATGTCCGCACCAGGGTGCGCCTCTTTCGGGGGCGCTGTTAAAGGAGGCCGGCACCATCACCTGTCAGCGCCACGGTTACCGTTTCGACCTGAAAACCGGTGCATGCGCAGGATTTCCCCAGTACACCCTCAAAGTATACCCTGTAAGGGTCGAGGGAGAGAACATCATGGTTGACTTGGGGTAGATGGAGAAAGCAGTTGACATCTTCTGTCCCTCCCTCTATATTTCTGCGACGTAAAGGGGAGTAGCTATCGGTCCAATAGACCGACCCATGTCCGTCAGTACGGCTTCCGCCCGGACCTGGGGCACGACACTCCGAAGTCGATGCCAGCAAGACCTTTACCTGAAGCGTTTCAGTACGCCGAGGGTAGGGGTCTTTTTTTTACCTCGGCGATTCCCATGGAGGTGGAAATGAACCGGCATCAAAAGGAGGCAGTGAACGTGCAGAGCCCCAATAACAAAAAACGGGAGCAGCGAAGAACCGGAAAGAAGCGGAAGGAGAGAAAACCGCTCCAGAACATAGTTTCGGTCAGGGTGAGCGACCAGGAAAGGAAAGCTCTGGAAAAGGTCGCCGCGTCCACGTCGAAAAGCGTGTCTGACATCATGCGTGAGGCGATAGATCTATGGAAGCTTCAGAGGCGGAGGGTCTGTCTCGATGGATGATAAAAAGATCTTCGGGGGGTGGTGCAGATGGAATGGCTGACTGATCCGCAGGTGTGGCTGGCGCTGGTGACGCTTACAGGGCTTGAGATCGTCCTTGGGATCGATAACATCATATTCATTTCGATACTCGCGGGGAAGCTCCCCGCGCACCAGCAGGAGAAGGCGCGGCTTACTGGACTCGGACTGGCAATGTTCATTCGTGTGGGGCTCCTCTTTTCCCTCGCATGGCTCATGGGCCTCACTGCCCCTATCTTCTCGGTGCTCGGCAACGAAATTTCCGGACGCGACCTTATCCTCATTTCGGGCGGTCTCTTTCTGCTGGGAAAGAGTACCCTGGAGATCCACGAGAAGCTGGAGGGGGAGGAGGGTCATTCCTCGACCCGCGCCGCCGCGTCGTTTGCAGGAATCATTGTCCAGATACTGCTGCTTGACATCGTCTTTTCGCTCGACTCGATCATAACCGCCATCGGGATGGCGAGCCAGCTCTGGGTCATGGTGACGGCGGTCGTCATTGCCGTCTTCTTCATGATGCTCTTCTCGGGCAAGATCAGCAGGTTCGTGGAGCGGCATCCGACAATCAAGATGCTGGCGCTGAGTTTTCTGATACTGATCGGAGTCGCACTCATCGGCGACGGCCTCGACAGGCACATCCCGAAGGGATACATCTACTTCGCAATGGCTTTTTCGGTGCTGGTGGAGATGCTGAACCTGCGGCTGCGTGCCAAAGGGGAGCCGGTGAAGCTCCACTCTCCCTATAGCGAAAACGGGTAGCGGGCTTCGCACGTTTGTAAAAACATCTTGACTTCAGGCTGCGCTTTGGTTAAATTTCAACGCTCGTCTAAAATCCGCGAAAAGGTGGTGAAGTGCATATGTACGCAGTAATCAAAACCGGAGGGAAGCAGTACAAAGTTTCCGAAGGAGACCTGCTCAAGGTCGAAAAGCTCGATGGGGCGGTGGGTGACACCGTGGAGCTCAGCGAGGTCCTGATGGTTGGCGGCGAAAAGGTCAGTATCGGAACACCTTTAGTGCCCAGCGCGTCCGTGGTCGGCAAGATCGTCGAACAGGGAAAAGGAAAGAAGATTCTCGTCTTCAAGTCCAAGCGCCGCAAGGACTCCCGCAAGCTCAGGGGGCACCGTCAGCCGAGAACGATCCTCAGGATTGAAAAGATCAACGCATAGTAGTACCGGAACGATCAGGAAGGAGAATTGACATATGGCTCACAAGAAAGGCGTTGGCAGTTCCCGCAACGGCCGTGACTCCGCCGGCCAGCGGCTCGGCTGCAAGAAGTTCGGCGGCGAGGCTGTCAAGGCAGGCAACATCATCTACCGGCAGCGTGGCACCCAGATCCACCCGGGGACCAATGTCGGGTGCGGTAACGACTACACCCTCTTTGCCCTTATCGACGGCGTCGTCCAGTACGAGCGGTTGGGCAGGGACCGGAAAAAGGTTTCCGTTTACCCGATACAGTAGGTGCCGGGTCGGCGGTTCATACAGAAGCCTGGGGCTGCACGAGCTCCGGGCTTTTCTTATTTGTGTCGATAGGAGCGCGGTCTTCCCGCCATCTCGACGCCGTCCTCGGAAGCCTCCTTGTGCGGCGTAGCGCTGCTACGCCTCCGCGGGGACTTCCTGCGGGTGCGCCGATCTGGCGGAAATCTCGCGCTCCTGCGGGGCGATTCGCCGATTTTGAACAAATACCACTGCCGGTGATGGAGCAGGCGGGATTTCGGGAGTGGAGGGAAGTGACTTGGCGTCGAGCGGACACTCGCCCATTCTGTTGTGGTTGGGAAAAACGCGAAATTCGATCTGCATCGACAAACGAAGAGGAAAGCCCTGCGGGTCCGCAGCCAAGGGCACGACCGGAACGGACGGAATTCCGCCTGCTCCGTGCACATCCTCGAAAATTGAGACCAACATAATGAAGTTCATAGATGAAGTAAAAATACATGCAAAAGCGGGCGACGGCGGTGCCGGCTGCGTTTCCTTTCGCCGCGAGAAGTTCATTCCCCTCGGTGGCCCTAATGGCGGTGACGGCGGCAAGGGGGGGGATGTGATCTTCCGGGTGTCGTCGAACCTTTCGACGCTCATGGATCTGCGTCACCACCCGCACCAGAAGGCCGGGCGCGGCAAGAACGGCATGGGGAAGGACCGCCACGGCGCGTACGGTGAGGACCTCGTCATCCTCGTCCCCCAGGGGACCCTCGTGAAGGACGACGAGACGGGGGATCTCCTGGCGGACCTGACCGAGCCGGACCAGGAGGTGGCGCTCCTCAAGGGGGGGCGCGGCGGGCAGGGGAACACCCGCTTCGCCACCTCCACTCACAAGGCGCCCCGCTTCGCCCAGCCGGGAGAGCCGGGGGAGGAGCGCTGGCTGCGTCTGGAGCTGAAGCTGATGGCTGACGTGGGCCTTCTCGGCCTTCCGAGTGTCGGCAAATCTTCTTTCATCACAAAAGTCTCAGCGGCTCGCCCCAAAATAGCCGATTATCCCTTCACCACCCTTGCACCGAATCTTGGCGTAGTAGCTTATAAGGACTACCGCTCTTTCGTTCTTGCCGACATCCCCGGAATAATCGAAGGGGCTCATGCTGGTGCCGGACTCGGACACAGGTTCCTGCGTCACGTGGAGCGGACCAGGCTACTTCTCCATATGCTCGACTGCTCCTGGATGCCGGAACGGGACCCGCTGAAGGAATACGAGACCATAAACCGGGAGCTGAGGCTCTTCAGCCCCGAGCTTACCGAGAAGCGCCAGATCATAGTAGTCAACAAGGTAGACCTGCCGCAGGTGAGGGATGCCCTTCCGCAGCTCGTGGAATGGTTTACTGAGCGGCGTTTAAAGGTCTTTCCGGTATCTGCGGTGACGGGAGAGGGGATCCCGGCGCTTCTCGATGAAATAGCACGGCACCTGTGGGGACGGCCCGAGGAATAGTGGTTCTCTGCGGCTCTGGCGGCCACCTGTAAGCAACTGAACGTCTGAATGCGGATCATTTCAAATGCACCTGTCTTTGGTACAATCAACCCATGCGCAGTGACGTGCTGAAAAAGGTACGGCGCGTCATCATCAAGGTAGGGAGCAGGGTCCTTACACGTGACGACGGATGCCTTGACGCCACGGTCATCGCGCGCATTGCCGACGAGCTGTCTCAGCTACGCGCCGAGGGGCGGGAAGTCGTACTGGTATCTTCTGGTGCGGTAGCAGCGGGGCGGCATGCTCTGGCCGGTGGCGACCGTCCCAGGACGATACCCCAGAAGCAGGCGGCGGCGGCGATAGGCCAGCCCCGTCTCATGCATGCATATGAGGAAGCTTTTTCCCGTTTTGGTGCGAGCGTCGGTCAGGTGCTCCTTACCCGGGAGGACCTGGCGAACCGCCAGCGTTTCCTCAACGCCCGGGCAACCCTGGATACGCTTCTTGCGGAAGGGGTCGTTCCGATCATAAACGAGAACGATACTGTTGCCGTAGAAGAGATCAAGTTCGGGGACAATGACAATCTCTCCGCCTTGGTGACGACGCTTGCCGAGGGGGATCTCCTCATCATAATGACCGATATCGATGGCTTCTATGATGCCAATCCGCGAACGAACCCGGAGGCGAAGCTGATTCCGCTGGTGCGGTCAATAACCAGGGAGATGGAGCTGGCTGCAGGGGGGAGCGGTTCCGCTGTCGGTACCGGTGGTATGGTTACGAAGCTGGCGGCGGCGAAGAAGGTATGCCGCTCGGGTGTCCCCGTGATCATGCTGAACGGGCGGAAGCCGGGGAGCCTCAGTCGCGCGCTCGCCGATGAAGAGACGGGCACTCTTTTTCTCCCTGCAGGAAAAAGCCTCAACAGGCGCAAGCACTGGATCGCCTTTACCCTCAGGCCTGCAGGCCGGATTCTGGTGGATGACGGTGCTCGGAAGGTTCTGGCAGCTCAGGGACGAAGCCTTCTTCCTTCCGGGATCATGCGGGTGGAGGGGAAGTTCGATCGGGGTGCCTGCGTAAGGGTGTGCGGTCCCGACGGCACTGAATTTGCCCGAGGCATTGCGGACTATTCCCATGAGGAAATAGCTCGGGTGCTGGGTCACCGGAGCAGCGAAATCGAAACGATACTCGGCTACCGGTATAGTGACGAGATTATTCACCGGGACAATCTGGTGGTCCTTTAGCAGGTCGCTGAAAAACAGCCATCTCGCCGCCGTCCTTGGAAGCCGCCTTGTACGGCTTAGCGCTGCTACGCCTCCGCGGGGCTTTCTGCTGGTGCGGACGATCTGACCGTTTTTGAGCAACCTGATCTGGGCTGGGTTGAGAAGCTTGATCTTGACTCCTGACCCCTTAATGACGGGAGGTTCCTTCATGAGCATTGCTGAACAAGTCCGACAACTAGCTTCCCAGGCGCGTCAGGCCTCCTTCGTGATTGCGAGACTTTCGTCCGCAGTCAAGAACGAGCTCCTCCTCAACATGGCTTCTGCCCTGGTGGAGGGGACGCAGCAGCTGGTCGAGGAGAATGCGAAGGACCTGGAGCAGGGTGAGGCAAAGGGTCTGTCCCCCGCGATGCTCGATCGCCTGATGCTGAACGATACCCGTATAGCCGCCATGGCGGAGGGGCTGCGGGAAGTGGCAGCGCTTCCTGACCCTGTGGGATCTGTGACGGGGATGTGGAAACGACCCAATAATCTGACAGTGGGCAAGATGCGGATTCCGTTGGGGGTGATAGGAATCATCTACGAGTCACGCCCGAATGTCACCGCCGACGCGGCGGCTCTTTGTCTCAAGGCAGGCAACGCCGTCATCCTCCGCGGCGGTTCGGAATCGATTCATTCAAATCTGGCCATCGGCGCCATTCTTCAGCGGGAGATGGAAAAGATGTCGATTCCAACGGCTGCCCTGACGGTGGTGCCCTTCACACAGCGGGAAGGGGTCCTGGAGCTGCTCAAGCAGGATGAAACCATCGACCTCATCATCCCGCGAGGGGGCGAAAGCCTGATCCGCTTCGTGTCGGAAAATTCGAAGATCCCCGTCATAAAGCACTACAAGGGAGTCTGTCACGTTTTCATCGATGCCACCGCCGATTTTGCGATGGCGGAGAAGATCATAGTGAATTCCAAGACGCAGCGCCCCGGGGTATGCAACGCGCTGGAGACGCTCCTTATTCACAAGGATATAGCGGAAACCTTCGTTCCTCACATCGCCGGTGTGCTTACTGCACTCGGGGTCGAACTGCGCGGGGACTCCTGCGTGCGGCAGTTTGCTCCCGATGCGAAAGCGGCAAAGGAAGAAGACTGGCACGCGGAGTATCTCGACCTGATACTTGCAGTGAGGGTGGTGGACGATCTCGACGAGGCGGTGGCCCATATCAACAGGTACGGCTCCCTCCATACGGAAGCTATCGTGACCGCCGATTATGCCAACGCACAACGCTTCCTCCGCGAGGTCAATTCAAGTACCGTCGTCGTCAACGCATCAACCAGGTTCGCCGACGGGAATCAGCTGGGGCTCGGCGCGGAGATAGGCATTTCAACTACCAAGCTGCATTCGTTCGGCCCCATGGGGGTTGAAGACCTCACGACGCAAAAATTCATCGTCTACGGCGACGGTCAGGTGAGGAGCTGAGATGAAGATCGGCATCATAGGCGGGACCTTCAATCCCGTCCATAATGCCCACCTGCGGATTGCCGAAGAGGTGCGGGACTGGTTCGGGCTCGACCGTGTTATCTTCATTCCGGCGGCGGTGCCTCCGCACAAGCCGATATACGGAGACCTCCCCTTCATTCACCGGTACGAGATGGTGCGGCTTGCCATAGCGGCGAATCCGCACTTTACGGTTTCCGACATGGAGCAGCAGCGGGGTGGAACTTCCTATTCCATCGACACGCTCCGCGCACTGCGCAGGGCATATCAGAACGATTCGCTCTACTTCGTAATCGGCAGCGACTCCTTCCTCGAGATCGGGTCCTGGCGGGAATATCAGGGGATTTTCGGCTGCTGCAACATTATCGTGGTGGAACGACCCGGTGCCGCTGTGACCGACCCGCACAAGGCGCTGCCGGTTGCCGTTGCGGGAGAATTCAGCTATTTGGAGGCCGAGCGGCAGCTTTCGCACTGCTCGGGCAATTCCGTTTATTTCAGGACGGGAGCGCCTCTGGATATCTCTTCGAGCGCTATCCGTGAACTTGCGAGTCGAGGCCGCTCCATCAGGTACCTCGTGCCGGATGCGGTAGAGCATTACATCAAGGAAAAGAGGTTATACGCGCATGCGTAGCAAAGAAACGTTATCATCCCGCGAGCGGGCGCTGAAGTGCGCCATCGCCGCTCTGGACAAGAAGGCGTACGATGTGAAAGTCCTGGAGATAGAACCGATTTCGAGCATAGCGGACTATCTGGTTCTCGCTAATGGTACCTCCGACAAGCAGGTCCAGGCAATTGCGGAATCGGTTAAGCAGGGCTTGAAGAAGTTCGGCAAGGCCTTGGATATAGAGGGGCTGCAGGAGGGTAACTGGGTCATCATCGACTATGGGGATGTCATCGTCCACGTCTTCCTTGACGAGCGGCGCCGTTACTACAACCTGGATGAACTGTGGGAGAACGCGGCCATGCTCGAAATCCCCGAGGAGTACCAGTGGGAGAGGGCGCAGGGGTGAAGCTACGGGTGCTCTGGGTCGGCCGAACACAGGAGGAGTGGGTCCGGCGCGGCATCGAAGAGTATGCGGGACGGATCAGGCGCTATCTTCCCCTGGAGATCTCCGAGGCAAAAGAGGAGAAGGGGTGCCGTGAAGAGGCGGGGCGGGAGCGGGAGTGTGCACGTCTCGAGAAGCTCTTGCCGAAGGGGGCACGGCTGGTTCTCCTGGACGAGCGGGGAAGCCGCCTCACTTCGCCGGAGTTTTCCGCATTCATCGGCAGGCATCGTGACGGTGGCGCTTCGGAACTGGCCTTCGCCGTTGGGGGTGCTTACGGCTTTGCGGAGACGCTCCGAGAACGTGCGGCAGGAGTGATTTCCCTTTCCCCCATGACCTTCACGCACCAGATGGTGCGGGTCTTTCTCCTGGAGCAGATTTACCGCGGCTTCACGATTTTAAACGGGGAGCAGTACCACCATTGACCGGGGGCGGCTAATAGGTTGTTGAAAAACAGCCATCTCGCCACCGTCCTCGAAAGCCGCCTTGTGACTTCGGCCTTTGGCCTCACCCTTCGGGCGCTTAAAGCTGCGGTCCACTTTCACAAGTGAAAGTGTGCGGCGTAGCGCTGCTACACCTCCGCGGGGCTTTCTGCGGGTGCGACGATCTGGCCGTTTTTGAACAACCCTAGTTTTTCCAATGCCTTCTGCCGTCCCGGTTTTTTATTTTGATCCGCTACTGTGACGCAGAGACACGGAGGGGTGGTATAGTTCTCAGAAAGCGAAGATTCAAGATTGGGTTGTTTTCTCTGTGTCTCCGTGCCTCTGTGGCGGAAATCTTTGATTGGAGGAAGTGATGCCGAAAAAACCGCTGCTGCTGATGATCCTTGACGGGTGGGGGATCAATCCCCGAACGGACAACAACGCCATCGCTCTTGCCAATACGCCGAACATGACGCGGCTTTGCGCCGAATATCCCTGCACCGACATCGGTACTTCCGGAATGTCTGTCGGGCTTCCCGAGGGGCAGATGGGGAACTCGGAGGTCGGACATCTCAATGTCGGGGCCGGTCGGGTGGTTTACCAGGATCTGACACGCATCAGCAAGGCGATTGAGGAGGGGGAGTTCTTCCATAACCGGGTGCTCCTGGACTGCATCGCACGCACCAAGGCGGCGGGGGGAAGGCTTCACCTGGCGGGACTTCTCTCCGACGGCGGGGTCCACTCCCACATGACCCACCTCTACGGGCTCCTGGAACTGGCGAAGCGGGAGGGTGTGCGCGAGGTCTTCATTCACTGTCTCCTGGACGGGCGGGATACGCCTCCCAAGAGCGGAGCCGGTTACCTCGGGGACCTGGAGAGGAAGATAGCGGAGCTGGGAGTCGGCAGGATCGCCACGGTGATCGGCCGCTACTATGCCATGGACCGCGACAACCGATGGGAGCGTGTAGCGAGAGCATATGACGCAATCGTTCTGGGGGAGGGCGCCCACGCCACATCGGCCGCTGAGGCCATAGAGCGGAGCTATATGAACGGCATCACCGACGAATTCGTTCATCCTTCGGTGATTACCGGCCCTGACTGCGCCCCCGTCGGCACAGTTTCCGACGGAGACGGCTTCATCTTCTTCAATTATCGCTCCGACCGCGCCCGCGAAATCACCCGCTCTCTTACTGACGGCGGGTTCACCGGATTCGCCCGCGCCCGTTATCCACAGCTTGCTTCCTACGTCTGCATGACCGAGTACGATGAAACGTTCGGTCTTCCTGTGGCGTATCCCCCTGTACAGCTTAAAAACATCTTCGGCGAGGTTATCTCCAAGGCCGGTTTGACCCAACTCCGCATTGCGGAGACGGAGAAATACGCCCACGTGACGTTCTTTTTCAACGGCGGGAACGAGGTCCCCTACCCGGGGGAGGAACGCTGCCTCATCCCCTCACCCAAGGAGGTGGCTACATACGACCAGAAACCGGAGATGAGTGCGTACGCCGTCACCGAGGAACTTCTGCAGCGGCTTGACCGGGACGCTTACGACGTCGTCATCCTCAACTTCGCCAATCCGGACATGGTGGGGCACACGGGGATCATTGAAGCGGCCGTGAAAGCTGTCGAAACCGTGGATCAATGTGTAGGGAGACTAGCGACTAAGGTGTTGGAAAAAGGAGGGCGGGCAATCATAACCTCCGACCATGGCAATGCCGAATGCATGATCGACGATACCGGGGGTCCCCACACTGCTCACACCACCGAGCGCGTTCCACTTATCCTCGTGGATAACCAGCGCAGGGGGGCGCGGCTTCGTCCCGGCATTCTCGCGGACATAGCTCCGACAATGCTGGAACTGCTTGGGCTTCCCCAGCCGCCGGAGATGACTGGAAAGAGCCTCATCGAGGAGTAGTCCGGGTGACTGGGTCCGAGAGGGCTGCTCCGGGGTTGACCTCTTCGGCCTGCTTACGTTATAACAAATGAGACGAATTCCCAAGGAGACGCTGGTTGCCCCGTTTCATTTCACCCGTGCTGCTGTCAATACTGCTCCTTCTGCCTCTCTCCAGCGAGGCCGCCCGCCGTTCCCCCGTTGACGGCGGTACGGTAACCTCCGGTGTCGGCTGGCGCGTCGACCCCTTCGGCAGCGGCCGCATGGTGTACCACAACGGGTATGACATTGCGGTGCCGACCGGGACCCCGGTCTACCCCACCCAGGTGGGTACCGTTTATTTCGCCGGGCAATACAAGGGGTACGGCAACCTTGTTGCCATACAGCATGGAGAAGGGTATGTCACCTTCTATGGTCACAATGCCGAAGTCCTCGTAAAGGTGGGACAACAGGTAGATTGCAATACCGTCATAGCCCTTGCCGGCAGTACCGGTCGTTCCACCGGCCCCCACGTCCATTATGAAATCAGACAGATTCCCGGATATAAAGAGCATCAGCGGGAGAAGCTTCAGAAGGAGCTGAAGACCGCCGTCGCCGAAAAGATCGAGGGTTGGGTTGAAGGGTACGAGAGCGGCAAAGGCGGGCCCGAGCGGGAAACGATAATGCCGCAAGATCCGTACGAGTAAAGGAGGGGACCTGGCGTGTATCAGCCCGTCATGTCTATCCTTGGTAAAAGCTCCTGTTCCAGCTGGTTCATTCTCTCCATCCCAAGACCTTCCAGTTTGACCTGTAACTGTTCCGTCTGGTGAATCAGACCCTCCACATCCACCAACTGACATACGGGAGCGACCTGGCGCAGCAGTTGAAGTGCCGTTTTCAGCTGCCGCATCGTCCCGCGGTAATCTCCTGACTGCCAGTGATGCAGGGCGATGGCGATCTGCGCGATCCCCTGGTAGAGATTCCTCTCCAGCCGCGGCTCATGGATCGAAACGAACTCCAGGGTGGTGCGGCATTCCAGGTAAGCTCCCCGGTTGAACTGCTCTATCCCCCGTATCAGTTCGTCCGGAGGAGATTGCCGGCAGGACCTCTCCCGGTGAGCGAGCCCGCTGCTCCCTTCCCTCATCTTCTGCATGATTTTCCTCCTTTTAATCTCCTCACCAACTCGGCAGCCGAGAGAGTGTTGAGAATGTCCTTCCGTTCAAGCCCGCTGCGGCGCGCAACCGCAACCCCGTAAGGAAGCGTTTCGAACTGGCCGATGAAGTGGGTGTCGCTGTTGATAACCAGCGTCACGCCGCGCTGCCGCGCCTTTCTGCAGTAGAGATCACTCAGGTCCAGGCGAAGCGGGTAGGAGTTTATTTCAAGTGCGGTTCCCGTTTCGGCTGCGACCGTGATTACCTCTTCCATATCGATTTCATATTCCTCACGCTGCCCGATGATCCGCCCGGTGGGGTGAGCGATCATTGAGACGTGTGGGTTTCGCATGGCGGCTACCATGCGTGCCGTGATCTGCTCCCGCGATTGCTTGAACGCCGAGTGAAGTGCTCCGATAACGAAATCGAGTTCCCGGAGAATCTCGTCGGGGAAGTCGAGGGTGCCGTCGGGCTTTATGTCCATTTCGGTCCCGTGTAGAACGGTGAAGCCGTCGAGCCTTCTATTCAGATCCGCCACCGCCCGCTTCTGCTCCATCAGGCGCTCGATGCTCAACCCCCGTGTCATGGCCAGCGATTGGGAGTGGTCCGTAAGCGCCAGGTATTCAAGTCCTTGTCTGCGTGCCGCCGCTACCAGCTCTTCAAGTTCGTGGGCCCCGTCGCTCCACCTGGAGTGGACATGAAGATCGCCAAGGATATCCTCCCGTGTTACGAGTGCCGGCAGCTCTCCTGCCAGGGCGGCTTCCACCTCTCCCTGGTCTTCGCGTAATTCCGGCGGAATGTACGGCAACCCCAGGAGCCGGTAGACCTCTTCTTCATCCACGCCCCCGATGCGGAGGTCGTCGCTTTCACGAAACACCCCGTACTCGTTCAGTTTCATGCCCAGCTTTACGGCGATGCTTCGCAGCCGGACGTTATGGTTCTTGCTCCCGGTCAGGTACGCCAGAGCGGCTCCGAAGCAGGCGGGTTCCACCACCCGAAGGTCGACCTGCACTCCCTCCCTCAGGATTACGCTTGACCGGGTAGGTCCCCGGAGTATCACCTCCCGGACTCGCGGGAGGCTGGTGAAGGTCTCCATCACCTTTGCGGGGTCTGCGGATGTGGCGACGATATCTATGTCACGGACGGTATCCTTCCATCGCCGCAGGCTTCCCGCCAGCTCGATCCGTTCCACAGGTGAATTCCGCTTGAGCTGCTCCACCAGGTCACGGGCCACCGGCAGTACCGCTGACAAAGGAAGTCGTTCTTTCCCCCGCTTTACCGCCGATATTCCCTTGAGGATGTTTTCTTCGGTCTTAGCCTGTATGCCTCTGATGCCCGCCAGCTTGTGTTCCGCCGCCAGCTTCTCCAGTTCGTCCAGGGATGTCACCCCTGTCTTGTCAAAGAGGAGGCGGGCAGTCTTCGGCCCAAGCCCGGGGATGGCGAGAAGGGTCCGCAAGCCCGCCGGCAGCTCGCCACGCAGCTGCTCGTGAAGGGCCATTCTCCCCTCGCGCAGATACTCCTCGATCCGTTTCGCCAGATCGTGGCCTATCCCCGGCACCTGTCTCAGCTCCTTGCCGGACAGCTCTTCCAGATTCCTGGGCAGGTCTTCCAGGTTGAGTGCGGCACGTCGGTATGCCCTGACCTTGAAGACACTCTCTTCCTTGAGTTCAAGGATGTCTGCAATTTCGGAGAATATCCGCGCCACTTCCTGATTTTTCATTTCCGGGTTAGTTGCAGTGATACCATGACATCTCCTGCTCGTCGTAGCAGATGAGATGTGCCCGGGAATCGCTGCCTTTGACCTTGAAGTAGCGGCGGCGTTGCCAGTTGGCGGCCTCCTGCTCCTGCCACTGATCGAGAACCTTCACGACATCTATCCGGGACTCGTTGAAGAAGAAAGCCCGCGGGGTCTCGTCGGCCCGGTAGCCGGCGTATGCTATTACCCGTATACGTTCTTCCATCATGGAATCTCCCGTACGAATGGTGGATAGGGTTAGAGCCCTGGCCCGAATGGGAAATACCTAACAGTATAGCCCAAGTTGGTCAGAGAAAAAGTGGAGCGGGGAAAAAAGTGGGGGGACGTGTGTTAGCCGTGTCCGGGCGAGTAGGAATAACCTTCGGAGTAGCTGCAGGAACAGCAGAGCACACGCCGAGGCGTGAGGGGAGTGCACGGCAGGTCGAACGCGCAGAGGGAACCGCATTCGGGGCAATCTCCCATTCTGACCACCCATGAATGCGTCACTCCGTTTCGATCTGTTTCATGTATCCTCAGCATGAACGGCTCCTCGTGGTTTTGTGTTTCGATTTTACCATAATCGGAACAAGTGGCAGGTTCCTGAACGGGCAGTAACTAAATTTTCCGGCAAAAATAGAGGTTGACCCACGGAAAAAAGTGCGGGTAGCATATGGCCTACCCGATTTGAAAGGACGGACCGTCATGAATGTTGAGCAGATGAAGACCGTCGTCAGGGAGATTCTCGTCAAGACCGATCTGACCCCCTGTATCGTAGGCCACCGGGGCGTGGGCAAGACCGCAGGCATCATCCAGGTGTGCCGCGAACTGGGGCGCCGTTACGTGCCGCTCCGGCTTGGACAGATGGAAGTAGGCGATCTGGTGGGGATTCCCTATCGTGAAGGTGAGGCGATGCACTGGTCGCGCCCGTCGTGGATGCCGCGATCCGAGGACCAGCCGACCATCGTCCACTGCGACGAGCTTAACCGGGCGCAGCAGGAGGACACTCTCCAGGCGATCTTTCAGTTCGTGGAGCCGCCGGCGGAAGGGGAGCGGCGGGCGCTTCATACCCACAAACTTGATCCGAAGCATAAGGTGATCGTCACGATAAATCCCCCTGACGGAAGTTATCAGGTGACACCGCTTGACCGGGCGCTCATCGACCGGATGGTGATGCTCTACGTCGAAACCGACTACCACTGCTGGGCTGCATATGCTCAGCGCCGGGATCTGGAGGCGGGTGTCCGCCAGTTTCTTGCCGGCAACACCTCGATGCTGGCAAAGGCCGGCATCCCCATGGAGATAGAGGCGGAGCCGACGGAGCGCGGGTGGGAGATGGTGAGCACGCTTAGGAAAGAGTGCCGCTTTCCCCGCGAACTGGAAATGGAAGTCTATGCCGGGATTGTGGGGAAGACGGCCGCGGTCGCTTTCCTGCGATGGTGCGCGGAGCAGCGGCACAGGCCGGTAACGGCGGCGGAAGTCCTGGATAACTGGCCGGAGGTGGCGGATCGCCTTGCCGCGCAGAGGGATGACGCCCAGGCGGCCACAATGAACGACATCATCACGACTCTCAAGAATGACCCGCAGTTGAATGTGACGAGAGAGGAGAATCTGGTCCGATATGTGGACATTCTTCCCCGTGACATGCGGTTCGGAATGGTGAAGGCCCTTCTCAGAATACCTCCGGTAGCGCAAGCCTTGAGCCGGGACAAGTACGACGGCGTCATCCTGGACGCGATACGGCAGATCAGCGCGGAAGCATGAGGCTTCCTGGAGCAGCTTCTTGAGCCGCGAACTGGAAAATGCGATCGTCCGCCTGCTGAAGCGCCGCCCCTTCTACGGCCAGTTCCTCCTCAACTGCCGGAAGGAGGAGAGGGGAGAGTATCCCGCGGGGGTTACCGTCCGGGACGGGATACCCCTCGTCGCGGTGAATCCGGCGCTTTTTGCCCAGGCCTCGGCAGCAGAGCAAGAGGCCCTTCTGGAGCATGGGGTGAAGCACCTTCTTCACCTTCACATGTTCCGGAGGGGGGAGCGAAACGTCCACGACTGGGATATCTCATGTGATCTGGCTATCAATCCTTCTATTGAAGGCCTTCCTTCCGGGGCTGCGGTTCCTTCCGATTTCAGTGTGCCGGAGGGGCTTGCCGCAGAGGAATACTATATTCGCCTGAGTTCACCGTTCGATACGGGCAACATGGCCGGCAACGGCATCGGCACTGCCGCTCCCGATGCGGGGGGGCATGCGGGCCCGGGAGGAGGAACAGAGCGTGCGGTGCGGGGAGCCGTCATCGACGACCATACCATCTGGTCCGACGCCGACAGCACGCCACTGCGCCTTGCCGAGGAAGTGCTTCGGGAGATTGTTCGGGACGCTTCGTTGAAAAGTCATGGTGAGCTGCCGGAGGATATCCGGCCGCTGGCGGAAGCTCTTCTGAAGCCATCGCTCATCCCCTGGCAGCAGGTGTTGCGGCAGTTCGTCGCTACCGCAGGAAGGATCGGCAGGCAGACCACCTGGATGCGGGAGCATCGGCGTTTCGGCAACCTCACGCCGGGCACGAGGAAGCGTCATCGCCTCAACCTGCTGGTCGGGGTGGACGTGAGCGATTCTACGGATACCGTGGAGTTGCGGGAGGCGTTTGCGGCGGAGCTGATGCGAATCGCCAGGGGGCGAGATGCGCAGATTACCGTGCTCTACGCCAACAGCCGCATCAGGCGTATCGATAACTTTCGCGGCGATGCGGTGCGTGCCGAGAGCTATCACGGAGGAGGGTTCACCGACCTGAGGCCCGTTTTTCAGCACGCCCGTTCCATGATTCCCCCTCCCGCTGCAGTCGTGTATCTTACTGACGGCATCGGTCCCGCTCCCGAGACGATGGAGTTTCCCACTCTCTGGGTGCTGACGAGGGAAGGGGAGAGGCCGGCGCCGTGGGGAGTGGAGCTGCGGCTCGACGTTTGACAGGCGGCTGAAAAACAGCCATCTCGCCGCCGTCCTCGAAAGCCGCCTCGTGCAGCGTAGCGCTGTTTATGCCCCAGAGGGTACTACGCTTCCGCGGGGCTTTCTGCGGGTGCGGCGACCTGACTGTTTTTGATCCACCCGATTTTGATAAATCTAATAAGGAGTGCACGGTAGTTTTGGAGGAGCAGAAAAATGGAAAATGAATTTGCACCGATGACGGTCGAATCGGTCCGCCTGCTGCTGGAGGAGGCGGGGGCGCAAGTGGCGGCGAGATCGGGACGGAGCGACCATTACGGCGCGCCGCGTGATTTCTCATTTGAAGTGAAGGGTGTCTTTCCCAATGGCATGGCCCTGCATGTGGTAGCCCGTCAGTTCAACTACCGCGACCCCTGGGAGGGGGCCGGGCGGGTGAACGACCTTGTGGACGTATCGCTTCTGCGGGACGGGGCTTATGTACCTCTGCCCAAGGGATACCCCTTTTTTCAGGGGAGCGATCAGGAAGAGGGGATCGACGAGCCGACCCTCCGGGAGCTCGTTGTGTGTGTTCGTGATCTGAACCCCAAGATTTATCTGCTTCAGCATCTGACGGGGGATGAGCCTTAGCGGGATGCGCTTCTGCGCTGCTGCGAAACCGGTGAAGGATGGTAGACTTGAACCAGGAGGTGGAATGCCATGGTCTTTTTTTACGATCCTAAAGATGACGCCGATCTGACCCGCGTGGAAGGGGTGCTGCATAAGGGGGGAATAGAGTATTTCCTGCGTCGCGAGCCGGCGGGAGGTCCCGGACGGCTCCAGGTCTGCGTGGCGGAAGAAGATGTGCCGGAGGCCCATCGCCTGGTGGAGACGAGTGAATCGCCGGGGCGGCCATGAACAGTCCTGCACGTGGTGCTTTGATTGGATGCTTTCTCCTGCTTGCCGGTTGCGCCACCACCGACAGGAGAGTCAATATTCTCTACGAGCCGTCGGTGGGCGCCAAGGGAGGGACAGGCGACCTTTATCTGGTCGGAGACAGGGAAGCACAGGGTAAGAAGGTGCAGTGGGTAATCGGGGAGGTAATAAATAACCGGAAGGAGCAGGTGGGAAACATAGTAACCGATCTGGCTCCCGCCGAACTCGTGCTGGACGCCTTTGCCGCCGAGCTGAGAAGCGCCGGCTATCGGGTCGTCATGAGCAGGAGCATCCCGGCAGATGTGGATAAAGGGCTTGTACTGGGTGATGTATCAATCACGCTGCGCGAGGTGGACGGCCTGTTCCAGTCTGAGGCCCGCAACAAGATGAAGGTGGCCATCGAAGTGTGGCGAAAAGGTGTCAAGCTCACCAAGCTCGATTACGAGACGGAGTATGTCGATTCGACGGTCAGGGACCGCCGGCGGCTCGCCGAGGAGACTCTGCGGACCTCCCTGCGTAACTTTCTACGCCAGGCAGTGCCGGAGATAATCAGAAAACTGGAGCAGTGACTGCCGTACCCCAGTCGTCGGCACCTTCCTTTCAAATGCTGAAGTAGAAGGTAGCTCCCCGATCCGGCTCACCTTCCGCCCACACACTTCCGCCGTGGCGTTCGATGATCCGAAGGACCGTTGCCAGGCCGATGCCGTGCCCCTCCACTTCGTCGCTTCCGGGGAGGCGTTGGAACGGAGCAAAGAGTCGGTGGGCATCTTCGGCGCGAAATCCTCTTCCGTTGTCCTTGACGAAGAATGCCGGATGTCCACCAGTTGTTACCGCGCCGAAGCGGATCTTCGCCATTTCCCGATGCGCAGTGTACTTCCAGGCGTTTCCCAGAAGGTTGCGCATCACGATCCGTAGCAGGCGGAGGTCCCCCCTGGCGAGGAGCCCGTCCATAACTTCGACTTCCACTCTCCTATCCGGCCATTCGAACTGAAGGTCCGCCAGGATTTCCTTCGCTATTTCGCTCAGATCCACCTCTTCCTCTTTCAGCGTGCTTTGCGTCAGAAGTGAAAATTCGAGCAGCGTTTCTATAAGCTCATTCATGCGTTCGGTGCCGCGGCGTATCTCTGAAAGAAACCCCTTGCATTTGTCGTCGAGCTGGTTCTCGCACAGATCGGCGAGAACCTGACTGTACCCGTGGATTGATGTGAGGGGAGAGCGCAGGTCGTGGCATACCGTGTAGCTGAAGGATTCCAACTCCCTGTTGGCAGCTTCCAGCTCAGCGGCGCGTGCTTCGAGGGCGCGGTTCAACTGCTCGATTTCTTCCTCCATTACTTTGCGTTCGGTCACGTCGAGAGCGGTTCCAATAACCATGATAGGTTTGTTGCCGCAGTCAGTAAGAACTTCCTCCTGTCCCAGGAGAACCCGGATGCTTCCATCGGGGCGCACTATACGGAAGTAGTAGCTGTTGAGTGCATCAGGCTCTGTAATGGCAAACTCCGCCCGTCTCCGTATTTCATCCATGTCTTCTGGATGAAGCATCTTCAGGAATTGCTCAAGGGATGCCGCGACTGCTCCCGGCTCAAGCCCGAAGATGCGATACAGCTCGTCGGACCAGAAGGATTTTCCCGTGTCGATGTAGCGCTTCCAGCTTCCCAAATGGGCTATCTTCTGCGCTTCTGCCAGTTGTCGCTCGCTGCTGCGAAGCTGCTCTTCGTACCGTTTCCGATCGGTTACATCTTCTATGATGGCAACGAAATTGGTGACGGTCCCGCTGGTATCTTCGATTGGTGCGATGGAGATCGATTCGTGGAAGAGTTCTCCGTTCTTGCGGCAGCTGATCAGCTCCCCCCGCCATTCATTCCCGCCGGTAACCGCCTCCCGCATCTGCTGATACGTTTTCGGCACCTTCAATCCCGGTTTATATTCGGCCAGATTCGTTCCGACTGTATCGGCGGGTGAAAAGCCGGTTGTTTCCGTAAACTTCGGGTTGACGTATTCGATCGTCCCCAGCGGGTCGGTGATCACGATGTTAACCGGACTTTCATGCACCGCCCGATACATTTTACGAAGCTCCTGCTCGCTACGTTTTCTTTCGGTTATGTCCTGCAGCCATACGAGCCATGCCGGTTTTCCCCGCCATTCGGTTTCCAGGGCTGACATTTCCAGGATGATGCCTCTCCCCTCGCTGGTGCTTATCTGGGTTTCGGTGGTTCCATCGGGGGGAATGGGGAAGGGGAAGGGCTTTCCCTGGAGCTGACGGGCACTGCTCCCGTAGATCCGCTCCGCAGCTGCATTCGCATAACGGATCCGATTGCCGCTGTCGACGATCAGCATGCCGTGCAGGCACCGCTGCATCAAAGACTGGAAGCGCCTGTAGCAGGCGAGCAGCTCTTTGCGTCTGTGCTCAAGGAGAATCCGGTTGTTCTTTTGTCTGAACATGATGCCTCACTCCCACAAGCCTTCAGCGACAGTCACCAGTGCCGGCATTGCCCCGGCATGGGAAAAGGAGCTGTAGAAGTCCTCCCCGCTCCTGAACCGGCTTGCACAGGGGAGGATGATGACGTATAAGACGAAGTGAATATTGCTGATAGAGAGGGTGCTGCTTCCGATCGCTCTAAAAAGAATAAGGGATGCAGTCAGACTCCTCATGCGGCAGGAAATGCCATATTAATTAATTTACTATAATTTTATGCCGGTGCAACGGAGATGATGCCTTTTCCGTCTAACCTCCAGGGTTCGGCACTGTCTGTGAAAACGAAAAAAGTGTGCTACCCTGAAAGTGCAGTTGTAGAGACGGCGGTATGATGCAATGCGTGCTGTTCTTTAAAGGAGAGAGGGATGAAGAGCGGAGCGGAATCGTGGGCCATAGGTGTCGACCTCGGCGGAACCAAGATTCAGGTGGCGCAGGTCGACTCGCGGGGGCAGGTTTTCGGCCGGTTGCGTGTACCTACGCGAGTCGATTCCGGGGCGGAGGGGGTAGTTGCGGATATTGTATCGGCAGTACGGGAACTGCTCGATCTGCAGGGAGCTGTTCCTGCGGGAATCGGCGTCGGAGTTGCCGGGCAGGTTTCCCCTGACGATGGGACGGTTTTTTTTGCACCCAACCTGAACTGGCTCGATGTTCCCCTGCAGGCGGACCTTACTCGGGCGCTAGGCCTGCCGGTGGTAGTCACCAATGACGTCCGTGCAGCAACTGTCGGGGAGTGGCTCCACGGTGCCGGTCGGGGGCACGACGACATAGTGTGCATGTTCGTGGGAACCGGGATCGGCGGCGGCATGGTGTGCGGGGGCAAGCTTCTGACGGGGTGCAGCAACAACGCGGGGGAGGTGGGTCATGCCACGGTGGACCTGCACGGCCCGATCTGTCATTGCGGCAACAGGGGGTGCCTTGAGGCTGTAGCGGGTGGGTGGGGGATCGCCCATCGCGCTCAGGAAGCGGTCATGGCTGATCCGGATGCGGGAAAAACGCTGATGGAGCTGGCCGAAGGGCGTCCCGACAAGATTACGACAGCCATGGTGGGCCGTCTGGCGCTGAGCGGAGATCCCCTGTGTCTACATCTCCTTGCGGAAACGGCTGAAGTTTTGGGGGCAGGGGCGGCTGCCCTTGTCAACGCCTTCAACCCCTGCTGTCTCATCCTCGGCGGCGGAGTCATCGAGGGAATTCCGGATCTCGTCCAGCAGGTGGAGCAGGAGGTGCACCGTCGCGCCCTACGTGCGGCCGTTACACCGCTGCAGGTCGTGCGCTCGGTCCTCGGGGGGGATGCGGGTGTAGTCGGTGCCGCAAGCCTTGCGCTTTCAACCTTCGCCGGCATCCGCCAGTCATGATGTCGGTGGGGGAAAGGGAATTCGGGGAGCTTGACCTGCTGTGCGTCAACACCATCAGGTTTCTATCCGTGGACGCTGTCGAAAACGCCGCCAGCGGGCATCCCGGAATGCCGCTCGGTGCTGCGCCCATGGCGTACGTCCTCTGGAGCCGGTTTCTACGCTGCAACCCCTCCAACCCATCCTGGTTCAACCGGGACCGCTTCGTCCTCTCGGCCGGACACGGCTCTGCTCTGCTCTATGCGCTGCTCCACCTTGCTGGTTATGATCTTTCTCTAGACGAGCTTCGCCGTTTCCGGCAGTGGGGGAGCCTGACACCGGGACACCCGGAGCGTGGCCATGTACCTGGGGTCGAGATGACTACGGGACCTCTTGGGCAGGGGCTGGCAAACATGGTGGGGATCGCGATGGCCGAGGCTCATATGGCAGCCCGCTACAACAGGCAGGGCTTTCCGGTGGTCGACCACTGGACATATGGCATTGCGGGAGACGGCGATCTCATGGAGGGTGTGGCGGCTGAGGCCGCTTCTCTCGCCGGGCACCTGCGGCTGGGAAAACTCATCTGTCTTTATGACGACAACCGTATGACTTTGGCTGCGGCAGCAGGTCTTTCATTTACAGAAGACCGCGCCGCGCGGTTTCAGGCTTACGGCTGGCATGTAACAGGAGTCGAGGACGGCAACGACCTTGCTGCGATCAACAATGCCATTGAAGAGGCGCGGAGGGAGACGACGCGACCTTCTCTGATCATCGTCCGCACTATCCTCGGCTATGGCTCCCCAAATCGTCAGAATACGCCTGCTGCTCACGGCTCTCCCCTCGGAAGGGAGGAGGTGAGGCTGACCAAGGAGCGGCTCGGGTGGCCGGATTCTCCTACTTTCCTGGTGCCCGAGGAAGCAGTGGCCTTTTTCCGTGAGGCGGTGGGAAAGGGGGCGATGGCAGAGGAGAAGTGGCACGAGCTTTATTCCTCCTATGAGGAGGCATTCCCCTGCGAAGCAGCCGAGTTGGGTCGTATGATGTGCGGGAAGTTGCCGGATGGCTGGGATGCCCGGCTGCCGGAGTATGGCGCTGACGCAAAGGGAAAATCAACAAGGGCCGTGTCGGGGGAGGTGCTGAACGTATTGGCTTCAGTTCTGCCTGGACTGTTGGGAGGGTCGGCGGACCTTGAGTCCTCCACCATGACCATCCTCAAGGAGATGGGTGACTTCGCCTCTCCCTCATGTCCGGTGGATGACAGGCAGGGGGCGGCGGGAGGAACGTGGGGGTATGCAGGCCGCAACATCCACTTCGGGGTGAGGGAGCATGGAATGGCGGCGGTCATGAACGGTATTGCCGGCCATGGTGGACTCATACCCTTCGGCTCGACCTTTCTGGTCTTCTCGGATTACCTGAAGCCGGCCTTGCGGCTCGCTGCACTGATGGGGTTGCACGTAATCCATGTTTTCACACACGACAGCATTGCCGTCGGGGAAGATGGCCCAACCCATCAGCCGGTAGAGCAACTGGCTGGGCTGCGGGCCATCCCGCGGCTCTTGGTAATCCGTCCCGGCGATGCCAACGAAACCGTTGCCGCGTGGCGTACGGCCGTAACCGCGGAGGGGCCGGTAGTGCTGGTTCTTTCCCGCCAGAACGTCCCGATCCTCGATCGCGCCAGGTTTGCCTCTGCCGAAGGGGTAGCCCGGGGGGGCTATGTTCTTGCCGATATGCCGGGAGGCGAGCCGCAGCTAATCCTGATCGCTTCGGGTTCCGAAGTCCCTCTGATCGCCGCAGCATGGGAAAAGCTGGTGGGGATGGGAGTGGCTGCGCGGGCGGTTTCGATGCCCTGCTGGGAGCTATTCCTGGAACAGCCTCAGGATTACCGCGACACTGTGCTGCCGCCGCAGGTGGAGGCCCGACTGGCGGTGGAGGCAGGGACCACCCAGGGATGGCACCGGTTCGTGGGGAGCCGCGGCCTTGTCATCGGAGTCGACCGGTTCGGCTCATCGGCTCCCGGTGATGAAGTGATGGAGAGGTATGGTTTTACCGTGGAGCACGTTACCGAGGCGGCCCTTGAATTAGCGGGAGTCAGGGAAGACGGGTGAGCCGGTAGTTGCCGGCTCACCCGCTCATGATGCCGAGCAGAATCAGGCGCCGCAGCATTTCTTGTATTTCGCCCCGCTGCCGCAGGGGCACGGTTCGTTGCGGCCGACCTTGTTGCTTGTTGCCGGCTTTTCAGCCACCATCTTCCCCTCGGTGAAGAGCCAGTGTCCCTCTTCTTTACTGAAGGCAGCGGCCTCGTGATGCACCCGCCGCACTCCCTTTTCCTTGTAGGTGGCGATGAATTCCACCTCTCCGGTGTTGTCGCCGCTCTTCCCCGCTTTTGTGTTCACTATCTCCAGGTTTTCCCACTCCGAATTTTCCGCCCAGATTTTTGTCCCCTTGTGGTCGTACCCCTGACGATGGTTCGGGTGGGTCGTTTCGTAGAGGTAATCCACCGCTGCTGTGGTGTAGGCGGAGTAGCGGGAGCGCATCAGCTCTTCGGCCGTATCGGCGATGCGTTGCCCGGAAATTAGAGGTTCGCAGCACTCGGCGTAGCTTCTGCCGGACTTGCAGGGACAGCTTTCCATTTATGGAGCTCCTTTCAATGCTAAAGTGAGAAACAGGCTGATGGTAAAGAAGCTCTTCCTCTTTTTCAAGAGATAAGGGGCACGAGAAACATTGCATCGAGCAGGGGAGCAGCTCGCTCCTGCTCCGAAGGCGTCAATTCGGCTATAGGATAAGGCTTACGGAACCGCCGGAGAAATGCGCGGTTGCTCCTGTCGAGGACGGGGTTGGGGAAGCCCAGCCTGCCTGCCACCTGCACCTTACTTAGCCGCAGTAACCCGGTACACTCCTGCAGCATCGGATTGAGCATCAGCCGGGCTCCTGCCGGAAGATTTTCCCGTGAGAGCGGAGCACTGCGACCCAGATAGGCTATGAAGTTCGTTGTCACTCCCCGTACTTCCTCCAGCCCCCGAAGCCGCTGCGTCTCCTCTTCCACATCCGCAAGCGCGCCCCAATGGGCGAAGCGGAGAGGGCGAAGCCCGGCCAGGGATATGAGCTCGCGAAACTGGTCGATCCGGAAGGTCAGCGCCTGGGGGTGGAGCAGCGCGTCGGCAAGGCCGGACCCGGATTTTGCTTCGCTGGACCCGGCAAGGTAGCGACCGAGCCGTGAAGCCGGATGGGCACGACGGATGAGCTTCTTCAGGGCGGAGATTTCCCTGATACCCAGAAGGCGCAGTGCACGGCGTATCGATTCCTCGTCTCGGCGGGCATACCGGCTGTAGACCATGATGCGTATGATGCCATCCGGGGCAAGCCGTCGCTCCAGTGCACGCAGACCTTCAAGCGGGTCGGCGAGGTGGTGCAGGACTCCGAAACAGTCGATGAAGTTGAAGAGGCCGGGGGCGGTGGAGGTGTCGAGGAGGTCTCCCTGCCGGTAATCGATGTTGAAGCAGCCGTGCAGGATGGAGTGAAGATGCGCTCTGTTCAGGTTACGGCGTGACAGGTCCAGGGCGGTAATTGCGGCGTTCCGGTTGGCGATGCCGGTCGGGTAGGGGGAGAAGCTTCCGCAGCCGGCAAGCAGTATGCGCCGCTGTTCCGGAAGCCTGCCGTAGAAGAAGGCGGAGAGGCTTTCGAGGTTGAGGTGATAGGTGTCGCAGGGGCGAACTGACACGAACAGGGGAAACTGGGGGTAGGGATGCCGTTCGTAGTGCATCCGGACGTCGTTGCTCATGCTGCTTCCTGGAGACGGACGGGTGAGGGTTGACAATATGACAGCTACGATTATGTTTTAAGCAGACGTAATCTACAAGGGGGAGGTTCACATGTTCTACTTCGTCAAGAACAGGAAGCTTCACCGGTTGCCGGTGCCCGAGCGGTGCGGCACCTCTTATGAGGACGAGAAGGTCTGGGATTACAAAGTTCACGATGTGGAGGAGTGTGTCTATTGCCTAAGGAGATGGCCGGGAGACTGACAGTCCTTAAACGCCTGCAGGAGCCGATTGCGGCCATTCGCTACGGAAGCTACGGTAGCGCCGCTGCACATAGCTCCTTTGCGGCCTGCAGCCCAGCCATCTTGCTGACCTGAAGCTTGCAGCAGGGAGGAGCCAGGTGTCCCGTTCAGAAGCGAGTGTTCCTGTGGTTCAAAGGCCGTATTTCTCCTGCGCTTCTTCCGGTGTCAGCACTCTCAGGCTAGGCGGGGCTCCAGGGAAGGCGCGGGACTGCTCCCAGAGCCTGCCGTCGGAAGGGTCCCGCCAGAGTTCTTCCCCAGACTTCGCAGCAGCTACATGTTCGAGGCGGTTCGCCGTCAGCCATTCGATTCGGTCGCTGACGGCATCCCCGGTCACCTTGCTTCCCAGATCGAGCCACATGCCGACAAGGCACGTTTCCTCAGGTTTCAACGCTTCCATTCGCTACCTGCGCCTTATCCGATTTTCAGGACGATTTTGCCGAAGTGCCGGTCCTCTTCCATCATCCGGTGTGCTTCTACGACCTGGTCGAGGGGGAACACCTTCTCGATGAGGGGTACGATCGTCCTATCGGCGAATTTAGGCAGTGCACGCCGGGTGAATTCTGCGACGATCTCACCTTTTTCGGAAACAGGCCGGGAGCGGAGCACGGAACCGATGATCTGTTGCCGCTTTACCATCATGAGGGCAAGGTTGAGCTCGGCCTTGATGCCGCTCGTGACACCGATGATCACGAGCTTCCCTTTGTAGGCGAGGGAATTCATGTTGGGCGCCAGGTACTTTGCTCCGATATGGTCGAGGATCAGGTCGACCCCTTTCTTGTTCGTATACTCCTTGACGATTTCAGTGAAATCCGGAGTTTCCTTGAAGTTTATGAGGAAGTCAGCGCCGATCTGTTTCACCCGGTCCATCTTTTCCGGGGAGGTCGTGACGATCAGCTTGCAGTTGGGGGTAAGCGCGCGGCAGAGCTGGATGCCGGCTGTGTTCACGCCGCCGCCGCCGCCGTGGAGGATTGCGGCCTGGCCATCCCTGAACTCGCCGATCATGAAGATGTTGAGGAACGCGGTGATGTAGGATTCACATACACATGCAGCTTCCTCGAAGCTCATGCTCTCCGGAATAGGCATCAGGTGGTTGGCATATGCGACGGCGTATTCGGCATATCCCCCCCCGCCTACCAGCGATATCACCCGGTCTCCCTTCTTCCAGCCGGTGACGCCGGGGCCGAGCTCTTCGATTACGCCTGCGACCTCAAGCCCAAGAATTTCGGAATCGCCTGGAGGGGGAGGGTACTTGCCTTCCCGCTGCACTAGGTCGGGCCGGTTTACCGTAGTGGCCATCACCTTTACGAGCACCTGGTTTTCCGCCGGCTTCGGGGTCTCCGCCTCGCCGACCTTTAGCACTTCGAGACCGCCAAATCCATCGAGCAGTACTGCTTTCATGATAGCCTCCATTGTTTTCATGTCATCGAAACGAAGTATGTATACACATGAAGTCGAAGAAAATCAAGGCTGCTTCCTGTGCACGATTGCCAGTCAAGGGAGGGGCGATATACTCATCAGGAAAGGAGGGGGCAATGAACCTGTTCCCATCAGCGAAATGCAAGAGCCTCAACAAAGAAATGATTTGTGCGCTGCTCTTCCTCTTGCCGCTGTTCCTCTTAAGCTGCACGACCTACCAGCCCCGTTCCGGTCCCGTTATCACTCCCCGTACCGCGGCCCTCTTCGAGGTGGCCGGGTTCGATGACCAGGTGACCGGAGTGGCTGTTTCTCGCAAAGGGCGGATCTTCGTCAATTTTCCGCGCTGGGGAAAGGACCCCCGTTACTCAGTGGCGGAGCTTCTGCCCGACAGGACGCTCCGCCCCTACCCCGATGCGAACTGGAACAGATGGGACGGCAAGGCCAATGATGCGGCCGGCCATTTCGTCTGCGTACAGAGCGTCTTCGTCGACAGAGAGGATAATCTCTGGATCCTTGATCCGGCATCCCCTTCATTCAAGGGAGTCGTGCCCGGCGGAGCCAAACTGCTGAAGGTGAACCTTGCTCACGACCGGGTGGAGCGGGTGTACCCGTTCGATTCATCCGCAGCGCCCTCCGCCGGCTACCTGAACGATGTGCGGATCGACCCAGCGGGAAAATTCGCCTATATAACCGAATCGGGGACAGGCGCCATAGTCGTTCTCGACCTGAAAACGGGGGAAAGCCGCCGCCTTCTCGACGGACACCCCTCAACAAGGGCGGAGCCGGGAGTGGTGCCCGTCATCGATGGCCGGGAATGGCGGGATGAGAAAGGGAAGGTGCCTCAGGTGCATGCAGACGGGATAGCCCTCGACGCAAAGGGGGAATACCTCTATTACCATGCCCTTACCGGCCGGACTCTATACCGTATCAAGACTGCATTTCTTAATGATCCCACCCTCTCACCAGAGGAGTTGGAACGCAGGGTCGAACGGTTGGCGGAGACCGGTCCGGTGGACGGAATGGAAATGTGGCGGGACGTCCTCTACTTCACTGCACTTGAGGAGAATGCCGTCAAAAACTTGCGGCCGGATGGATCGGTGGCGACGGTTGTGAGGGAGCCTCTTGTTCAATGGCCCGACAGCCTGGCGGTGGGACCGGACAACTACCTCTACGTTACCGCATCCCAGATCCATCGGTCTCCCCGTTTCAATAAGGGGGTCGACCGGCACGAGCCGCCGTACCGGCTCTTCAGGGTCTGGCTGGAACCGCTGTAGATGGACATCGGCCGTTTCGTTGCTACAATTGTGGTAATTTCCCTATCTCATCCAAAGGAGTGCTGTCATGGCGAAAACACCCTATGTCGACAAGGATGTCTGCATCAGTTGCGGACTGTGCATCAACAATTTACCCGATGTCTTTCGGTTTGACGATGACGGCAAAGCGGAATGCTTCGATGCTGAAGGTGCGTTGGAGGACGATATCCAGACCCAGGGGATCGATGCATGCCCCGTTTCCTGCATTCACTGGCAATAGCCCTGCCGTCTGATCTGCCGCGGCGGGGTCTCCTGCCCCGCCGCCTCGATTCATCATTCCAAGCTGAATAAAACCTAGCCGACTACCAGCAGCCTCGGTACGGGGTGTTTCCGTCCGACCACTGTGCCGTGCTGCGTCCTGAGATCCTCCAGATTCCCTTCCAGAAAATCTAGGAGCGTCCTGTCCTCGATCAGTTCCAGGTAGCGGTCTACCATCCGTCCCATGAGCTGGTTGTAGCGGCGCGTTGAGCTGCCATGGGCGTAGTTCCTGCCGGCGAAGCGCCGGATGTCGCCGTTGAACTCCGGGGAGATGTGGTACAGTTCGTGGAAAATCGTTACCAGCTTTTCCCGTAGAGGGAGGTCGAGGAACCTGGGCACGAGGAAGTAGATGAGATAGAGGATCTCCACGCCGCGATGGGTAATGGTTGGAAGGGAGCAGGTGCAGCGGCGTCGGCCGCGCCTGATCTCGGTTGTACGGACGCCGCCGGCAAAGCATAGCGGGTGGATCTTCGCATATACGCCATGGATTCCGCCGTTCCTGGTGCTGGAAACGCAGATTAGCAGCCTGTTCGGCTCTATGTGGTGCAGTTCACCGATGCGCCGGACGATGTCGCCGATCAACCGCTTAAGCGCACCGGTGATATTGAAGCTGCCCACCTAGATCTTCTGAAGTTTGTGGCAGAACAGGCAGCGCGACGGACCTTCCTTCGGTTTGACCGGATGGTTTGCCGGGAATGGGATTCCCCCCTGCTCGTTGTGGCACTGGGGGCATCCCTTGTCCGCCTCCATCTTGCTGCCCGTCTGTTTGAAGATCTCGTAAGACGGTTTATGATTCTCGTCGTACGGGACCTTCTTCGTCTTTTCTTCCCCCGAAATGGCGAAGAAAACGATGAGCACCCCCGCCACCAGGGCAATAAACAGCCAATCCTTTTTCGCAATTTTCATCGAACCTCCATAATGGCAGGTAGAGGCCCATGCCTTTACCTGTTTCTAAAAGTTGCGCATCCGATAGCGCCGTTGTGCTGCGGGTAGGTGGGGACGACGACCTGCATCCCGCTATCCCTTTCAAGAAGCTTGATCAGCCCCTGGTTCCGGGCGACCCCGCCGGTTACAACCACGTTAGACGAGGGGTATCGACGAAGCATGGGAAGAACCCGCTTGACGAGGGTCTGATTGACTCCCGCGCAGAGCCGGGGCACCGGATGCCCCTGCAGGATCTGGCCGATCAGCTCCGATTCGCCGAAGATGCCGCAGGTGGCGTCGAGTTTTACCGGGTCCTCCCAGTAGGATGACAACTCGTCGAGGCTGACTTCGAGAATGGCCGCCATGTTTTCCAGGTACCTGCCGCTGCTTGCCGCGCACTTGTCGTTCATGACGAAGTCGTCCAATCGTCCGCTGCGGACGAGGGCCACCTTCGTATCCTGCCCCCCCAGATCGAGCAGTGTGAAATCCCGCAGCCCCGTCTGGTGGAGAACTCCCGCCACGTGTGCCCGGATTTCCGAAATGACGGTGGCACCGCGAAGCGAAAGGGTATTGCGGCCGTAGCCGGTGGCGGCTATGGAAGCCTCCTCCAGTTCCATGGTAGTGAAGAACCCGGTGGCCGGCAGGTCGAGGCAAAGCTCCCCCCCCTCCAACCGGCCGAAGCGCTTGTAGAAGAGGACTGTGTCGAAGTCTGCCAGCCGCGGTTCATCCCCTTCCCGGATGAGTGCGAACTTTGCCTTTCTGCTTCCGAGATCGATTCCTATATGTATCCGGTTTTCCATGGCTACACGTTCTTCTTTCGTTCCTGGAGCATCTCGATGAACCCTTCGATGCGGATCTTGCTCCGGGCGTCTAAGGGGGAGGGTTTGTCCCCTTCGAGGGTGAGCACCGGGAAGGGAAGTTTTGCCCGGATGATCATATCCTCGATCTGGCGAAAGCAGAAGGACTGTACGTAGTGTATTACGCCGTCCACCCGCCTTTTCCCTGTCTCTGCAACGATGTCCGCGAGCCTGTGGAAGATGTCGTAGGGATAGGTATAGGCCAGATACTGCTGCACCAGATCGTCCAGGCAATACGGCATCGCGAACTGGCGCTGCGTCTCGTTGAATACGACCCGTGCACCGTGGGATTCCAGAAACCGGTACAGGTCGCTGAAGATCGGCGGCACCCCGATGTATGCGAGCCTGAGCGGCTGGTCTGAAGGGGTTCTGCCGGATGCCCTGGCCAGAAACGCATCGACCTCCTCTTCAAAGAGGTCCGGATCGCTGTTCATATCCGAGGTTGCAACCTGGAAGTAGTGGTTTTCCTCCCCACTGACGACGTTTTCCTGCCATGTGAGGCGGTCTATCTCCGAGACCTTCCGCCTTATCCTGTCGAGCCTTTCCTTGGACTGCCGCACTTTCTCTCTATCTACGCCGAAGTGGCTCATGAGCCGTTCTATCTCGGCGCGCAGGGAATCGGCATCCCGGCGGTGCGGGTAAGCGAAAGGGATCACGGTGACGCCATGAAGTGAAAGCACTTCCATAAGGGCTTTAGTGTAGCTGCAGTCCCCCTCGGTGACTGCAATCATCTCCTTGATTCCCCGTTCCAGGATGACTGAATAGATACCCTTGATCCAGCCGCATGTATTGCGGGGAAAGCCTGCCAGTTCAGCCTCATCTATCAGCTCAAGGCTTCTCGGGCTGGTGATGAAGATGTTGTTCAGGTCTACCGGGACTCGCCCGGCGGCAAGGATTATTTCCAGCGGAATTGTGGTTGTAAAGCCGACTGTGGTCACGGTCATTCCGATTTGACGAACAGGAAGTAGATGAGGGCGCCTCCAATTATGAGGGAGCCGAAGGCGAAGGGGAGAGTCGAGCCTAGACTGAGCTGGTCCCCTTCATGGCCTTGAAGCGTGAAGCGAACGAGTAGAATGGTCGAGACGCAGGCGAATAGAAACGCCAGCACGAACTTCGAACGCTTTACGACGGCGTAAAAGAAGACGACCATGAGCATCGTCAGGATAAGCGGGTTTTCCATGATCGACTTCAAGGTTAGGCTGGTGGCGAACCGGATCACATTTTCCGTTTCCAGCGGAGCTACCAGCTCCTTCGTCTTCGTCAGAAATGATTTGGTTCCCATCGCTTCCCCCGCGCCTCCCCCTCTCATAGCAGATTTAGTCCTCGAATTACAGCAGGATTTTCAGGAGGTTGCGCGCCAAATGCCTTGACACTGTCAGAGATGACCTAGTATATATGTCTTTTTCGACAGCTACAAGATACTCTTGATACACTTGAATGTGTGAGCATAGCGGCAGGCGGGTTTAGAGCACCGTGCCGGCAAGGAGACGTGCCATAGTGGCCTGGAAAGGTATAGGGATTTTCGATTCCGGAGTGGGGGGGCTTACTGTCCTCAAGGAGATAATGAAGACTCTTCCCCAGGAGGACACCATATATTTCGGGGATTCCGCGCGCTTCCCCTACGGTACGAAGTCCCCTGACACCATCGTCAGGTACAGCCACGAGATCGCCGCCTTTCTTTCCCACCGTGACATCAAGCTCCTCGTGGTCGCCTGCAATACCGCATCTGCAATGGCGCTCGAATCTCTCAAGCAGCAGTATGACATGCCCATCGTTGGCGTGATCGAGCCGGGGGCGCGCCGGGCGGTGACGGTGACGAGAACGGGGAGGGTGGGTGTAATCGGGACGGAGGGTACAATCCGGAGCGGCGCCTACACGAAGGCCATCAAGCGCATGAACCCTGAGGTCGAGGTGCTCACCCGGGCGTGCCCGCTTTTTGTTCCCCTGGCTGAAGAAGGCTGGGTCGATAATGATGTGGCGAGGCTTACGGCCAACCGTTATCTTCAGGGGCTCAAGGAGGAGGGGGTCGATACGCTGGTCCTGGGCTGCACCCATTACCCGCTCCTCAAGGGGATCATTTCGGAAGTGATGGGAGAAGGGGTTACGCTGGTCGATTCAGCCGAGGAGACGGCGCGCACCGTTGCCGAAATTCTTCGCGGGAGAGCGCTGCTGCGCCCTTCGGCAGAGAGGGGCAATCATCACTACTTCGTAACAGACGTGCCGGCGGGCTTCATACGGATCGGTAACCGCCTCTTCGGGGGGAAGCTCGGCGATGTCTTTCAGGTGAGCCTTGACGACCCTGAGCTGGCGGGAAGGGGAGCGGTGCATGAAGAGAGTTAGATCGCGGCGGAAGACGACGCTCATCTTTCTTGCGTTCCTGGTCTGCGCCGGCTTTCTGGGCCTGTTCATGCTGAAGCGGTACGAGACCAGGCATCCGCAGGTTCCGGCAGTTCCGGTTCCTCAACAATCGGGCAGCGTTTCCCTTACACTCTTCTTCGCCGCTCCCGATGGTTCCGGCCTGATTCGCGAGGGGCGCAACGTCGAACCGTGCAGCGCTACCGCAGAGTGCATCGGACGGCTCATCGAGGAGCTCGCAAGTGGGCCACTGGGAGAACTTGGGCCTACGATCCCGCCTAATACCGTTGCCCGTGGAGTGAACGTAGCGGGGGACATGGCGGTTATCGACCTTGAGGAGAGCTTCGTGGAGGGCCTGCCGCCGGGAAGCTCCGCGGAGATGATGGCGGCCTACTCCCTCGTCAACAGTATCGCGGTCAATTTCCCGCAGATCAGCAAGGTGCGATTATTGGTAGGTGGCAAGGGTGTAGAAACGCTGAAGGAGCATCTTGATATCCGGGAGCCTCTTTCTCCCGATTTTTCTCTGGAAAAGAACGCCGCGGCACAGTGACCGATGCTGCTGCGGGATGTTCCAGGGCTGCATGTTCATCTCGGCAGCACATATTCTAAAGTGAGGACGAATTAAATGATGCGACCTTTTCTTCAGGCCCTGCAGGAGCGGGTGCTTGTTCTTGATGGTGCGATGGGGACCCTGCTTCAGGAGCGCGGGCTCGCCCCTGGGCAGTCGCCGGAAGAGCTCAACCTGACGATGCCCGATGTGGTGGGGGGGGTGCACCGAGATTACGTGGAGGCCGGGGCCGATATCATCGTTACGAACTCCTTCGGCGGAAACCGGATCAAGCTTTCCCACTATGGCCTTGAAGAGAAGGTGCGAGAGATCAATGTCCGCTCTGTCGAGATAGCACGTGCGGCTGCGGGTGACCGGGCTTACGTTGCGGCATCCATAGGTCCTACGGGGAGGTTTATGGAGCCTGTCGGAGATGCTTCCTTCGACGAGCTGTACGAGGTCTTCCACGAACAGGCCGAGGCTCTCATCGCAGCCGGGGCCGATGCTATCACTTTCGAGACCTTCCTGGACATAAAGGAGCTTCGAGCCGGCATCATAGCTGTCCGGGACATAGATCCCACCTTTCCGATTATCGCAATGCTTACCTTCGACGATAACGGCAGAAGCGTACTGGGTACGCCGCCGGAGGCCGCTGCCATCACCCTTGAAGCGGCGGGAGCCGATGTTGTGGGTTCCAACTGCGGTCTGGGCGTGGAGGGGATCTACGAGATACTGTCGGCCATGCGCCGCGTATCGCGTCTTCCGCTTATCTCCCAGGCCAATGCCGGACTTCCTCTTCTCGTGGATGGAAAGACGGTCTTTCCCGGTACACCGGAGGAAATGACATCGTACCACGACCGTTTTCTCGACCTGAACGTGCGAGTGATCGGCGGCTGCTGCGGGACGACACCTGCGCACATAGGGGCTATAAAGAAAAAACTTTCCGTGTGCGATCAGCGGTGGCGTTCTTGCGGGCCCCCCGACGGCGTGCTGTTTCTTTCAAGCCGCACTGCCTGGACCGCCATAGGTGGCGACAACCCGGCCGCCATTATCGGCGAACGGATCAATCCGACCGGCAAAAAGGCTTTTGCCGCGGAGCTGCGGGAGGGGAAGGTATCATATATCCGTCGCGAAGCTGTAGAACAGGTGGCAGCCGGAGCCACACTTCTGGACGTTAATGTCGGAACGCCCGGCATCGACGAACCGGAAGCCATGGAGCGCGCCGTTTTCTGTGTTTCCGGGGCCGTACCGGTCCCCCTCGTTCTCGATTCGTCGAACCCGGCGGCCCTGGAGCGTGGCCTCAAGGCTGTGGACGGGAAGGTTCTCGTCAATTCCGTTTCTGGGGAAGAGAAGAGCATTGCGCGGGTGCTGCCCCTCGTCAAAAAATATGGCGCTGCGGTGGTAGGTCTTGCCCTGGATGAAGCGGGCATACCGGAGACTGCGGAGGGACGGGTGCGCGTCGCTGAGCGCATCGTCGCTGCCGCCGAGACTCTGGGCATCGCCAGGCGAGATGTTGTCGTCGATTGTCTGACCCTCACCGTGAGCGCTGAACAGAAGAGGGCCGTGGAGACATTGTCTGCGGTGAAGGATGTGAAGGAACGCCTGGGAGTGGCTACCGTCCTGGGCGTCAGCAATATCTCCTTCGGACTTCCGAGGAGGCCGCTGGTTTCTTCCACTTTCTTCGCCATGGCTCTTGCCGCGGGTCTGGATGCCGCCATCGTCAATCCGAAGGAAGAGGCCATGATGGCGGCTTTTCGCTCCGCCATGGTTCTTCTGAACCGGGACGCCAACGCGGCAGCATACATCGAGGCATACAAGGGGAATGTGGAAGAGGTCGCTTCGGCGGTTTCAGCTGCTCCTGCCGATATTCGGGGGCGCCTCGCTTCTGCGGTAATCGGCGGTGAGCGGGAAAATGTCGTATCCCTGGTGGATGAGGCGCTGCGTGAAGGCCTTTCACCACTTCAGATCAGCAACGAGGGGCTCCTGCCGGGCCTGGAGGAGGTAGGGCGCAGGTTCGAGCGTAACATATACTTCCTTCCCCAGGTCATGCTTTCCGCCGAGACCATGCAGGCTGCCTTCGGCCGCCTCAAGCAGGAGATGCAGGGTGGAGAGATGGGGAGCGCCGGCCGCATCCTCATGGCGACCGTGGAAGGTGATATCCACGACATAGGCAAGAACATCGTCTGCACACTCCTGGAAAATCACGGGTTCGAGGTGATCGACTTGGGGAAGAACGTCTCCGCCGAACGGATAGTTGCGGAAGCCAGATCAAGGCAGGTTGATGCCGTAGGGCTTTCCGCTCTCATGACCACGACCATGACTGAAATGGAGAATGTCATAGCACGCCTGAAGGAGCAGGGAGTGAAGACATTTACGATGGTGGGGGGCGCCGTGGTGACTCAGGAATACGCCGACAGTATCCATGCCGATCTCTACGCCAGAGATGCAATGGAAGCGGTCGCTAAAGTCAAGCGCCTTCTCGCGGGATGACGGAGCAGGAAAAAGCCGGACTGCTTTCCTTTGCCGCTTAAGCCCGCGCCTGACGGGGTTTTACTTGTTGCAACTATTTCACCCCTGTGGTACGGTGCAGTTACGTCATTTGGCGGGAAGCGGAGTTCCGCGATGGTCGTAGGGTTCAATCACAACATAATGTACAGGGGCGAGGCCTTCCATATTCAGACGGAGGATGGTGGTGCCGATAACCCCAGCATCGTGACCCACATATTTCGCGGCGGCAGTGTTGTCTCCTCCAAAAAGCTGAGCTACGCCGACATCGTCAAGGTCGAAAATCTGGATACGGTAGTGACCGAACTGATGAAAGACCAGCACAAGGAAATGCTCCGCAGGCTGAAAGACGGCGAATTCGATGACCGTGCGCTTCCGGAACGATCTCGCGGTACGGATCTGCCATAGCTGCCGCCGGCTTGCCTCCTCTTCCTCCCGCCGTGATCCCGTACTTCAAACTCCGAATTTCATAAATCACCCCTGAAAGGAAGTCGTAGTGAACCTCGCTATTGCCGATCTGGAAAAGAAAGCCAACAGCCTGCGCGTTTCCATCGTCAGAACCCTTCACAAATCTCAGTCCGGCCATACCGGAGGGTCCCTTTCCGCCATTGACATGGTCGCCGCCCTATATTTCCACAAAATGCGCCACAACCCGCAGAACCCGGCGTGGGAGGGGCGCGACCGGTTCGTGCTCTGCAAAGGACACGCTGCCCCCGCCCAATATGTGGCTCTGGCGGAAGCGGGTTATTTTCCGAAAGAAGACCTGATGATGCTCCGCCGGCTCGGAAGCCATCTCCAGGGGCATCCCGACAGCAAATCAACCCCGGGGGTCGACGTCTGCACCGGCTCCCTCGGCCAGGGCCTGTCGATGGCCAATGGTATTGCGCTCGGCTTGCGGCTCGATGGGAGCGCTTCGCGAGTTTATGCACTTCTTGGGGACGGCGAACTGCAGGAGGGGCAGGTATGGGAAGCCGCCATGGCTGCGGCGCATTACCGGCTCGACAACCTGTGCGCTCTCGTGGATCTGAACGGGCTGCAGATCGACGGGGAGGTCGCGAAAGTGATGAATGTGATGTCCGTCGCAGACAAATTCCGCGCGTTCGGGTGGAATGTCCTTGAAATCGACGGCCATGACATGGCCGCCATCGTCGAAGCTCTTGATGCAGCCGAACAGGCAGAGGGGATGCCGACCGCTGTGGTTGCCACAACCGTAAAGGGGAAGGGGGTTTCCTTTTTCGAGAACAAGGCTTCCTACCACGGAGTAGCCCCCAGTGACGAGGAGCTACCGCGGGCACTGGCCTGCCTCGGCGTTGTCGACTAGACGGTTGTTGAAAAGCAGCCATTTCGCCCCCGTCCTCGAAAGCCGCCGTGTGCGGCGTAGCGCTGTTTATGCCCCAGAGGGTACTACGCCTCCGTGGGCTTTCTGCGGGTGCGACGATCTAGCTATTTTTGAACAACCTGGGCCTTCGTAATGACTTGCGCTGCCTGCTGTGGGTTTAAGAAATTGAAAGGATGAGTTGAGTTATGAGCCAGATGATTGCTACACGGGACGCTTATGGGGAAGTTCTTGCCGAGCTCGGGACGGAGAACCCCGATATCGTAGTGCTTGATGCGGACCTCTCGGGTTCAACCAAGACCGCCGTCTTTGCGAAAAAATTTCCTGAGCGTTTCTTCAATATGGGTATAGCCGAGGCCAACATGGTAGGGACAGCGGCGGGGCTGGCTGCTGCCGGGAAGGTGCCCTTCGTTTCCACCTTTGCGATATTCGCGGCTGGGCGGGCGTGGGAGCAGATCCGCCAGTCGGTGGCCTATCCGAAAGCCAACGTGAAGATAGTTCCGACCCACGGCGGCGTGACCGTCGGCGAGGATGGCGGTTCGCACCAATCGGTGGAAGATATCGCCATCATGAGGGCAATACCCAACATGACCGTCATCGTTCCCGCGGACGGACCTGAGACGAAAGCGGCTATAAGGGCTGCTGCCCTTTACAAAGGGCCGGTGTATGTGAGGCTCGGACGAAACAAGGTCCCTTCGGTCTTTCCGGCTGACTGTTCTTTCCAGATCGGGAAGGGGTGCGAGCTGCGCGGGGGCGCCGACCTGACTTTCGTCACAACCGGGTTGATGACAGCCCAGGCGCTGAAAGCTGCCGAGCTTCTGCAGAAGGAAGGAATCTCCGCACGCGTAGTGCACCTGGGAACCGTTAAGCCTCTGGATCAGGAGCTTGTAATCCGCGCCGCCCGGGAGACCGGAGCCATCGTCACTGCCGAGGAGCATTCGGTCGTGGGCGGGCTTGGGGGGGCTGTCTCAGAGGTGCTCTGCGAGAATTTCCCTGTGCCGGTAAAGAAAGTGGGAGTAAACGACCGTTTCGGGACCTCCGGTAAAGCGGAGGAACTGCTCAAATACTTCGGACTTACCGCGGAGGATCTGGTGGAAGCGGCGCGGGAGGTCCTTGCGCGGAAAAGGTAGCGGGTAATGAAGCCGAAGTGTCTCTTCTCAACCGCAGGATTCACCTACATCGCTGCGCTCATGATGGTGGTGGTCATGGGGATCATGCTCGGCGTGGTGGCCGAGTCGTGGCAGATGATCATGAAGCGGGAGCGTGAAGAGGAGCTTCTGTTCCGTGGCGAACAGATCCGGTATGCCATCGAGCGGTGGTACAAACCGAGACCGGGGCAACACGTGCCGACTCCGCTGCGAAATCTTGATGACCTTGCCCAGGACCCTCGCTCTCTTTCGGTAGTGAAGTACCTGCGGAATAAACCGTCTGAAGCGGCATCGCTGAAAGACCCGATAACCGGCAATGAGTGGGAGGTTGTAAAGAACCCCGAAGGGGGCATCATGGGCGTTCACAGCAAGAGCGAAGCGGAGCCTGTAAAGCAGAAGAACTTCCCCATTGTGAACGAGACTCTTCCCAACAACACCGTGAATCGGGATATTTACAAAAGGTTCGAAGGTAAGAAGAAGTACAGCGAATGGCAGTTCGTTTACAACCAGCTGCCGCCTGCCGGATCGGTAACCGGGCTAGACAGGCCGTTCGGCTCCGGCGCCCGATGATACGTACCAAACTTAGCGACGGGATTTTTATGTTGCCTCATCTGCCGTTTTTCATTCACAGCATCGCCTTTCCGGCCTGATTCGACGGAGGCAGGTTGATTTTCAAAAGCGTTACAACCAGAGTAATCGTTATCTCCATCAGCCTGCTGGTCTTCGGCATCAGCTCCTTCACCTTCCTCAATCTCACAAGGGAAAGAACACAGCTCATCAAGTCTGCCCGGGAGAGCACAGAGCTTCTGCTGCAGACCATCGAGCGGAGCATCTACGGTTCCATGCGGATCGGGAACACCGAGGACGTTCAGCGGATACTGGAGATGGTGGGTCAGAATCACAAGCTCCAGGGGGTGCGGATCTTCCATCCTCACGGAGTCGTCCTCAAGTCCTCCAATCCGGATGAAGTGGGGAAGCCGGTGGATGACCGGGACTACAACCTCTTCATCAACAACAAGAAGGATGGAATTTTTACCGTTGCGGGGCGTGGTGACGTCATCAAGATGCTCAAGCCCATCTATAACGACGTTGCCTGTTACACCTGCCATGGCCACAAAACAAAGGTCATCGGCGTTCTCAATATCGAATATTCGCTGGCGGAAACGCGGAAACGGATGGTGGAGGCCACGAAGCTTTTCATCGTCTCCACCATTGCCATCATCTCCTTCCTTTCAATAATGATCTCCTTCGTGATGCTGAAGTTCGTACGAACACCCCTGCGGCTCATGGCGGAGAATATGGCTCGGGTGGAAAAGGGGGATTTGTCGGTCCGGATGAAGCACGAGGCCCCGGACGAGATAGGCCGCCTTATTTCCAGTTTCGACTCCATGGTGGGCCGGCTCGACACTGCGCGTAAGGAACTGGAGCAGCTTCATTTCCAGCAGATGGAGCGGGCCGACAGACTCGCTTCGGTGGGGGAGATGGCGGCGGGTATCGCCCATGAGATCAAGAACCCGCTGACCGGAATAGCTTCGGCCATTTCCATTATAAAAGACGATTTTTCCCCCGAGGACGGGCGGACGGAGATATTAAACGAAGTCCTGGAGCAGGTGAAGCGTCTCGACAAGACGGTTAACGACCTGCTCTTCTTCGGTAAGCCGACTCCCCCGGAACCTGCCTATACGAATATCAACAGCGTTCTTAAAAAGACGCTGCTTTTCGCTGCGCAGCACCGCGGCGGCAAAAGCGTGGAGAAGCGGCTTGACCTTCAGGACGAGCTTCCTCCCGTTTACGTGGACCCGAAGCAGATCCAGCAGGTCTTCCTCAACCTGATGCTCAATGCTCTCCAGGCGATGCAGGGCAAAGGAGTGCTGACAGTGAGGACGCGCCTGACGGACGAGGAGGGGGCGCGATGGATCTGCGTCAGCATAGCCGACACCGGGCCCGGAATTCCTGCGCCTATTCTGGACAAGATTTTTATACCTTTTTTCACCACCAAAGCCCAGGGGACCGGTCTCGGACTTGCCATCTGCCATAAACTGATCAAGCAGCAGGGGGGGGAGATCTCGGTGGTAAGTGAAGACGACGTTGGGACCGAATTCATCGTCAAGCTGCCTGTGGCCGTCGATCCGACCCTTCTTGCCGAAGGTAGGATTTCGGAAGTACATTACGAAGGAGCATAGGGGACGAGTATGAGGAAGACGAAGATCCTTGTGGTCGATGATGAGCATCTTATCCGCTGGTCGCTGGAACAGAACCTTAAAAAGCAGGGTTATGAAGTCATCACCGCGGGAAATGGCGAGGATGCACTGAAGCTCGTTCGTGACGAGCAGCCGGACATGCTGCTGCTGGATATTCAGCTTCCCGGAATCAGTGGACTGGAAGTGCTGGAAAAGGTGAAGGAGATCGATGAGGAAATCATCGTCATCATGGTAACTGCCCACGGCGGCCTTGAGACTGCGGTTAACGCCATGCGGCTGGGTGCTTACGATTACATCAACAAGCCCTTCAACCTCGATGAAATGGCCATTGTAATCAAAAAGGCCCTGGAAACTTCCGATCTCCGACGGGAAGTGGCAAGCCTCCGCAGCGAGCACAAGAAGTTCGGGCCTCCGAAGATAATAGGTGCCAGCAAGCACATGCAGAATGTGCTCGATATGATGGCGAAGGTGGCACGCAGCGAGGCTTCAACTGTCCTTATTCAGGGAGAGTCGGGTACCGGTAAGGAATTGGTCGCCAAGTGGATACACTATGAGTCGAACCGTGCCGAAAAACCGTTTGTAGCCATTAACTGTGCGGCGGTTCCTGCGACGCTCCTTGAAAGCGAGCTGTTCGGGCATGAGAAAGGATCATTTACCGATGCCAAGGTAACGAAGAAAGGCCTTTTCGAACTCGCCGACGGCGGTACCGTGTTTCTCGACGAAATAGGTGACATGGAAGTGGGGATGCAGGCCAAGCTCCTCCGGTTCCTTGAAGACAGGACCTTCCGCAGGATCGGGGGAACAAAAGGAATCTCTGTCGATGTTCGCATCATCTCGGCGACAAACAAGGACCTGCTCAAGTCTATCGAGGACAAGACCTTCAGAAACGATCTATACTACCGGCTCCAGGTTATCCCGATCTTCCTGCCCCCCCTGAGAGAGCGTAAAGAAGACATCATTCAGATTGCCAACTACTTCATCGAGCACTTCAACAAGGAATTCAACAAGCACGTCAGGGGCATCTCCAGCATGGCCGAGAAGATGCTGGCCGACTATCATTGGCCGGGCAACATCCGCGAACTGAAAAATGTGATCGAGCGAGCGATTATCCTCGGGAACGAGGACACCCTCCTGCTGGAACATCTACCTCTTGAAATAGTGGCCAAAAGCACCAGCTCCTGCGCTTCCGTCACAACGTTCAAGCTCCCCCCCGAAGGAGTGGACATTGAAGAAGTCGAAAAAGAGCTGATCAGGCAGGCTCTCGACAACAATGACTGGAATCAGTCAAAGGCTGCAAAAAAACTGAACCTGGGAATAGATGCCTTCCGCTACAGGATGAAGAAGTTCGGTTTCCTAAAGTAGCAGAAGTGCATACATTGTTCTTTCTGAGCCCCCGAACGCTTCGGGGGTTTTTTTTGCCGGGGGTACGGCAGATCTGCCAAGGTACAGAAAAAGAGAGCGGCGTGGCCGGGACTGGGCATCTTGATTGCATTTGTCCTGGGTAATCTTCGCAGCACGACTTTTATGAACTATACGGTCTGCAAAAATCTCCAATAGTTTCGGAGGGATATAAAATGGGACTCAGCTCACCGAAAAACCTCGCAACACTGGTCATCTCGCTGGCATTGACGGTTATTTCACTGCCTGCAGTATCGTTTGCCGGCCCGCCAGTAATTGCGCCTTCAAGCATCCGTGTGCTTACGGATGGGGTGAAGACGCCTCTTGGCGTGGCGCTGGACGGCGAGGGTAACATCTTCGTGGCGGATGCCGGCCGACGCGGCGTCGTGCGCTTAAGCAAGTTCGGTGTGCCGACGATGTTTATAAAAACCGTGGGGGTTCCTCAGCGGGTTCTGGTGAAGGATGACGGGAACATTCTCGTTTCCCAGGGCAATCAGGTTATTGAGTATAACAATAACGGCAGTGAGGTCCGTCGGCTGACGGGTGGCGATCTCAAGTTCGCAAACGGTATCGCCGTTCACCCGGTCACTAAGGAGATTCATGTTGTCGACAGCGGAGCCAAGCTTGTAAAGGTTTTTGCGTCTGACGGAAGCTATGCCAACAAGAGTTATGGGACGAACATTGCTCCTCCGGAGCCGACCCGTCCCGGTTATGTTGATTTTCTGATGCCGACGGACATAGTTCTTGTTGATGAGAGGCCTGGCGGAGGCCCCTTGCGTAGTATCCGATTTGCGGTCGCCGATACGGGTGGCGGCAGGATAGCTATCTTCGACGGTTCGGGGGTCATTCAGAGCGTGATCGGCAGGTTTGGCGTCAACATGAATGAATTTCTGATGCCTCAGGGTATTGCGGTCGAGTACACTGATGGTGCGGCGGCGGACAGGGTCGTGGAGAGGTTTTATGTAGTCGATTCCTATCACGGCGTACAGGTTATGGATGCTTCCTGGTTGTCGCAGGGGTTTGTCGGGCGCTACGGGACTGGCACGGGAAACCTGATCAATCCGGCGGCGGCAGCGTTTGACGTTGCAAACAGTCGGCTCATTGTCTCCAATGGCTTCGGCAACGTTACCATGTATCCAGTTGATGGCGGCAGTAATCCTGTGGCCAGTGACGTGACCCCTCCTCAGTTCGAGATTCTGGTGTCAGCCAATAACGTAAGCGTGCCCGACATAACCATTAACGGTACCCGTGAGGGGGCCGATGTAACTCTTCGTCTGACCATCAATACTGTCGCAAAGGTAGGTAAAACCGAGTATCTCGACGCCCAGAACTGGAGGACGGCCATCGCCGGTCTTGCGCCGGGGGCCAACGCAATTACGGCTGAGGCGGTTGACCTTGCTGGAAATAAGACTACAAAAACCGTAACCATTTACTATACAAATTCTCCATTCCGCATTCAGAGCTGGGACGGCTTGACAAAGGTCAACCCCTATCCGTTCGAGGGGGAGCGGCCTGTAGGCGCAACTGTTGATGTAAACCTTGCCGCTACGTGTTCCTACCCTACTGTAACTACCTGGAGATGTCTCGTTACCCTGGCTGAGGGGCCGGCGCCGACTCTCGTTCAGTTCACCGTCACCGATGGAGGAGCCTCCTCTACCGGGTCCGCGAGCATAATCCTTGATACGACTGCCCCGGACGTTACCGTCTATGCCGTTGGGGATGGGAAATCCACGAGTACCCAGGTTCACAACGTAATAGGCACTGTTGCTGATCCGCATCTTGATAAGGTCACTGTCGAGTTCAACGGTCAGGCTCCTCAGGATGTCGCGGTGGTCAATGGTGTCTTCAGTGTTCCGTTTGTTCTCAACAACACCGGCTCGGCGGGAAATATATTCTCCGTCAAGGCTATAGACCGGGTTGGCAATGAAAGAACCACGCTGCCTCAGACGGTAAATCTCGATATGAATGCGCCGGTTGTTACTATTGATGCTCCGGCGGATGGAATAACCACCAAAACCTCCAGCCTTTCGCTCGCAGGAAGTGTGGATCGCGTCGCAACCTGCAAATTGGGTGGAGTGGATGCAAACGTTGATGGCCTCAATTGGACGATTTCATCAGTTAACCTGGTGGAGGGATACAACAATCTCGTCGTCGAATGCACCGCAGGCGGAAAGACATCCGCTGTCAAGCGCACAGTATATTACCAGCCGGCTGCGCTTGATCTGACTGTTGCGTCTCCAAAGCAGGATGCTGCCACCAAGGCAGCTTCCGTGGCCATTGCAGGCACGGTTGACAGCACCGTCACTTCTCTCACTGCTACACTCAACGGGGTAAGCAGCAAGGTTAATGTAGACAATGGCGCCTTTACTTTTAATGCCCCCCTGTCAAAAGAGGGTACATATTCTGTTGTGTTTGCTGCTGCTGATGGGAGTGGAAAAACCTCTATCTCCACCAGAAGCGTAATTGCCGATACTACGCCCCCCGCTCTCGCCACTCAGTATGCATACAGTGGTGAAACTCCGGTGACTAATGCTTCGGCTGTCTCCGGTACGGTTGAGCCTGGTGCTAAGGTCGTTGTCACTAACCTGAGCAACCAGCCGGTCGGCACAGTATCCTATACCCACGGCGGATTCGATGCGGTGCTTGGGCAGAATTACGATCTCTTCAGTCTTGTTGTTGCCGCTACGGATCAGGCCGGAAACGTGACGACCAGGTCTGCAGCCCGGCCGGACGGCAATTGTAATGGAAGCGTAGGAGGTTCTGTCAACTCCGATGACGTGCTTGTGTGTCTCGATATAGTCGCTGGAAGAGCGGCGACAAATCTCGAAGTTGCTCACTGCGACATCGGCCCGCTCCAGGCGGGGCAGATCAATCCGAGTGGTCAGATCGACCTTGCCGATTGTATTCTTACTCTGCGTAGGGCCAATACCCTTCCGCCGGAATGGTGGAAGAAGCCCACGCCGTAGCTGAAGGTAGATTCACGTTGATAATCACATGCTTTGCTAGGAGCGTGCTATGAAAAGATCGGCAGTCCAATATCTGATTTTCGCCACTGTTCTGTTGCTGATGCCCTCTGTGGTCTTGGCTGCGGACGGCCACGAGCTGCATCAGCCTTATGAATGTGCGACTTGTCATAAGGCAAGTACACACAAGGACCTGGGTGTCTCAGGCAGGTACTCGAACCTTTGTGTCGGTTGTCATAAGCCGGGCAACGTGGACCTCTATACAGGCGATTATTATGTTCGCTCATTCAGCTACGGCGACATGGCCAACCCGTACAAGAATGACCCGGGTCTCAACGGCAAGAAGGATGCCATGCAGCTTTCCCACAAGTGGGTAGGGTCCGATACGGTACCTGCTGCCGGAGCGGTTCCTCCGACTACCGATGCATTGAATCCCCGTACAAACGAAGGTTACGCGCTTCTCGGCACTGTCAGTTGTACGCGTTGCCATAACGTCAAACTCGTAAACACTAACAAGCCTTACCTGCGAGCCCAGATCGACGACATGTGTCTTGACTGTCACAGGCCCCGCAATACCACGAGTCACCTCGAAGGTACCCATCCGGTTAACGTCTCGTACACAAGCGCTACATCGAAGCCGAAGCTCTTCCCGGGTCAGTACTATCCGCGCCCCCTCAACTCAAACCCTGATAACAAGACTTCTCAGCTTGGGACGAAGGGGGGTAAAATCCTCTGTACCACCTGTCACGGCATCCACTATGTCGATTCCAATAGCCGCACCTATGATAATTTCTCCAGTCTCGTGATGGGACGCCTTTCCAGCTCACAGGGCAACCTGCTGAAGACCGATCTTCGCGGTGGAACGGCCAACGACAGAAACATCTGTACCAATTGTCACAAGTCTGCAGACGACCCTGCTAACACTCTGGCCAAGGTTAAGAATCACAACGGCAAGAAAAACCAGAACGTTCAATGTGCTGACTGCCACGGTGGCCATGTGGAGTACGATCCGGCAGATCCGACCGCGCTTAAAAACGTGTACCTCATCAACCGTTACATGAATATCTCCACTACCTATGGAGCGGTCAGGAACAAAAGGGTCCTTTTCCAGGATGTGAGCAACAAGAACTACAACCAGGACCAGTATGGCGTCTGCGTAGCATGTCATGTGCCTACACCGCGAATTGAGCATACGAATAAGGGTGGCGTCTACTGCAACAAGTGTCACGTCCATGAAAAAGGATTCTCTGCCGACTGCACAACCTGCCACGGCTTCCCGCCGACAGCGTCTGACAAGGGTGGGGGACCTTACGGCTACGCAGATACCCCTTACGATTACAGCGATCCGCAATATGGTGTTTACAAAGATGAATCCAAGACGCCTCATGCAAAGCATGCGGCAGGAGGGAGTAGCAACTATTCATACGATTGTGCCCAGTGCCACAAAGGGTACACTCACATGGACGGCAAGTTCCAGGATGTTTTCATCGATCCTGTCGACACCCTGGCTGGATCGGCGGCGACCTACACCAAGGCCTCACCCGGAACCTGTAACAACGTCTACTGCCACAGCAACGGTGCTCAACCTGCCGTTTACAAAAACCCCACGTGGGATCAGGGTAAAAACACCGTTGGCTGTAATTTCTGCCACGATGCCAAACCTACAACCAATGCTCACTCTCGTCACGTAGCAGGCGGGGCGCAGGGCAAGGCGTATGACTGCGAGGCTTGCCATAGCGCAACAGTGACCGGTTCCACCATTATCAAAGACAGGGCCAAGCACGTTGATGGACGTTTGGATGTAGTCGGTGCTGATGGATGTCTCGACTGTCATAACAATGCCGCTGGCGGTCCTCCGGCTGTGACACCCGACTTCAAGGTCAGCACGACCGGACAGTGCGGTTCCTGCCATGCCAACCCCCCAGGATATGCTCACAATGCGCATATCTCCGCAGTATACGGTCCGGTCTTCGGTGCTGATACACTGGTAGCCTGTGCCAAGTGCCATACCTACACCGGCGAGCTTTCAGCGACACATGTCGATGGCAAACTCGACAACACTCTTCAAGCAGTGGCATGCGGAACATGTCACCCCGGCACCCTTCCCAACTGGAAAGGGATAGGCAGGGTTACCTGCGAAAGCTGTCACTCCGGCGGAACCCAGTCCGTTATTAACGGTATCGCTGCGCCTGCCAAGAAACTTTCTACCGAGTCGGGCCACGGAAAATTCGAAGGGGCCAGAAAGACCTGCGCCGACTGTCATGACGGTGATTCAGCCCATATCGATGCCAGTGCCTCCGTACACAGAAAACGCGTGTTCGACAACATGACCGGCTTCAACAAGGGTTGTACTTACTGCCATAACGACGAGCAGAAGATCAAGGCCGGATGGACATGGCGTAACTACAGCAGTACCTACAAGATAAGAGGGTATGTCCCCTTCTACAATATGAGCACGCACTTCACCAAGAAGGGCGGAAGTGCGGTACCCAATGGTCAGGACATGGCTTGCTCGCAGTGTCATGATCTTCACGGCACTACCAACCTCTCCATGGTCAGGACCAAGATTGCTTACACAAACAGCACTACCTGGACCATCAGTTTCGCCAACAGATCCACGATCGGTGGAGGTGACGGGCCAGTCAACAAGGTAACGAACCGCGGTCTCTGCCAGGTCTGCCACACCAAGACCAAGTACTTCAGGGCCGGTGTAGACGAGACGGGGCATCCGGACCGCAACTGTTTCAGCTGTCATCCACATAATGCAAGAGGCGGGGCGTTCAGCCCGAGTGATGGTACCTGCGACACCTGCCACGGCTATCCGCCGATTCCGAAGAGTTCGGTCGTTGGTCCCGAGCAGGTAAGGGGCACTGCCCTCTTCAGGCAGACCTATGGGGTTGAGAACAACTTCATCAACGCCAAGTTCGAAGACTACTCGGGTGGCGGCGGTGTCCATATGTGGCACGTCGACCCGGCTGCCAAAGCAAGCGACGGCTGGAACGCCTGTGCCATCTGCCACACCGGCGGAAGCATGACGAATACGCAGACTCACGTGATGAGAATGCCCCTCAAGCAGAACATCAGCAACGTAACGGTTAAAATAGATCCAAGGTGGCGCTTCAATGACGCCGTCCTGCCTACCTACACCGGGGCAAGGCTGGTGAATCCGCCTGAGGTCAACAAGACCGGCTCCTGCATCAGCGTCGGCTGTCACTTCAAGCCTACAGGACTGATCGGTCCCTGGAGTGCTGATAGGTAAACCTGTTACATAGATGGAATAGTGAGGCATGCGCCAGGATGGGCATGCCTCTTTTTTTGTATTGAAGCAGGAGTCGGGAATGGTTGTGTCGATCAAGATTAGCGCGATGCGGACATTTCGAGTCTTTTCGTTCGTGTGCATTGCCGGATTAGGTCGTACCGGGATCTAGTTCTGATCACAGCAGATGCCTGTCATAACCAGTCGCATGCCAACCTGTTTTAGCTGCTCCCGGCTATATAATAGACGTTGAGGCTAGCCCATGATGCGTTATTCCACCGAGCGATATGGCAGTTGCCGTATCTATCATGTGCAGGTAGGCCTGGATCAAACGCCGGGTGTGCTTGTTAAAATTTCACGTTTTTCGGCGTTAAACAGGTTCTAGTCTGCAGCATAATATCGAGCATGGAGAGGTAAGCCTAGCGAAGAACGCCCTGCGCAGACACTCCCTCAAAGCGACAGTAATAGGTTTAAAAAGAAGATGTGAATGGGCTCATTTCTCCAAAATAATTTTAAGATCTGCATATTTCCATGTAGTTGGTATGCATATTTGCATATGTACTTGTCCTGAGAAGGATGGAACAGTCAAATCCCCAATGATTTAACAGTGATGCGATTAGCTTTAAATATTATTGTGCAGCTATTTCGCGGTTTACTGGGTTAAAAGGCCAAACAATTTGAGCTGGAGTAAACCGTACGGAACTGTATCTGCTGGTGCAGCGTGCCAGCTAAAGAGATTATGTTTGAGAACCGAGAAGCTGATAGGTATCGCAGTGAAAAGAGACTCGCAGGTAGATTCGATAAAGGAGGAGATTATTGTGAGCAGCTATTTTAGGAGGATGGCGGCATTAGCGCAGGTCGGATTGTTGGCCTTGTGTCTAGTTGTCGCAATTTCAGGTGCAGCACAGGCCGCGCAGTACAGCATGACCTGTGCCTCTTGTCACGGGATGCCCCCGCTGGACGACACCACCCGAAATATCGGTACGGGTGCATTCCAAGGGAATCACCAGACTCACCAGCCGGCAGTTGCTACTGCTACTGATTGCGCGATGTGCCACAACGTCACAGGATTCCACAATGGGCACATGGATGGGCGGATCAATTTACAGCCGAATGTAAATAATTCTCCGGCTACGGCTCAATACAGAGTAGGTGGGGCGGCTGTTGCATTCAAGAACCAGACATCTGTGCCTGTTCTTGGTTCCTGTTCCAATGCAAACTGCCATTTCGAGAGACAAACTCCTGTCTGGGGCAGCCCGAAACTGGGCGCACGCTCAGAAGCCGTCTGTTCCACTTGTCACGATGCAGTTCCGACCACGGATGCTCATGCAAAGCACACTGCATTCATTGCCTCCAAAAACTCAGTCCCTGCGGCAGATACCTGTAATTCCTGTCACGTAACCAATTATGGTGATGCAGCGCATGCCTTCGAGGTTGGGCGGGCTATCAAGGTGCAACTCGCTTCTGGAAAGTATAGCACCGCCACCAAGGCGAGCTACCTGCCATCCCAGCAGTCTTCAAGGGTCGCTGGTGATTGTAGCAACCTTTACTGCCACAGTAACGGTGCAGGAAGCTTCACCAAGCCGAACTGGGGAACTCCGGCATCTGGAGCCTGCGGAACATGTCATGCTAATCCTCCGGTGACGTCGACCCACCAGACCTTCGGCGCAGCAGCAAATAACTGCTCGACCTGTCACATCGACACGGACGCAGCCCACGTAAATACAAAAATCGATAAATCGGCACGGCTGACCAGCGCGCCGCACTTCAATAACGTTACCACCGGCTCATACCCGGCATCGTACATCACCTCGAGATCTGCCTGTGCGGACTGCCACAACACCACGGCCGGCAATCAAACGATTCGTCAGCAGTGGGCCGGCTCAGGCCATGGCACCACTACCGCTTCACCCTGGGTTTCTTCTGACTTCAAGACGCGCTCAGGCTGCGTACAGTGTCACACCACCACAGGCTTCGTAGCCTTCTCTTCGGCCAAGAAGACCTCCGCATGGGGTGTTGCTTCCGACAAGACGAAGGAAACCATCACTTGCCGTGCCTGCCACAGCGACGAGGCCACAGGTGCTGTGCGGATGGTTACTCCGGCTAAGACGTTCAGCAGCTATACTGCGTTCCGCAATGCCGACATGCGTACCTCCAATATCTGCGCCGACTGCCACAGCGGCAGGGATGCAGCCAACCGCAGAGTTGCCGTAATGACAAACTTCAGTACGGCTATGAGCTATGGCGCACATTATCTGCCCGCAGCGGGTACGGTACAGGGGATAACCGGCTACGCATTCCCCGGCCGCAGCTACACTCTTGCAGACAACAGCCACAGCAAGGCCGGGACGCTCAATGCCAACAACACCGGCACTGACGGCCCCTGCGTTACCTGCCATATGACCGCTACCGATAAGCACACGTTCGGTGCTGTCACTACTGATGCCGGGGGTGCAATCACCGGTATCAAGACCACCATCTGTACGAACTGCCACAGCAGTTCGCTTCCTGCAGCAACGCTCGATGCCAAGCGTGTAGCATTCAACAACGCCATGGATGTCCTTAAGGCAGCCTTTGCCGACAAGGGGATCATCTGGAACAGCACATCAAAGACCTTCAACACCACTACCGGTGGAACTGTCATCAAGTGGGGACTTAAAACCGGCAACGAGGCAGCTAGAAACAAGTACGGCGCGGCTTACAACTATCGTCTGTTCTATGCCGACCCCGCTGCCTACACCCACAACCCGGCGTATGCGCGTCAGTTGATAATTGATTCTATCGACGCAGCATATAATAACGGGATTGTTACCGGCGACATTACCGCAGCGCTTGCCGACCTGGTAAACAGAGGCAAGATCACACAGGTCCAGGCCGACAGCGTCGTGGCCTACAAGAGCCCGACGGCCAGCTGTAACGGCTGTCACGGAAATCCGCCGGCCACCACAACCCACACCGCGTTCGGCACTGCAGCAAATACCTGCTCGACCTGCCACGTATTCACCGGCGTGAACGGCGAGACGCACCTCAACGGCACGGTCAACAAGACGGCACTGCTTACGAGCGCACCGCACTTCAACAACCTGACGGGAGCGAAGTTCCCGGCCTCGTACATCACCACCCAGTCTACCTGCGCTGACTGCCACAACACCACTGCAAACAACAAGACGATCCGTCAGCAGTGGGCCGGTTCCAGCCACGGGGATACCACGGGGCTGGCCTGGATCAACTATGACTTCAAAACCAGGGCCGGCTGCGTACAGTGTCACACCACCACCGGTTTCGTAACCTTCTCGACTGCACGTAAGACCAGTGCCTGGGGCGTTGCTTCTGACAAGTCGAAAGAAACCCTTACCTGTCGTGGCTGCCACAGCGACGTAGCCTCGGGTGCGGTACGCAACGTCACCCGCTCGAATCCTTTCGACGTAGAAACCACCTACCAGAACGTCGAAATGTCCACGTCGAACATCTGTTCCAACTGCCACAGCGGCCGGAACAACGGCGTATCTATTCAGTCCAAGGTCGGGACCTCCGACTTCACCAACCTGGCCTTTATTTCGCCGCACTACCTGTCGGCTGCAGGTTCGGTACAGGGCAAAACTGCTTTCCACTTCCCCGGCCGCACCTACACTGGCTTTGCGGACAACGCTCACGGCAAGGTCGGCATGGGTAACGCCAACGGTACCGGCACCACCGGCCCCTGCGTCGCCTGTCACATGACCAGTGGGGAGAAGCACACGTTCGAGCCGATATCTACCGCCTCCAACGGTGCGATCACCAAGATCACCAGCACCTCATGTACCAAGTGTCACAACACATCGCTGCCGGCTGTCACGCTGGACACGAAGCGAGTTGACTTCAACAGCGCCCTCAACGTCCTCAGGGCGGCCCTTGCAGCACGTACACCTGCCATCATCGTCACCGATGCCTACCCGTATGTCAGCAACAGGAACTGGGGCACGGGTCAGGCTGGTGCGAACCTGATGGGTGCAACCTTCAACCTCAAACTTTTCATTACCGAACCGGGCGCTTATGCCCATAACCCGGCGTATGCGAAGCAGATCATCGCAGACTCCATCGAAGCAGCAGTAACGGGGGGCACCGTAACAGGCGACCTCAATACCGCCCTGGCCACCCTGGTAACGCGTGGCACTATCACGCAGCCCCAGGCTGACAGCGTTCTCGGTTACAGGGATCCCGAAGGCTCCTGTGCAACCTGTCACGGAAATCCGCCGGCCACCACAACCCACACCGCGTTCGGCACTGCAGCAAATACCTGCTCGACCTGCCACGTATTCACCGGCGTGAACGGCGAGACGCACCTCAACGGCACGGTCAACAAGACGGCACTGCTTACGAGCGCACCGCACTTCAACAACCTGACGGGAGCGAAGTTCCCGGCCTCGTACATCACCACCCAGTCTACCTGCGCTGACTGCCACAACACCACTGCAAACAACAAGACGATCCGTCAGCAGTGGGCCGGTTCCAGCCACGGGGATACCACGGGGCTGGCCTGGATCAACTATGACTTCAAAACCAGGGCCGGCTGCGTACAGTGTCACACCACCACCGGTTTCGTAACCTTCTCGACTGCACGTAAGACCAGTGCCTGGGGCGTTGCTTCTGACAAGTCGAAAGAAACCCTTACCTGTCGTGGCTGCCACAGCGACGTAGCCTCGGGTGCGGTACGCAACGTCACCCGCTCGAATCCTTTCGACGTAGAAACCACCTACCAGAACGTCGAAATGTCCACGTCGAACATCTGTTCCAACTGCCACAGCGGCCGGAACAACGGCGTATCTATTCAGTCCAAGGTCGGGACCTCCGACTTCACCAACCTGGCCTTTATTTCGCCGCACTACCTGTCGGCTGCAGGTTCGGTACAGGGCAAAACTGCTTTCCACTTCCCCGGCCGCACCTACACTGGCTTTGCGGACAACGCTCACGGCAAGGTCGGCATGGGTAACGCCAACGGTACCGGCACCACCGGCCCCTGCGTCGCCTGTCACATGACCAGTGGGGAGAAGCACACGTTCGAGCCGATATCTACCGCCTCCAACGGTGCGATCACCAAGATCACCAGCACCTCATGTACCAAGTGTCACAACACATCGCTGCCGGCTGTCACGCTGGACACGAAGCGAGTTGACTTCAACAGCGCCCTCAACGTCCTCAGGGCGGCCCTTGCAGCACGTACACCTGCCATCATCGTCACCGATGCCTACCCGTATGTCAGCAACAGGAACTGGGGCACGGGTCAGGCTGGTGCGAACCTGATGGGTGCAACCTTCAACCTCAAACTGTTCATTACCGAACCGGGCGCTTATGCCCATAACCCGGCGTATGCGAAGCAGATCATCGCAGACTCCATCGAAGCAGCAGTAATGGACGGCACCGTAACGGGCGACCTCAACACCGCCCTGGCTACCCTGGTAACGCGTGGCACTATCACACAGGCCCAGGCTGACAGCGTTCTCGGTTACAAGAATCCCGAAGGCTCCTGTACAACTTGCCACGGCAATCCGCCAAATAACGATACGCATCTTGGTATCGTGGCGGGGACATGCGCAAGCTGCCATGAGTACACCGGGGTAAACGGTGCAACTCACAATAACGGCACCGTAGACATGAATGCCACCGGCGGCAGCTGTGATGCTTGCCATGGTTACCCGCCTGCACCGCGTAAAATCGCAGAGGGACAGACTCTTGTATTCGGTAAGCAGGGTCAGTGGTCAAGCGCACGCTTCGAGGATTACTCGGGCGGTGGTGGTGCTCACCTCGTAGCAGCTCATATCAATCCAGGCGTCAAGCCTTCGGATGGCTGGGCACCGTGCCTCACCTGCCACGTAGACGGCTCTGCGGCACATGCCAGAACGTTGCCGGTCAAATACAACGTGAGCAACGTGACGGTCAAGATGAAGCAGAATTACAAGAAGTTCAACGTCAGCCAGTTCATTACCTACAGTGGCGCGAAGTTGAGCAATCCGCCGCTGCGTAACACAACAGGCAGCTGTTACAACTCCAGCTGTCACTTCAAGCAGTCTCCGCAGTGGAGTATAGAGAGGTAGCAGGGCAGTGAGTGGAGGGGGGCCTGTGTCCCCCTCCACGTCTTAATTTCGAAAGTTATGTGGCTAAGTTAAGTAATTCACAATTCATGTCGAAGATATTGCTGTACCTGTTTGTGAGGCAGGTCACAGTTTTTACTTTTTCCCGCATTTACAATGGTTTTAGATAATCACATCAATGGTTGGAGATATTACAAATTTTTAATTGTTTTTTTGTTGAAAAGTCTCCGTTCAAATATTAAAAACGTACAAATGTTTTTCTATGTGCAAGGAGTATGAGATGAGAAATACGTTTGGAGCTACTACCATAGTTCGCTCAAGAAATTGGCTCTTCCTGCTGCCTGTTCTCATGCTGTGTGGTATTCAGTCCGTGGAGGCCGCTCCGCAATACAATCTCACCTGCAGCTCCTGCCATAATATGCCCCCTCTAGACGGCGCTAGCAGGAATCCTGGGACCGGGGCTTTTACCGGCAATCACCTGACTCATCAGCCTGCCAGCGCCACCAGTGGCGACTGCGTTCTTTGCCACAGTGATGATGCCGCTGATTTTTCAACCGGTCATACCGATGGGACTATCAGCTTCAAGGCTAATATCAATGCATCACCTGCTGTCGGGCAGTATAAGGTTGCCGGCAGTGCCGTATTATTCAAGAACCAGACGTCGGTCCCTGCTTTGGGTACTTGTTCCAACGTCAATTGTCACTTCGAAAAAACGACACCACAATGGGGCGCGCCCGCATTAGGTGCTGCAGATATAGCAAACTGTTCCGTATGTCACGATGCATTGCCCTCCTCGAATTCACATGCAAAGCACATTTCCGCCGGTGGCGGCACTTTGGCTTCATGCGCTAAATGTCATCCCGATTACGCTGCCCCCGCTCTTCCCAAGCCTTACATGCATGCGACGAGTGTCGGCCGCCCGATTCTCATAACAGCGGAAAATTCTTACATTGGCTCCAATAATCTCTATCTTCCCAGCCAGAGCGGAAGCCGAGTTTTGGGTAGCTGCGATACCGCAAGTTGTCACGATGATGGTACCGGAACACAGGTTGATACTCCTGCCTGGGGGACGGTTGTTCCGAGCTGCACCGTCTGTCACCCGCGCCAGCCCCAGTCCGGGAGCCATGAAGGGCATCTGGGCATGGGAGCGGTATGCGCAGACTGTCACGGTGGGACTGTTGAAGGCTCGACGGCGAATGCGAAGCATGTCAATGAAGTCATAGACGTCTTCAAAACAAACCCCGGCGACCTTGGATATCCGCAGAACAAGGCAAAAGGAAGTGCATACGCTACCTGTTCAAATGCCAGCTGCCATGACAACGGAACCGGTGTTCCCAGCACTACTCCCGTCTGGGGAGATGTAGCTCCGAAATGTACTCAATGTCATGCTCTTAAGCCGACTACCGGAAGCCATACCGCTCACTTCAACGGAATGACCATGGTATGTTCAGACTGCCATAAGGGTGCAGTTGAGGGTGTCACTCCTCCGGTGGAGCATCTCGACCACAACATCGATGCTTATGTAACCAATCCTGGAGATATGGGCTACCCGGCCAATAAGCCGAAAGGCACCGCAGGCGCAACCTGCAGCACTGCAACTTGTCATGACGACGGGCGGGGAAACCTGGTTACCTCGCCAGCTTGGGGCACTCCCAATAATGACTGTTCAGCCTGTCATGCGAAACGGCCGACTACCGGGACTCATACTCAACATGTTGTCGGCGTCGGCATGACCTGCGCAGGCTGTCATAAAGGGGCGATTGAAGGATCTACCGCTTCCCTGCAGCACATGGATCATAATGTCGATGTTTACAAAACGGTAGACGGCGATCTTGGCTACCCTGCCAATAAGGCAAAGGGAAGCGCCTTTACTTCATGCTCGGCGTCTGCTTGTCATGGCACGTTGTCCCCCGCTTGGGGAGCCAATACCAACAGTTACCAGTGCACCAAGTGCCACGGCAAGGGCACTGTACTGCAGAACTACAGCACCGGCACGCATCAGCAGAGCGCTCCCGGCTACGACTCTGTCGGGCTCGGCACCGGAAGACAGACGGGAACGATTATCAGTGAAGTATCGGATGATCCCAAGGTCGGGGCGCATGACGCACACCTCAGGTCCCGCAACAATATTGGAAAGCCTTCGCTCTGTACTGACTGCCATGCGGTACCCGCAACGGCTCTCATAGCGGGACATATGAACGGGTCGTCCCTCCCCAGCTTCAGCAAGTTCGTCAAGAACGTTGAGACTTCAACCGGCAGTAACGTGCCCTATACCTGGTCTTCAGGAGCATTGATCTCTTCCTATTCTGCCGGTACCTGTTCCAATACGTACTGCCATGGTTCCACGCTGCCAGGTGGAACGGACAAGAGCCCGAAATGGAACGTGGGAAGTTATCTCGATGGAACGAGTGCAGACTGCGCGAAGTGCCATGGTAACCCTCCCACCACCTCTGTTAAATATCCTCACGCCGCAGGCGACACAGCTTGCTCGTCATGTCATCCGCACGACGGTCACAAATCGGAGGTCGATCCGCTTAATGGTGTTCCTTTCCACCTCAACGGCAAACTCGAGGCCAACAAATACTGTGATACCTGCCATGACTATGACACTCGCGGTGTAGGAGGAACTATCTGGGGCAAGGGTGCGCCGATGGCTGTAGAAGGTTTCGGCGCCCACGCAATGCATATCAACTACCTTAAAATGCGTATGAACGCGACATACCTCAATCCAAACGTGGATGAATACGGGCAGGGCTATGCCGCTGCCGTCTGCGGTGTTTGTCACACGAACGACCCGCTCAAGCATGAGAAAGGGAATCGCAGCGCGCCGCGGGACATCACCTTTGGTGAAAGCAACGCACGCCAGTTTGGATCTGTCAGTGATTACACCCTCTGGTACAACGGAAGAACAGGCCAATCATCAGCCGTTCGACTCAAAACTTGTTCCAACATAGACTGCCACTACAAAACGTCGCCTATTTGGCAGCCGTTCTAGGTTTGGGAGGAAATTACATCATGGGTAAGAAACTGGGCAATTCTATAAAACGTATGAGCTGGCAGGCGAAAGCCGGGCTTGTAACGCTTTTCACTCTCCTCCTCACTGTTGGAATGTATCAGGGATGGTACGGCATCCTCACTTCTGAAGCAGCGCCTGTGGGAGGAAATGCTTGGACCTCGGTATATGCAAACCAAGCGTATCCGAACAACTCCAATTACACTCTGACCATACCTTCGGGCCAGAACCGCCTGCTAGTAGTCGCAATCGGTACTACGCGAACCACCGCCGGTGCTGTAACCATCGCTACTCCTACCTTCGGCACCCGTCCGATGACGCTCGCCGCTGGTGATGCCGGGAGCACGACGACTTGGAATCATTCGGCACTTTACTACTTGACGGAAGCAGATCTCGCAGCCGCATCAAACTCAACACTCAATCTGACCATCAGTGGCGGAACGGCCTATTATAACTATGTTTATTACCGGGTCTACACAGGAGTAGATCAGAGTGCTCCCATTACCGCAGCCCGAAACTACAACAGCAACTCCACATCCAGCAGCAGCGTTGGTCCTTTCAATCCGACCCTTACAGTCGGCGCAAATGATCAAGCCATTGAGATCGTAAACCTTGCAAGAAACGCATCAGGTACAACTGCACCGAGTATCTCAACCTGGGCTACCGGTTGGACAACCGCCGGCGTAGCGCCCACCGCGCGCACTACTTCAGGACCCACTGCACGGCTATACATCCGGGATCGGGCTGTCCCGACCGCTGTCACCAATGACGGTTCCACCCACACCGCCAGCACTGCCAGTTCATGGAAGTCGATGACCGCAATGAGTCTGAAGGCTGCGCCTGCCTCTACAAGTCTCACAGTTTCGAACAATACTGCTATAGCAACAGGGAGTAAACTCGATAGCGATGAGGGCGTCCTGATGCAGCGCATTCAGGTGACAGGCTCGGGCCAGCTAGAGCTTAACTCCCTTACAATGAACAATACCGGAACTGCCACTACGATCGGCGCTGCAGAAATCTATATCTCTTCCTCCTCTCAAACAACGCTTCCTGCCGATGCTGTCCTGCTCGGCAGCGCTACCAACTGGGGAGGTGCCTCCACCCAAATCAGCCTTACCGGTGGAACACAGACAAACAGGACATTGGGAGGTACGCAGCCGCTGACCAAATACCTCTACATTGTGTATGACATGTCAATTGGACAGGCAGGAAGCACTGTCGGTTCCCGTGTGACTGCAGTCGGTGTTGCATCCCCCAACACGGGGGCAACAGGCCTGAGCCTCAGTTCCAATACCCTTACTCTTACCCGCTCCGGCAACCTCCTTTCGGTCACCGGAAACATTCCCGGCCGCACCACAGCCAAGGATTCCGACGCCGCGGTCGTGATGCAGCACTTCCAGGTTGACTGCGACGCTGCATTCGATAACGCACTGCAGATCGATTCCGTTACCATCGAGGATCTGGGAACCGCAGCACTCGTCGATTCCGTCAAGGTCTATATCAGCTCGGTTGAGGAAGCCGATGCTACTGTGCTGCCAGCTTCAGCAAAACTGATAGGCGCTATTGGAGAATGGAACAAGACTTCCACGGTGATAGATTTCAACGAACATGATCCCGGCACTACAGCCGACAGAACCGTCATAGCCAATGGGACGTTGAACGGTGGACCCAAGTACATCTATATAGTCTACAGCATGCATTACGATGATGTATTTGTCGCCGGCAAGACAGTTCAGTCGAAAGTGACTGCAGTGGGAGTCGCTTCTCCGGATGGCGGTGCAAACAACCTCAGCCTTCTCTCAAACACCATCACGCTCACCCGTGGAACCTGGTCCAAGATTACCAGCTGCGGTGGTTGTCACGACACGGCCAATATCCAGGATGGAACTGCTCGTAACGTTCCCGATGGTAAATTCATCGGCTCTCACAACAAACATACCAATGCACTGGCAATGGACTGTATTGTCTGCCATGCCAAACCACCGATCAACAAATTCAATCACGCCGACGGATTTATCAACCTTACAGGAGCTGTAGGGAAAGGTTATTCCAAAACCAAAAAGTTTCAGGTCTCGAATAATCCGACAATGGGAACATGCTCCGGTCTTTACTGCCACAGTAACGGTACATCCGTAGCTACCGGAAATGTTCAGCCTATCCAGACTCCTGCTTGGGGGGGAAGTACCAATTGCAGCAGCTGTCATGCATTCCCACCGGCATACACAAGCGGGACACCTAAAGCAAATACGCATTCCGCCAGTGGTCATAATATCGGCTGCGACAGATGCCATTACTCGGTTACCACCAATGGAACTTCCGTAACAAATGGTGCAAATCACGGTAATAATGCCTATGATGTAAGCCCGAATACCGGGGCCGGCATAAGTTTCACCTATACATTTGCACCTTCAGGAGGCACATGCTCCTCCAATGCGTGCCACGGCAACGTCGCTTGGGGCGGTTCCCTCGGCTGCATAGAGTGTCATAACAAGACTATCACGCGAACCAAAGGGCGGCCCGGGACCACTCTCGCTAATGTCTCAGCCGAGTTCGGACTGGCATGGGGGCACAAGAAGGCTGGGCGAGGGGCAGTAACGAGCGCCGACTGCATCGTGTGCCACCTTGAGGGTGTTTCGTCAACAGGCAGAACCTCCTCGTACCATCAAAACGGCAACATCGATCTGAGAGACCCTGACGGCACCGGTGAGGCACAGATTAAAGATGTTTCCGGTGTAAATGCTTTTGCGTTCGCACGGTTTTCAACATCATATGCAGCTGGAACAAGGACCTCGACAGGGCACAACTCCAATACCGACATCGCCAACGTGATAACTCAGAAATTCTGTCTCGCCTGCCATGATGCCGATGGTGCTACCAACACTACCGCCCGTTCGGGTGCCAATGCTACGCAGTACATGCCATGGAACGGTGTTCAGCTCGGTGCAAACTATACGGCAACCAATGGCGCTACCGGGACCCAGGGGCTCGTTAACGTGAAGTCACAGGTCGCTACGACGAACTCTTCGAAGCATCCGGTACTCGGGCCGCTCAATCGCGATTACCCGACGGCAGCAAGGCTCCAAGTTCCGTACAAGCCGACAGGAAGCCGCGGGACTTCCGGCACGCTGTCACAGGGCGTAGTTATCAACTGCTTCGACTGCCACAACATCCCCGGCAACTCGCCGCTTACGAAACGTACCGTGACGGCGCACGGTAATGCCAATACGGTCCGCGGCGTGCCTGCCGTGTTCGGGACAGCCTCGGTGTCTAACCAGGCGTCACTTTGTCTGATCTGTCACCTCGGATACGACACTGTAAGTACCTACGACCACGGTACCGGCTCTGCGGCCGGGACCAGCGGCACATTCGACAGGTCCGAGAAGAGTGCGTATATCAAGTGGGGCTGCAACCTCTGCCACAGCAGTACCTATACTTCGACTGCCACCGCAGTACGTCCCGTCAGGGCCATGGACGTACACGGTTCCAACGTCGTGCCTACCGGCCAGGTCGCCAAGCGTTCCGGCAGCAGGTGGGCCAGCGGTGGCGGACCGATCGCTTTCATCCGCAACAGCGATCAGTTTAGCACTCACAACCCGAGAAGGATCGGTACGACGACCTATACACCGGAGTGTATGGGCGGTAGTTCCGGTAAATTCAGTGCCTGCAACAGAAGCTCCGTAGAAAACTACGCTCCAGGCGGAACATTCTAGCATCTGACAGTGCAGATGCGACAAAAGCCCCGCTTGCCAAAGGCGGGGCTTTTGATTTATCCTCGTAAGGGTGTTCAGCCCCAGCAGTTCCCATTTTTATTTCAATGTTTTTAACTGAGGCAGAATGAATCCGAAGATCGTATGGTTTCCCGTCATCCTCCTGTTGCTTGCGTTATCCGCGTGCAGCAGGACCGCCGGAAAGGCTTCACCCTCACCATTCAATTCGAAATCGACAAAGCTTGCCACGCTCCCTCCTGGGTACGAGATAGGAGATATATTTTTCAGCCCCAACGGCCACGGAGTTGCCGTATTTGCTGGCCGGGAAGGACAGTCTGTAGTATCGCTCAATGGACGGCTTGGCAAAAGCTATGCGGCAGTACTTACCCCGGTTTTCAGGCAAGGCGCTGATGATTTTGCGCACGTTGCCGTTGAGGGCAGCAAGCAGCGGGTGTTGGTAAACGGAGATGAGGGTAAGGCATACGACTCGGTCGGAAAACCCGTTTTTGCATCTAATGGCCGCATCATCCATGAAGCACGTGTCGGGGAGAAGTGGGTCATAGTCAGGAACGGCGGGGAAAGCTCCCAGTTCTCATCTGAGAACCCGGGCATAGTAGTCGCCTCTGACGGTGCACGATTCGCCTATGTAGAGCAGACGCCCGATCATAAGAAGTCTTTTGTTCGCGTGTGTTCCAGTGATATGGGAACCTGTTTCAAGGGGAAAGAGTATGACTGGATCAGTGCAATTGAGACTGACAGATCTGGGACCCGTCTCTTCTATACCGTCAGGAATGGGGCAAGCAAAGCCCTCGTCACTACTGATCCCCGTCAGAAGGACTTTTCAGAGGAGGAATCCCCCTGGTATATTGATATTCTTTTTGCAGGGATCTCGGATGGCGGTGGTCACGTCGCTTATTTTGCCCAGCGGAAAGGGCGGACTGTCCTGATCAGGGACGGCCACGAAGTGGCCCCCGCCCCTGACCAGAACATTTTCAATATTGCTGTTTCTCGGACAGGCAGGACAGTTTATTCGGCCTTGATTGATGGGAAGGTTGCCGCATGGGTTGACGGCATCAGGCAGCGAGAAGCTTACGATGAAATCAATGAACCTTCATTCAGTCCCGACGGCATTCACTTTGTTTATGCTGTAACGCGTGGGGAAAAATCGTTCATTGTGGTGGACGGAACCGAAGGCCCGCAGTACGACAAGGTGGTTGGGCCGAAATTTTCACCGGACGGCTCGCGTCTAGTCTATCGTGCTCGTAGAGACGGGCAGCGTTTTGTGGTGATTGCAGACCTCAAGGGGGCTACCCTTCGGGAGCTTCCTCAATACGAAGCGGTCTGGGACACTTCTTTCTCCCCTGACGGGAAGCTTGTCGGATACGGCGTGAGACAGGGGAACGATCTCTGGTGGATGGTCGAAAAGCTTTAGAACGCGCATTATCAGCATGGATTGCAGCTCGCGCACACATTCAGTGCTGCTCATATTCGTAAGGTTCACATGATCGACAACAATCAACCGGCCTACACAGAACAGGAAAAAGATTCCGAAACCTATCCCGTCCAGCCCCGATATCACCCTATCCATAAAATACCCCGCGTGATATATGATTTTCTGGCTTCCGCAAGGCTTGCTATGGCCTTGCTCCTGGTTATCCTCTCCTGCAGCGTCGCCGGGGTGACTATCTGGCGGGGAGAGACGGCATGGCAGCTTATCTTCAGCACCGTCTGGTTCAATTCGATTCTGGTCCTGCTGGTTGTAAATGTCGCCTGCTGTTTTTTCGGGAGGATCTGGGGGCGGCGGATCACCATAGTGTCCTTTGGGATGATCCTCTTTCATCTGAGCTTCGTTGCCATGTTTGCCGGCATAGTCTATAACAGCCTGTTTTTCTTCGACGGCATTTTGCGGCTGACCGAAGGGGAGACTCTGCGCAATGGGGACCCACAGAGTTATGACACGATCCGTTACGGGCGCTTCTTTTCATTTTCGAAACTCAAGGGAGAGACCACCCTCATCAAGATGTACAAGGGGTACAGGGTAGGGGATGAGGACAAAAGGGTAGCTTATGAAGTCGCTGTAGGGGAAGGGGCTTCGAAAAAGCAGCAGGTTATCTATGTTACAAAGAATCTATCTTTTAACGGGATAAAGTTTTTTCCTGAAAAGGAGGGGTATTCGCCTCTCGTTCTGCTTGCCGACGGAAGAGGCAGAGAAATTTATGGAGCATACATCCCGCTCCAGAGCCTCAGGCAGGCGGATGACTCCTATTTCTACACCACCGGAACCAAGGACGGGCCCGGTGCGTTCCTCTATCCGCAGGAGCCGCTGGGAAAGCCGCTTTTCGATTTGCAGGTGACATATCTGCCTTCGAAGCTGGACGACCGTGGAGGAGAGGTCACCCTCAGCATATGGCCCATTGACGGATCACAATCTGGAGGGAAGCCTATTGGGGGGGGGAGAATACCAATTAATTCGAGCCTGGAAGCCGCCGGGCACAAATTCATGTTTAAAGAGCTGCGTTACTGGGTCGGCATGAAGGTGCGTTACGATCCGGGAAAGCCGTTTGTGCTGACGAGTCTCTGGATAGGACTCGCCGGGATGCTCATTACCACTGTCGGGCGCATGATGCGAAGCGGGGCGCGTAAAGCCTGAGCGGCTTTTTCAGTTCAGCCCTGTTTGAAACGCATAATGCGCATGCAGCGCTGCCATTCCATTATAAGGAGCCTCTATGAAACCCGAATTCATGTTCTTTTGGACTGCTGTCGCACTCTATGGCGTCAGCGCGTTCAGCTACATCTTCGGCATGATGGCGAAGCAGGACAAGCTGTTCAAGATCGGCCTCTTCAGCGCGTTGGCCGGTTTCATCCCGCATACTGTTGCCATTGGCCTTCGTTGGGCAGCGACGAGCATCAGTCCTTTCATTGCAACGTCGGAATCGCTTTCTCTCGGTGTCTTCATGGCGGTGCTGATATTCCTTGCTCTTGAGTTCAGCCCCCGCAAAGTTATGCCGATGGGGGTGCTGGTTATGCCGATATCGTTCGTTCTCATGGGATGGGCAGGAACGCTGATGGAGGAGGTTGCAAGCACT